>JANOQV010000287.1:0-2512 GCA_031414955.1 Pedosphaera sp. | reverse complement strand
GTAATTCCAGCGGAAGAACTGCTGGCCCGCGCCGCTGTCGAGCAGCACGCCGGGTTGTCCGTCCAAAACCATGGGAGCGTTGGTCACGCCCGTCCAAGTGGGGCCGTTGACGGTCGGTGCGGATTGCAGCACCCAGTTGGTGGTGGTGCCGGACGGCCAGCCAACAAACACTTTCGGCGCGATGCTCAGGCCGGGCGTCGGAGCCATCGACAGGGTCACGGCCAGGCCATGAGCGGTGAGGGCCGTGCCGGAGGTTTTGTTCGCGAGGTCGTTGCCGCCGATGAAGATGGTGTAGTCGCCCGCCGGAAGCAGGAAGCTGCCAGAGATGTTGGTCGCACCGACGGTGGCCGCCGCCGAACCTTGGTAGATGAAACTGCTCAATTAGGAGAAATCATTTGTAAGGTCGCCATCACCGCCGATTTTCCAATCGCCCAGCGCATTCCAGCTTCCATCCGTCGGACTCGGATCGGTCGCCAGCGGATTCAGGTTCTGTTGCACCCACCAGGTTCTCCAGGCGGCACCAGCCGCGCTGCCATCATGATCGGCGCTGACGGCATTCGTGGTCTGGCTGGGCGGGTTGTAGGGAGAAAGCCCCGCGAGTCCCGAGTAGATCGAGAAGGCTGGAGTCAGCACTTGCAAGTTCGTCGTGGGATTGGCCGAGACGGTCAGGCTGACGAGCGTGGTGTTATCCAGATGGAACCGGAAAGCGCGGCCGCGATGCGTGTCGCCCAGGATTCCGTCGGCGGCGTCGGCCCAGCCGTAGTTGCCCGTCACGGTTTGATTGGTGATGGACCGCGTGCCGTTGGTCTGCCCGGAGAACGCGCCAAAGTCGCGGTTGGAATAGCTGACGTGCGCCTCTGCGACCTGGCCCGCCAGAAGGCAGGCCGCCAAGGTCATCAAGCCGGACACGCGCTTAGTTGTGCGACAGAGGAATGGTGTGGCTCTAATCGTTTTCATGTTTTGCTTTTTGTTTTTGGTTTCGTGTTCTTTTCGTCGCAGCTCGAAAAAATTGGTTGGCCCGTTCAGTTGGAACGGAGTCGGAAGAAAAGCGTCGGAGCAGCCGAGTTGTTCGTGATGCTGCGCAGCCTGTTGTCGCCGGTGAAAGGCCCGGCGAATGCTGTCCAGTTCGTCGTGGCCAGATTGGTTGAAGATTCGACGTGGTAAGTTTTGCCCGCCGTCGTGCCGAACGTGACGGCAAACGAATTGGAGTTCTTGGCCCACGACGAAATCGTCAGCCCGGCCTGAAAATAAAAATAGTAGAGCGCCGAGGGCGTGTGGATCGGGCCGCCACCCGTGCCGTTGGAGGACGTGTCGAGGATGCGGCAACCGAGCGTGTAGAGGCCGGGTTTCGTGGCGGTGAAGGTCCGGCCGTGGATATGGCCGTAAGGATCCGCGCTGAGTGAGCCATCGCTCTCGCTCAAGTTGAGCAGGTTGGTGCCGTTGGTCGCGCCGACAGGCAGGGAGAACAGCGGGTAACTTATCGCCGGGTTTCCGACCTGCTGCGCCCACACGCCGAACACGCCGCCCGGCGGGCCGCTCACCGAGACCAATTGCAGTTGCAGGAACGCGCCGTCCGCCGCATGACCGAACGCCGGCCCGCCGTTGTCCGCCGTGCTGGCCAGTGCGGTGAAGCTGACGCCCGCCCCCTGATACAGGTTTGAAAATGATCCCCCGTTGGTGAACGAAAGATAAACGTCGTAGCGCGAGCCGGTGTTGTAGGTGGAGCCGTTGGGAAAATAGAGCCGCGCGTTCTGGGTGGTGTTGCTCGCGCCGGCGTTCACATGGACGTGCTGCGCTTGAAGCGCGCCCGGCCAAGTCAGCAAAACTCCAAGCGCGAGCGCCGAGAAGTCTTGTCGAAACTCGAAATGGAACGGTGTGGATTTCATGTGGGTTGGATTTATGGATGGCCGTCCGGCCGGATGAGCCGATCACCCGAGGACTGGAGTCGTTGCTCGACCTTCGACCACGCGAGCTTTTCGACGTGTCCGTCCGCGAACAGATAGTTGGCCCCCAGATCGTGGCGTCTCACCGCCACCTGCGTAGGGAAAACGGGTGGGGTGTAGCCGCCCGACGAATCATCCGCGAAGTGAAAGTGGTCCGTACTCTCGTACGCGTCGTCACACTCGGCGATGAAGCAGGTCTCCGAAGGGCTTGGGACTGAAGTCCACTTGGAATAGTCCAGCGACTCCGCGCCATAAGGATGGATGGTCAGGAAATCATTGACCGCATAGCTGTAAAGGCGCTGTTGGTGTTTATCGTCCGGGCACCGATACACGTTGGTGCCCGTGTACGGCTGGAGCCGGCCCACCCAGGATGCGTGCGCGTGCGATGACTGCGGCAGTGTGTCCTCGTTATCGTCGGCGTGCAGGATCGCGCCGATGCCAAGCTGCTTGAGGTTGTTCAAACAGTAGGTTGCGCGCGCCTTCGCTTTGGCTTTGGCCAACGCGGGCAGGAGCAGCGCCGCCAGGATCGCGATGATGGCGATGACGACGAGCAGTTCGATCAATGTAAA
>JANOQV010000286.1:0-4220 GCA_031414955.1 Pedosphaera sp. | reverse complement strand
GTTTGGAGTGCGGTCGCTTCAGCGCCGCTTTGGGCTTCGGAATACACAGGTCTGTTCATCACATCAAGGTTGCTTGGGGACCAGCACCACATTCGTCGCCGCCACCTCGATGGCGGCCGGTGGCGAGACGACCACTTTGATGCCGCCAGTTTTATGGCGATAGAGCCGGTCGTTGAACATGGCGGCAGCCTGAATCGTAACGGTGGCGTTGGTGGTCGGCGGCGTCTTGTCCGTGGCGATAAACTTTATGACCAGCTCCCCGGCGTTGGCGGCGAGGTTGGTTCCATCCACTTTCACGCCCACGGGCAATCCGGTGAGCACGAGCGGCAGTTCACCAGTGAACCCGCGCCGGTCCACTTTCACCTTCAACTCCATTTCATCCACGTTGGTGGAACCGGCCGGCGGAGCGTTAAGCGAAATCTTGGACGGGGTCGCGCTGAGCACGAATGGAATCTGCGTCACCGCCAGGGCCACCGGCTGGCTGAACTCGACCACGGCCTGGCCGTTGATGAGCGCCTCGCCACGCACCAGGACGTGACGCACGCCGATTTCCGCATCGATGTTCGCCGTCAGTTTGAGCTGCGCGGTCCGCGCGTCGCCTTTGCTGGTCAACTCCGGAACGTTGAGGCTCTTGCTGATCGGCTCGCGCCCGGCCACGAACCCAAGGGCGGTGATTTTCACGTCCTGCGTGAAGCCCGCCTGACGGTTCACCAGCACATCGATGGTCGCCGACTGCAATTGATCCATGCCCGCGCCGACGGCCAGCGCTTCGATGGTGAACGGCGTCGTTTCGAGCACGCTCAGGAAGCCTTGCTTGAAAGCCTTCTCCGCCGCATCCGGAAAAACCGCGGTGGCATTGGCCAAAAGTTCCTTGCCGCCACCCGACGCGCTGGCGACCAACCGCAACGGCTGCGTGCCCAATCCGGCCTCTGGCGTCGCAGTAAGCAACAGGTCGCCTTCGTTGCGCCCGGCGGGAATGACAATTGGCTGCTGGCTCACGCCCGGCGGCAAATCGCGCGCCACGACCCGCACCGGACCGTCGAAACCAGCGCGGACAATTTCGCAGCGCACACGCGTCCGGCCGTTGCGGTTCAGGCGCACCGCATCCGGGAAAAACTTCGCGGCAAGGGAAGCGCCGCCCGCTGCGGATGGCGGACGCAGCGCGAGACGATAGCCGAAATTGTCGCCGCCCCGCCCTGTGAGGTCGCGCAAGACCACGGTGTATTCGGAATCCTTCTTCGCATCGAACTCGATGCGCGCATCGCTGCCTTGGGCGTCGTCGTTCTGCGCCACGAGCGCATCGCCGGCATAGACGGCGAGCAGCGAATCAAGCGGTGAACCAAAGCGCCGTGCCTCGACCTCGGCGACGAGCTTGCCATCGCTCGCGGCCTTGAACGTGAAACGGTCCGCATCCTTCGGCGCGCTGATGCGGCCGTTGATCATCGCCGGCACGGTCACGGCGTTGGCGTTGGTGCCTGCGTTCGGTTCCTTCTCGGTGAACTCCGCCAGGTCGCGCACATCAAACTGAATCGGGTTGGACAGGCCGCGCGGCGTGTTCAGGCGAATCTCCTGCCGGCCCAGCGGCGAACTGGCCTCGATGTTCAGCGTCATCTTTTCCGCGCCCTGAATGTTGCGGCCCGTAACGGCGATTTCCACCGGTTGCCCGCGCCGGCCACCAAGCGGGAAGACGTGATCGACGTAAGGAAGCGTGGTGATGAAGAGGCGATACTTGTAATCGCCGGTGCCGCGATACTGGAAATCTCGGAGCTGCGCGATGTAGTCGCCGTCCTCGAGCGCGGTGAATTCGGCGAGCGAATCAAAGCCGAGCGCGTCTTCGCTGCGGGCCAGTTCTTTGCCCTTGCTGTCGAAGACCACGAGCGAGGAATCGAGCGGCGAGCCTTTGCGCTGCGCCAGCACTTCGAGCACGAACTGCTCGCCCTTCTTCGCGCTGAAACGGAAGGAGTCGATCTCCGTCGCGGCCTGGATGACGCCGTTGATCACGGACGGGACGGAAATCTTCTGCGCCTGTTCCGGCGTGTTGTTCGGCTCGACCTCGGGAATCTCGGGCACGTTGCCGACCGTGAAGTTGAGCGGGGCGGAAATGCCGTTCGCACCGACCACCCGCACTTCACGTTCGCCCAGCGCGGCCTCGGCGCTGGCGGTGATCCGGACCTGGATGGACTTGCTGCGGTTAGGCGAAGTGGTGGTTGCCACCCCGATGGATTTGGAAGCGGACTCGACCGTGACGGCCGGCGGCGGATTGGTTTCGACGACGATTTCACCGGACAACCCCGCTTCGCCGTTGAACACCAAGCCCGTGACCAAGCCGATTTTTTCACCCGTGATGGAAATGGTCAGGGTGGCGCCACGCTGAATCCAGTCAGGGGAGAGCGAGTTGATTTTCGGCTGGGCCAGAGCCGGGGTTGCCCCGGCAAGCGAGAGAATGCCAGCCAAGATTTGTAGCAGTCGACGTGAGGAGACTCTGATCATCCCGGAAAAAGTGAGTCTCGCCACCTCGACTGCTACGCGGAAAAGATTCGCCATGCGCATCAGCTGAACAATCCCACCACCGGCTCCGCCTGCACCAATTCGCGCGGCTGGTTGAGGTGGTTCATCACGATGGTGTGCGGGTCGATGCCGAGCGCGTGGTAAATCGTCGCCAGCAGTTGCGTCGGATGCACCGGGTTCTCGGCGGGCGAGGAGGCAGTGGCGTCCGACTTGCCGTAGAGCGCGCCGCGCGACACACCCGCGCCAGCCACCAGCGCCGTGTAGCAATAAGGCCAGTGATCGCGGCCGTCCGGCGAATTGCTGTTGCCGGATGTGCTCACGCCGAGGCGCGGCGAGCGTCCGAATTCGCCGATGGCCACCACCAGCGTCTCCTTGAGCAGGCCGCGGTCATCCATGTCTTGCAGGAGCGCGGCGAGTCCGCTGTCGAGCTTCGGGCAATGCAGGTCGCGCAGCGGACCAAAGTTCGCGGCGTGCGTGTCGAAGGCATCGACCACCGGATTGCCGTTGGCCACGGCGGGCCAGTTCACTTGCACAAAGCGGGTGCCGGCTTCGATCAAACGTCGGGCGAGCAGCAAACCCTGGCCGAAGGTATGTCGTCCGTATAGATCGCGCAGCGTGTCCTTCTCCTTCGCCAGATCGAACGCATCACGCGCACGGCCCGAGGACACGAGGTCGAAGGCCTTCTGGTAATACTTGTCGATGGCGTATTTCTCGACGGACTTCTCCATCTCCGGCATGGCGCCGTTGACCTTTTGCAGCAGCGACTCGCGCCGCGCGAGACGCTCCTTGGTCACGTCTTTCCGCATCGTGAGGTCGTCGAGTTTGATGTCCTTGTTCGGGTCTTGATAAAATTGATACGGGTCGTAGGCCGCACCGAGAAATCCAGCGAGGCTGCCCTTGCCAATGACATTGCTCTCCTGCGTCGGGCGCGGAAGCATGACGAACGGCAGCATCGGCACCTCGGGCGGCTTGATGCGCGCGATCTGCGAACCGGCGTGCGGGAAGTCGTTCGGCGCGGGCGGCTCGAGCTGGCCGGAGGGCGAGACGCGATCGGGCGTGTAACCGGTCATCATCTGATAATGCGCGGCGGTATGATTGAACAATCCGGCCGGCGTGTAGCTGACCGAGCGGATGAGCGTGGCCTTGTCGATCTGCTGCGCCAGCTTCGGCATCGTTTCGCTGAGATGAATGCCAGGCACTTTCGACTTAATGGGCTTGAACTCGCCCCGCACGTTCGACGGCGCGTCAGGCTTCGGATCCCAGATGTCGATGTGGCTCGGCCCGCCCTGAAGGAAGACGAAGATGACGGACTTGGCGCGGCCCCAGCCAGCCTTGCCCTTGGCGCTGGCGGGCGACTCGGCGTGCGCCTGCAGACGCAAAATGTCCGCGAGCGAAATGCCGGTCATGCCCATGCCGCCGACGCGCAAGAATTCGCGGCGGCTGAAGCCGTCGCAGGTGCTGCCGGATTTTCCTGGAATGCTGATCATACAGACTCCTGTGGGTTGAGGTTTGATTTGAAATTAAACTGCGCGGTTGTGAGTAAGTCGCGTTTCCCCTCACCCCGGCCCTCTCCCCGGAGGAGAGGGAGAAACGGATTCAGGTTTCGGATTTCTTCCAGCGCTGACTGACGACGAAAACGCTTCGCCCTGTCGAAAGACTGGATGACGTGGCTCCCTCTCCGCTGGGGAGAGGGCCGGGGTGAGGGGAAACGC
>JANOQV010000285.1:0-3306 GCA_031414955.1 Pedosphaera sp. | reverse complement strand
ATGCCCGTGCTCGTCTCGAAGGTCCAGTTGCTCCGGCCGGTCACGGCATCGAGGCTGTAGATCCGGCCATCGAAGCTGCCGAACAGGATCGCCCAGCCTTTGCCGTCGGCAGCGCGGGTGAAATTCGGCGAGCCGGGAATTTTGTCGTCCGTCTTGAACTGCCAGAGCGCGGTTCCGTTCGTCGCGTTGAAGGCGCGCATCACCCCGTCATCCGAACCGATGAAGACCTTCCCATCCAGCACGAGCGGCGAAGACTCGATGGGCCCTTCCGTCTTAAAGTCCCACAGCTTCGTCCCCTTCGCGAGATCGAGCGCATACACGCGCGCATCGTCCGATCCGATGAAGACGCGCCCGTCCACCACTGCGGGCGAGGAACGGACTGCCGCCTCGGTCTTGAAGCTCCACAGCAGGGTGAGGGGCAGATCGAGTTTGCCCGACGCCACTCCACGGAGGGTGGGTTCGCCACGAAACATCGGCCAGGCCGGGGGAGGGGAGGCGGGGGACACCGCGGCGCGCGACGAAACAAGGCACAGCGCCAGAACGCCGCACGCGGCGCGCATCACGTTCGGAAAGGCGCGGGAAACTGCTTTGCCCATTGCACCGCCAAGCTAGTCGGCGGGTGGGGGTCTGGCAATCTCATAGTACTTACACGTATTATTTGTCCCCGCTCATCCGTGGCTGGCGAAGAGGCGTCCGCTCACGCGAGCACGCCGTTCACCACTTTCCCCGCGATGTCGGTCAGGCGGAAGTCCCGCCCCGCGTGACGGTAGATGAGTCGCTCGTGGTCCAGCCCCAGCAGGTGAAGAATCGTCGCGTGCAGATCGTGAACGTGGACTTCGTTCTCCGCCACGTTGATGCCGTATTCGTCCGATGCGCCGTGGACGATCCCGCCTTTCACCCCGCCCCCCGCCAGCCACGACGAGAACGCCAGGCAATGATGCTCGCGCCCCTCGTTGTCCGCTTTCTCGACGAACGGCGTGCGGCCGAACTCGGTCGTCCAGACCACCAGCGTGTCATCTAGCAAGCCGCGTTGCTTGAGGTCGGTCAACAGGCCGGCGATCGGCTTGTCCACATTCCTTGCCAGGCGCCCGTGATCATTCATGTCCGCGTGCGAATCCCAGTTTCCGTTCGCGCCCGAGTCGATCAACTCGATGAACCGCACGCCGCGCTCCACGAGACGCCGTGCCACGAGACACTGCCACGCGAAGCTGATGCGCGCCCCGCGCACCAGACCGTAGAGCTTGTGTGTCTCATCCGATTCGCCCGACAAATCGAACGCCTCCGGCGCCTCCATCTGCATGCCGAACGCCGTCTCGAACGACCGGATGCGCGCCGTCAGCAGCGGGTCCGCCGCGCGCCCGCGCAGGTGCCGGCGGTTCATCGACTGCAACAGGCCAAGCTCCATCTCCTGCAAGTCCGCCGCGTCCGGCTGCGGCTTCATGTTCGGGATCGGCTCCGGCCCCGGAATGATGCGCGTCCCCTGATGGCAGGCCGGCAGGAAATCCGCCGACCAGACCTGGCCGCCCGCGTAGGGCAAGGCCGGTGCCAGCACGACGAACGAAGGCAGGTTGCGGTTCGTCGTGCCCAGCCCATAGCTCACCCACGATCCGATGCTCGGCCGCGTGAACGTCACCGAGCCGGTGTGAACCCCAAGCGTCGCCTCGAAATGATTTCCATGATCGCCGCGCATCGAGCGGATGAGCGCGATGTCATCCACGCACCCGGCCATGTGCGGGAACAACTCGCTCACCTCCGTGCCGCACCGGCCGTGCCGCTCGAACTCCCACAGCGGCGCTTTGAAAAATCCGCGCGGCCCCTTCCTCCCGGCCTCGGCGAACAGCTTCGGCTTGGGATCGAACGAATCGACATGCGACACCCCGCCGCTCATGTAGAGAAAAATCACCCGCTTCGCCTTCGCCGCATGATGCGGCGTCCTCACCCCGAGCGGATCCAGCGAAGCCTCGCCTGATCCCTCCGCCCCCAACAGATCCGACAGGATGCCTGGCAACAACAACGACCCGCCCGCCAGCGAACGAATCGCCTGTCGTCTCGTGAGCCGGTGGTTGGGCTGGTGGGTCATCGGTCAAGTCGGGCCGGCCGGAGGCCCGACTCGACCGACCATACCGGTGAACTCCTGCCGCGGCAAGCCGGCGGGAGAAGGCCATCAGTTGCGGGGTGTGATTAAAAGTGGGTGAAGCCATGAGCCCGAACGCGCGGAGAGTGCAGGGTGGAACGGGCGACCCGCCCGTTCTCGGTGGCAACTTGCCGCCGAGCTTGAGCAAGACCCGTTCACCTCTGGACAAGAACGCCCACGGCGCCGCCCAAGCGCCGGGCGAGTCGCCCGCCGCAACGGGCCGGTGGCCCGTTCCACCCGGACCACCAGCGGAACGTCGCCTCACTCACTTTTAATCACACCTTCGGTTGCGATCGGAAGTGGAGGGCAAGAGGCACGGCGAATTTGGACACCGGCGGCCAGCCTTGTGCGACGCCTCTTTCGGATGGCGATGATTCTGCGCGCCCGCACCTCCATCCGCCGGGACGAACCGGTTGTTTGCGCGAAAGTGTCCATTCTCCCCGGGGAGCAACCCCCTGCTCGTCCAAATCAGGACACGCCCCGCCGGGACGACACCCCATCCGGAGCCGCAGGGGCATTGCTCCCGCGGGACTTTTCTTCCATCCATTTTTCCAGCGGTTCATCTTCCGCGTTGCCTTGCTCCGCTGGGTATTTCCGCACGTCTTACATGATATTCACGCCCGGCGCTCTTTGATGCCCGCCAGAATATCCGCCACAACTTCCGCCTTCGGCTTCACGCCTTGCGGGCCGCCGTGGTGGAGACGCACGCTCACCGCGCCGGCTTCCATGTTGCGACCGCCGATGATGAATGAGTCACGAGAAAAAGCTGCCGAACACGGGCGGGATTTCGCGGGCGACGCAGCGCAGGCTGGTGTTTTGGGTGCGGAATTGTTCGTCCAGTTGACTGCCCGGAACTTCCGACGAAAGGGCTTGTTCCACCTGGGCGCGGTGCGCCTGAAACCGTTCGCGATAGGGGTGGCGCTGGTCCAGCCAGTGGGCGAGCAACCGCGCCCGCATGTCGGGCAGGCACCACATACGGCGTCCGTAATCGAAACGGGCCACATCATCCCCGTTCGGATACTTACCCCACTCCCGCGTTTCAGATTCCACATCCGGCTGCATGGGCTTCACTGTAGCAAACCTAGGCGTTCCGCCCAAGCCGCATGTTCCCGATCTCTCGGTTCATTGCGCTTCCGCTTGGGAATCAGAAGGTCCACCACGGAGGGAACCAC
>JANOQV010000284.1:0-13223 GCA_031414955.1 Pedosphaera sp. | reverse complement strand
GCGACGTCGGTGCGTCGCGCTCCGGGCAGGTTGGCCCGGCCGCACCTTCACTCCCTCCGTTGCCCATGAAAAAGAAACTCAAAGTCCTCGCCCTCTTCGACGCCATCGCGCCCACCACGCTCGATCAGGATCTGAGCGCGGAGCTGAAAACCGAGGATTGGAAAACGGAGTGCAACGTGCTCGACGCCTTGCGCGAACTTGGGCACACTGCCGAACACCTCGCCATCTTCGACAACCTCGACCTGGTGCAGCAGAAGGTGGCGAGCTTCGAGCCGGACGTGATTTTCAATCTCGCCGATCAGTTCAAGAACAACCGCGCCTTCGACCAGGCCATCGTTTCGTATCTGGAGATGCAGGGGCTGCCCTTCACCGGTTGCAGCTCCACCGGGCTGACGCTCTGCAAGCACAAGGGCATCTCGAAGAAGATTCTCGACTACCATCGCATCCGCGTGCCGGACTTCGTGACCGTGGCGCGGGGCAAACGCACCGCGCGGCCCAAGCGGCTCAAGTTCCCCATCCTGGTCAAGCCGCTCAAGGAGGAGGCCTCGCTCGGTATCTCGCAGGCTTCGCTGGTCGAGACGGACGAGCAGTTCAAGGAGCGCGTGCAGTTCATCCATGAGAAGTTCGACAGCGACGCCATCGCCGAGGAATACATCGATGGGCGCGAACTCTACGTCAGCGTCATGGGCAATCATCGCTTGCAGGCGTTCCCGATCCGCGAACTCGTCTTCAAGGAAGTGCCGCCAGACGAGCCAAAGATTGCCACCTACAAGGCCAAGTGGGACGAGGAGTATCGCAAGCGCTGGGGCTTGCAGAACCAGTTCGCCGAGAGACTTGATCCGGTCGTCGTCGCGCAGATTCAGCAGACCTGCAAACGCATCTACCATCTGCTCACCATCGACGGCTACGCGCGCGTGGACTTGCGCGTCACCGCCGCGAACGAGGTCTATTTCATCGAGGCCAATCCGAATCCCATTCTCGCGGCGGACGAAGACTTTGCGCAGTCGGCTCTGAAGGCGAACCTGGCGTATCCGCAGTTGATCGAACGCATCGTGCGGCTGGGGCTGAACTCGGTGCGCGGGTGAGCGCGCTACGGAGCGCGGGGCTGGAGGGCGGGCCTGAACTACGCCGGACTTATCCCGCCTGCAGCACCCGGCCCAACCGCTCGATGCCGCGTGGAATGTCGGCGTCTTTCGCGCCACCGAAGCTCAGGCGCATTTCGTGGTTGGGTCTGCGCCGCGCGGAGTCGTGGCCGTAGCAAAGTTCTCCGGGGACGTAGAGAACGCCTTGCTGGAGCGCGGCCTGGAAGAGCCTGGATTTCACACCCGTCGTGCGCCGCCGCGGAGCTTGCGCCCAGACGTAAAGGCCACCCTGCGGTTCCGCCCACCGCACTTCGGCGGGGAAGTGTTCGCGGATGGCGTTCGTCATGCGCGCGGCCTTGGCTGCGTAGCGCCTCTGAAGCAAAGGCAGATGCTTCGCATAAGCACCGCTGGCGAGGGCGCGGGCCAAAAGCTGTTGCAGCAGGTTGGAGGTGCCGAAGTCGTGGTTGCCCTTGATCCGGGCGACGGCGGTGAAAATCTCCGGCGGCAGGATGCCGAAGCCGACGCGCGCGCCGCTGGCGAAAGGTTTGCTGTAGGTGCCGGCGTAAATCACGCGGTGGGAAAAGGCCGTGGCGAGAGCCGAACGCTCGTCCGTGGCCGTGAACCGGAGTTCGCGATAGGCTGCGTCTTCGAGCAGATAGATTGGATGGCCGGCGGCGCGCTCGAACTTTTGCAACAGCTCCAGCGCGGCACGCTTCTTGGCGAAACTCGTGGTCCGGCCGGTGGGATTCTGAAAATAGGAAACGAGGTAGAGCATCTTCAGGCGCGGCAGTTCGCCGGCGCGTTTCAATTCCGTCAGGACTTGCTCCAGATGCGCCAGGTCAATCCCGTCGTGCTCCATGCGAATACTGCGGGTGTGCAGGCCGTGACTTTGGGTGATGCCGAGGAAGACGAAATACGTCGGGTCTTCAACCAGCACGATGTCGCCCGGATCGCACAGCGCCTCCGTGGTCAGGTAGAGGAGTTGTTGCGAGCCGCTCGTGATGAGGGTGCGATCGGGATCGTGAACGCGGGCGTCGCGATGGCCGTCGGCGCTCTGCACGCGCACGGCGGTGAGTTCGCGCAAAAGAGCGTCGCCGGCCGTGGAACCGTATTGCAGTGCGGGCCGACCAGCGGGCGAGGCCAGCAGGTCGTGCAGCACGGTCTGCGCTTCGGCCACCGGCAGGGAGGCGTTGTCCGTGAAACCGGCGGCGAGCGAGATGAGCTTGGGATGATCGAGCGTCAGCTTCATTAACCACGAGATGGCTGGCTCGCCGGTGCGGCGCGCGAGTTCGGACAAGGCGGTCTTCTTCATCGGTGCCGGAATCCTCTGGGAAAGTCGCCGGAGCGCAAAGAGGATTTCATTTCCTCCGCGCAGGGCTTGGCATTAGAACGAAGGCATGGCCAGCGAGAGTGAAAAGGAAGCGGAGCAGCCGAGCGAACCGGCGCCGTGCTCCATCGAGCCGATGGCCGAGCCTTGGCGCTGGTGTCCGCAGTGCGGGCATGAACTGGAGAATCACAAGTGCAAGCTGCGCTGCCCGCGCTGCCACTACTTCATGAGCTGCTCGGATTTCGATTAGTCGCGGCGCAAGCGGTAGAAGCGCTGGGTGTTGGAGAGCGAATCCGTGGCGGTGCGCGGGCCGGGGGAGAAGATGATTCCGAAGTTGGTCAGGGTGGTCCATGCGTTCGTGCTCTCCGTGGCGGGCCGCCACTCGATGCGATAGGAGTAGCCGAAATCGGTGGGGAACGACATGGCAATTTGATTACCCGCCATTTGCACGTTGGTGATGAGCATGGGCGGCAGGTAGTCGATGATGAGTTGCGGCGAGGTGTTGGGATCCTCCAGTTCGCGCGAACCAAAACGCCGGGCCGTGAAGCGCGCCTCAAGGCCCGTCTCCAGGTCCGCCCGCAGCATCCAGCCGAAATTCTGTTCCGGGTGGTCGAGCCAAAATTGTGCGTCGGTGATGGCCCCGCCGGCCTCAAAAAAATACGGCTGCGAACGAATACCGGCGATGGTCGTGGCGGTGCTGGGCGCATCCGAATAATCCACGCCCTCCAGCCCGCCGGGAATTGTCCACGCGTTCGTATCCCAAAACGCGGTCAGCCAGGTGGCGTCGCCGGGTTGAGCTGGTACTCCGAAGCCTGGAGCATCCGGCGGATCGCCGTTTGGACCTTCGCCCCAGGGGCGGAGCATCCGGCGCAGCGAGAAGGCAGTTTCCGCGTAGCCGTCCCGGGGTTGCCCAGTGACCCACACATTCAGGCCGGCGAACGTCACGGTCGCGCCGGCGGGCAGGGCGCCCGCCACGTCGAACTTCAGCAGGGCGCGGTTGGTGTTGCCGTTCTGGGTGATGCCGGCGGTGATCCAGGTAGCCGCGCCCAGGCTGTTGGAGGGATTGCGCTCAATCAAGGTCGCATCCGCCACGGCGAAAAGCGTGACCGACGCAGCTCGCACCGGAACCGCATCGGCCAGGAGGAAACAAAACCCGGCGAGCCAGATCAGGCTCGCCGGGGTGCACAAACCAGTCATGCCAGACTCTACTACAGAAAGCCGACTTCGCCGCGAACGGCTGTGCCGTCGACGGAGGAAGTGCCGGCGGTAAGCAGGTGTTCCCCGGAATTAGCGTAGCCAGGAATGATGCGGTTCAACTGGTTCTGGGTGGCCCCGAGGTGTTTGCGGATGACTTCGCCCAGCACGGAGCGGTAGTCCGTGGTGCGCTTGAGATAGCTGTTGCTGATGCCGAACATGGCGCTGCCCGCTCCGGTCCCCGTGACCCACGGGATGGTGTCGCTTGGGCCGCAGTTGAAGACGCCGGTCGGATTGCCCGCGCCGTAGCCCTTGACCGCTCCGCCCGCCGCCCACATGACGTTGGCCTCGGCGTGGTCAGTGCCGTTGTCGCTGTTCTCGCGCGTGGTGCGCCCAAATTCGGAAAGCGTGACCACCACGACGTCGTCCCAGTTCACCTGGTTGGAGTAGTGGGTGAAGTACTTGCGCAAAGCATAAATCGACCAGCCGATGACGCGCTGCAAGTCGGCGTGGTTGCCCAGCACGGACTGGTTGCTGGCCGCACTGCCCTGGACTTGTTGCAAGTGCGTGTCGAAGCCGCCCAGTTCGGTGCCGGCAATGATGGCGGAGGTGTTGTTCAACACCAGGGCGGCGGCGCGCAGGTTGTAGAAGAAGCTCTGGTGTCCCGGGTTCACCACGTACTTGTTGCCGGTAACCGAGGTGTCCGGCCGGCGCCAGCCGCCGTTCTTGTCGTTCGTGGTGGGGAACAGGAAATAGCCCTTGGCCGCGTCCGATCCGGGAATGGGAGTGCCCGTGCCGTCGATCGGCAGCCAGGTGGCGTCGCTGTCGGTCTTGACGAAGTCCTGATAGGTGTTGCCCGCCTCGGTGAAGTTGATGGCGGCGAAGGCATTCAAGGTCTGCTGCAGGCTCGAGTACTGACTGTGGAGCATGTCGCGGTTCAACTTGGGGGCGAAACCGTAGCTGTTGCCCGCCGCGATGGAGGCATCCGACTTCGGATCGCCGGCCGGGGAGGGGATGCTCAACAGATTGTAGCGCAACGGATCGGTCAGGTTGGTCAGGGCCACCTTGGAGCCGCGGAAGATCAGCGGCAGCGAACTCTGGATGGAGACGGCCTTCACCCCGTTGGCGTAATTGTCCGACTCGATGATGGTGCGGTAGAAGATGCCGTCCTTGCTCAGGTTGTTGTTCGGGTTGCCGTTCTCCCAGTAGTTCTGCGAGTCGAAGTGGGAGCGCGATTGCTTGGGATAGGCGACACGATGAATGAGCGCGAGATCGCCCGCGTTGTAAACCGGCGCGAGGAACTTGAGCGACGGATGCAGGGCGGCGAAGCCATTGCCCAGACGGATGGCGTTCGGGTAGAAGCCGTAGGTCGAGGCCGCGCCCGCCTGAGGATCGTCAGCCGGCAGTCCGGTCAGGGCGTAGTTCGTGAGGCCATCGGTGGGAATCCGGATGATCGGGCGACTGGTCGCGTAGGCAGAATCCCCGACGGGGATGACCGAGTTGAGCGCGTCATTGGCGCCGCGCAGCCAGATGAAGAGCACCTTCTTGCCGTTGCCGATGGTGCCTTCGGCCATGGCCCGTCGCAGAATGCCAGGCACATTGGTGACGGAGGCCAGGGCCGCAGCCATGCCCGCTTTGCCCGCCGTGGTGAGGAATTCCCGGCGGTTAAGGATGTTGAAGTGATGATGTTGCATAATGGTGCTGAATTATTGTTCCTGGAAACGCGGCAGAGTCATGAGCATCGAAACCATCGACCGAACACGGGTGTCGTAGGCGGCCGTGGTGTTGACCAGTGTGGTGAACAACGACGAGCCGACTCCGTTGTCGTTCGTGTTCAGGAAGTTGATGGCCAGGTTGCGGTAGTCATCCAGGTTGGCCTTGCCTTCGCCAGGGAAGAGGTAACCCAGGAACAGATCCGCGACCGCGCCGGCGTTGTTGTAGTTGGCCGGGGCGAGCTTCGCCTTCAACAGTCCGACCGGGTCGGTGAGGTTGAAATTGCCGCCGCTGATGCCATCGCCCTTGAGCGCGTCCGTTGTGGCCATCAGCGCGGTCTGGATAAACCGCACACGCTCGGCCAGCGTGCCGGAACTGATCCAAGGTGCGCCCGCCTCGGGGAAGCCATCCGGCGCATCGCGGTCGAAGAGCATCATGGTGCCCATGCGGGTGAGCGGCGCGGAACTGGCCGTGCGGCTGCGGCCGCTGATGGAGTAGCCATCAGTGCTGGCCGTGAAGGCACCGGCACTGTTAGTCGAGCGGATGGAGCGAATGGTGGCGACCGCGAACTCAAGCGGCGTCTTCACCTTCTGCAAGGAACCGCCGTGGCTGCGGAACAGATCGGAGTTGAGGATGACACTCAGCACCGAGCGAATGTTGCCCTTGCGTCCGTTGACGGGCGTGTTCCAAGCCGTCATGCACTGGCGGACCAGTTCGGCCTCGGCAGAGCGGTTCGGGTTGGTGTAGTCGTAGAAGTCATATTCCGGCGATCCGACGAACGTATTCGGGTTGGGGAAGTCTTCGTGAACCAGCAGCCGGCACAGCTTCACGCTGATGTATTCCATGGTGAAAGGCAGATTGGCTATGGAGGCGGTGATGTCATAGCCGTCCAAAATGCCGTTGGTTCCAGTGCGGTTCTGGGGCAACGCAAGTTGATAGGAAGTGCCGGCGCCAAAGGCCGCGCCGAAGCGCGCCGGCACCAGTTTCGGCCCCAAGGCGCGCGGGTTCGTGGCGGGTGCGGCGGGATCCCAGACCGACCAGATGGGCGCGCGGTTGGTGCCATGCTGGCCTGACTTGTAGTTGAAGGTCCAGACGCCGACGAGGTTCGAAACCGCCGTGCTGCCGACGCCCGCATAGAAGCCCACCCGGGTTGATTGGGCGGCGAAGGGATTGTTGATGTCCACCTCATCGACGATGTCCACCGACCAACCGGTCCAGGCGCGCGACATGGCGATGATGTCGTTCTGGTCGTAGCCGTTGTCCACGCCCATGGCGAAGAGTTCCTGGATTTCACGGGCGTAGTTTTCGTTGGCCACGTTGATGCCGTTGCCTTTGCTATCCACCGTGTCGAGGTAAACGATCTCCGCCGGGCTTTCGACGTGAATCTTGAGCAGATCGTAGAAGTTGCAGTTCGGATTGAGCAAGGCGGCCTGCCACTTGGTGCGCTCGCGCCAATCCCAGTCCGTGGCCAGGATGTCCATCAGGTTGCCATCGTCATAAAAACGGTCGAGATAATCGAAGCTCTTGCCGTTCTGGGTCACGAAATGGTTTTCCAGGAATTGCAACAGCACCTCAATGAGTTGGCGCTTTCCGCTCACCGCACTGAGGACATGATAGGCGCGCAAGTCGAACAGGTTCGCGCCGCCAATGGTGGCCGTGGTCTGGCCGCCATTCTCGAGGCTGGAGTTACGAATGTTCTCCAAACGGTAACGAAGCGCGCCGGCTCCCCGAGGCACCGCGGCCAGCAGACCGGGATCGCCGGGCACGTCGTTCGCGCCAGACAGTCGCACGGTCAGTGTCCGGTTCCGGGTCGGGAACATGTACCAAAAGCTCACCGTATAAGTCTGTCCGTTGGTCACGAAGATATTGGTCTGGAAGAGAGAGTTGCCGTTGCCGGCCCCTGCGGCACTCGCCACCACCTTCAAGCTGCCCAAACCGGAGTGGGCGAAATTGCTGCTGATCAAGGAATTGGTGAAATTGGCCGTCGCGTTCCAATTGTTGGTCTCCAGCGCCGCCTCGAAATCACCGTTGCGAATCAGGTTCGGCCCGACGCCGGCCACGCTGCCGGCCACCAGCTTCACGTCGTCGATGTATGCTTCGCCGGCTCCCGAGGTGTAGATGTAAATGGTCTTGGTGGCGTTGGCCAATCCGGTGGCCGTGGCATAAATCCATTCCGACGCGGGCGCGGGCGCATTACCCGATCCCACCACGCCGCTGCCGCTGAGGCGCGTCTTGATTAGGTGGGACCCTGTTCCGGGCAGATACCAGAAGCTCAGGATGCAACGCTGGGTGCTGCCGTTGAAATTAAACCCGGCCAGATTCGTCATGCGCTGATAAATGGAGTTGGCTTCCGTGCTGCCAATCCCCGCTGATACCAAATGCAGGCTGTTGCTTCCGGAGTGGGCGGAGGTGGTGCTCAGACTCGATCCGATCATGTTCGCGGTCACCGTCCACGGTGGGGTCAAATCTGTATTCTCGAAGTCCCCGTCCTGAAGCAAATTCGGGCTGGCGACGGCTACGACGTTGGTGATGAAGTTCGTGCCCGTGTCGATGATGTCGATGCGGTTGGTCACGATCTGGAACGCCATGTCGTCGATGTAGGCGTCGCCCGCCTGGGTCAGGTAAAGATACAGATTGGAGCTGGAGACCGTGCCGGAGAAACTCAGGAACTGCCACTGCGGAGGCAGGGGCGGCGTGCTGTTGGTCGCTTCCGTGGTGAAGACATCGAAGGAATCATTGATTACCTCCGGGGCCAGTTGCTCGGCGATGTAGGCCTGCGGCCCCATCGCCTTCACGCGAACGAGTTCATCCGGGGTCGGGCCGTAGGCGATGCGGTTGAGCAGGTTCACCGAGAGCAAATCATTGCTGCTCAACGGGGTGGCCGCCACAGAGTAGAAGCGCGTCGGCTGCGAGTTGGTGGCCCGGAAAGTCGTGCCGCTCAACACCCCTGAGCCGTCGTTGGTGAACGGCACGCCCACATTGACGCTGCTCTTGATGTCGTACTGCTCGATTGCGGGCGAGGGTGTGAAGGTCACGGTCTTCACCCCATTTGAGACGGTGATGTTTTGGATGACGGGCGGTGGAGGATCAATCGCCAGGACGGGTAGCACGCACATTCCGAGCAGCGAGCACGCAATAAATCGTTTCATATCTATATTTGGGAATCCGGTTGGGCGCGAATCTAGCATCGGCGCGAATCCGTTCAAGCGGGGATTTATTACGTTCGTGTGGCAATGGGTCTTGCGCCGTCGCCTCTCTCGACAAGCCTCGCGTGTTTGTTATGGTCACACACCGTGAGTTTTGTCGCTGAGTTTAATCATCTGCCGGTCGAGTCGCTCGTCGCGGGTTCGTTGTCTGCGGAGCCTCTCGCTGTAGCGGAGGCGCTACAGCGAGAGGTGCGGACTTTGCACGACTTTGCCACGCTGCTGGCGCCGGCCGCCAGTGGTGTGTTGGAAGAGATGTGCCGCCGCTCCCAGGCGCTCACCGTGCAACGCTTTGGTAAAACCATCCGCCTCTTCGCGCCGCTCTACCTCTCCAACGAGTGCATCAACAACTGCAAGTACTGCGGCTTTTCTCGCGACAACCCGATTCTTCGCGTTACGCTCTCCATTGAGGACGTGCTGCGGGAAACACGCGCGCTCAAGGCGCAGGGCTTCCGCAACATCCTCCTCGTCTCCGGCGAGCATCCAAAGTTTGTCTCCAATAATTACCTACGCGACTGCGTGGCCGCCGTTCACGCGGAAGTCCCCGGCGTCTCGCTCGAAGTAGGCCCGATGGAGACGGCGGATTACCAACCGCTCGTCGCCGCCGGATCGGATGGTCTCGTGGTGTATCAGGAGACATACGACCGCGTCATCTACGAGGATCTGCACACAGCCGGGCCGAAGCGCAATTTTGACTGGCGGCTGGAAACTGCCGAACGCGCCTACGCCGCTGGCTTTCGTCGCCTCGGCATCGGTGCGCTGTTCGGCCTGGCGGACTGGCGCGCGGAAGCCATCAGCCTTGCGGCGCACGCGGCGCACCTGCTGCGTCATTGCTGGAAGGCGCAAGTCACCGTCTCGCTGCCGCGCCTGCGTCCGTGCGCCGGCGAATTCGAGCCGCTCACCGAATTGAGCGACCGCCATCTCGTGCAACTCGTCTGCGCCTTCCGGCTCTTCCTGCCCGATGTCGGTCTGGTGCTCTCCACCCGCGAACCGGCGAAACTGCGCGACGGCTTGATCCCGCTCGGCATCACGCTCCTCAGTGCGGGCAGCCACACCGAGCCTGGCGGTTACACCGGCGCAGGCGCGGAGAAGATTCATCTCACGGAGCGCGGCCGCATCGTGGAGCTTGCCCCCGGTGCCAGTGAATGGGCCGGTCGTCGCAGCGCCACCGGCCAGTTTGAGATCGCGGATGATCGCTCGCCCGAAGAGGTCGCCGTGCTCATTTCTCGGCTCGGCTACGAGCCGGTGTGGAAGGATTGGGATGCGGCGTTCGTCAGTTCTTGAACACGGAAAGGAAAGTCATGAAACAGATGATCATCATCATTCTTACCGCCAGCCTCGTGCTCGGCGCGACCTCCGTGCTCGCAGCTCCACCGGTCAGAGGAGCAAAGAAGGCGCAGAAGACCGGGAACATGATCGCACGGTATGACAAGAACAACAACGGCTTCATCGACGCGGATGAAGTCGAGTCCATCCAGAAAGCCTTCGCCACCGACGCGGTCTTGAAGCAGTTCGACCAGAACGGCGACGGAAAGCTGGATGACATCGAAGTCTCCGCCATGAACCCGCAGGCAAAAAAGAAGAAGAAGTGAGCGGGCACCGCCGCACGGTTCCAACTGGTTCGCGCCGCCTCAGGGCAGAGGCTTCTTCCAAATCGGCACCACCCGCTTCATCTCGTCGATGAGCCACTGGCCGGCGGCGAAAGCCTCGCTGCGATGCGGAGCCACGACCTCGACCCAGAGCGACGGCTCATTCACCCGCACCACGCCGAGGCGATGCACCAACCGCACCGACTCGATGGGCCAGCGCTGCTCCATCTCGTCGAAAAGTAATTGAAACTGCCGCTCGGCCATCGGCTTGAAGGCTTCGTAATCAATGGCGGAAATATCCGCGCCTTCCTCGCTGCCGCGCACCACACCAGTGAAATAAACCGCCGCGCCCATGCCGGCGGACATTTCGCGCGAGGTGATGAGCGAGGCTTCGTCGATGGGGTCGGTGGAGATGGTGAGCGAGCGTTTCATGCGTCGAAACTCCAAACTCCAAACTCCAAACTCCAAACAAATTTCAAATCCCAAATTCCAAAACCCAATGATGCAGCGCGGTGATCGCCGGAATACCGATTCCGCCAGGAGACTGGGCGGATGGCGTGCGGCTTGCCGAAGCTTGAAATTTGGAGCTTGGAGTTTATTTGAAATTTGGGATTTAGGATTTGGAATTTTCCCCGGCGCTGCGGGGCAGGGGAGCGAGGTCTGGTTCCACGAATTCCGCCTTGGCTTGCCAGGAGATGAGCTGTTCGCGCGAATAGAACAAGTGCAGCGCCTTGCTGTTGAGCAGTTGAATTTCGCGCTCCAGGAATTCATCCGCGCTCGATGCCGGCTCGGACTCACAGAGCGCGTCATGGACCAGCCGCAGCCACGCCACCGTCATGGTCTCGTGGTAGCCGCGCTCCAGATTTTCGGGTGTGTTGGTGGCGGCATTGTAACGCTGAATGTTTCGCCGCGCTTTGGCCAGCGCCTCGTCAAACGTGGACGCGCGCAGATACAAATACGCCACCTTCAAATGCGCCCGGTGCTTCCACTGCTCGGAGGGTAGGGTGCAATCCTCGAAGGCTTTCAAAAATACTGCATCAGGCAAGCCGTTGGACATTCACCCTCCCTGCACCGGCGGAAACATCGACACCTCGTCGCCGGCCTGCAACACGTAGCTTTGATCCTGATAATCCAACCCCACCGCGACGAGCGTTGATTTCTGCATGGTCTTCAGTTTGGGAAAGCGCGCGCAGAGCTGCTGCCGCAAGGCCGCGATGGTGGCACCGGGTGCCAGGTCTTCCGTCGTCACCGCGCAGCCCGTCAGATCCTTGAAGTAGGAATAAAAATTCACCGTCACCGACATGACAGGCATTCAATCAGGAACCCGCTCGATCACAAACACGGAAATGAAACGCGACGCGCAAATAATGTCCGAAGAAAAGTATTGCCTCTTCTCCCTCGCATGGCACGGTGTGGTCAAGGTCACGCGAGTGACCCCATCAAAACGACCGTCAGCGAGATGCTGGCGGTTTTTTTGCGCCCGCCGTCGATTCCGGAGCGCGGGTTTGCAATCCCCAGGATCAACCGCAATTAGAGATGTTCTGCCTTCGTAGCGCCATGAGCCATCCCGGATTGCTGAGGACAGGAATCTCCTCTTGGCGGTATGAGGCGCGAGACTGCTGGTACCGGAACATTGCCCGCCGTTGGATTGACTATACGCCGTATTTATTTAATCTGTGCCTCGAACAGCCGCTTATCATCGACATGAAACCCTTCGCGAGTCCCCTCGTTCCTCGGAGCGCAGACCGGCTGGTCAGGTCGGGTCGCCGGGCCGCTTTTAACTTAATCGAACTGCTCATGGTCGTGGCCGTCATTGCCATCCTGGCCGCGCTGCTCCTGCCCTCCTTGGCGGGTGCCAAAGCGCAGGCCCGCAGCACTTATTGCCTCAACAACCTACGTCAGCTTGGCGTGGCGCTGCACGCTTACGCCGGTGATCACGACGACGCGTTTCCAGCCAACATGGGCGCGGATGGCACGCACGCCACTGTCGCCAGCGGGCAGTATTTGAATTGGGTGAACAACGTGATGAGCTGGGAATTGGATTCTGACAACACCAACACCTGGCTCCAGTCCAGCGGAGGACTGGGGCCGTATGTCGCCGGCGTGAGCAAGATGTTCAGGTGCCCCTCGGACACGGCGTTGAGCACCGTGCAGCGCGAGGCGGGCTGGACCGAGCGCGTGCGCAGCGTCTCAATGAATGCCATGCTCGGGAACGCGGGCGAGTTCATGAGCGGCTCGATCAACACTAACAATCCCGGCTACACGCAATTCCTCCATGTGGGCGATGTGCCCGACCCTTCACGAATTTTCACCTTCATCGAGGAGCATCCCGACAGCATCAACGACGGCTACTTCATCAACAAATTCTACTACTCGGAATGGCTGGATCTCCCGGCGTCGTGGCATCAGGAGGGGGCGAATCTCTCGTTTGCGGACGGCCACGCGGAGTATCATCAATGGCGGCTGGCCAGCACGCGTCCGCCGGCCCTGCCGGACACCGCGCAGTTGCCCATCGACCTGCCGGCCAATGAACGCGCGGATCTTTACTGGATGCTCTGGCGCACTTCGGTGACGGCTCCCAAAGGCGCGAAGCCGAGCAGCCCGAGCTATCCGTAAGCCCACTACCAGTAGCGGCCCAGCGCTTCTTCGCCGCCGGTTCCCGCCAGCACGTAAGTCTTCCCGCCTTCCGTCCAGCTCGCCGTGGTCAGCTTGCTGACGGGCACGAAGTCCGGCGTCGGCCCCGGCGCTTTACACGGCGGCACTCTCCACGACGAAGAGGAACAAGGTTCCCTGCTCGCCTGAATCCAGACAGACCATCGCAACGCGCTGATCGCGCCAGCGAAGCAAGCCCGCCCCAATCACCGGCAGGCGCGCAAGCGCACGGGGCAGCACATAGTTGGAAGGAGCTTGGTTCGTCGCCAGGAAGCGGCGGATGGCCGCCTTGTCCTTCGTCACGATATCCATGGAATACTGGCGGACGACGGTGCGCACCATGCGGTCGCGGAATTGCGGGAAGGCATCGGTCGGGGCCGGCCCCATCCACCACGCGAAAAATCCGAGCAGCACGGCTGCCGCTACGGCCGCCCACCAGCGCGGACGATGGCGCGCACGCGCA
>JANOQV010000283.1:0-2209 GCA_031414955.1 Pedosphaera sp. | reverse complement strand
GGAAGGCCAGCATCGCGCGAGAGCTGATGTAACTTTCAGAGTGACCTTCCTGGCGTGCCAACTCCGCAAGCTGCACACCGGATTTGATGGCCGCCGCCCAGAGATGTGCCTTCGCATGGACCTGCACCGGTTTCGTTCCGGTCTTTTGAGAGCAATACTCGCCATCAAGGAGACTGGATATGGCAGCGATACACAGCGACGAGTTTAAGCGGGATGCAGTTCGCATCGCGCAAAGTTCGAAGGATCAGAAAACGATCCGGGGGATCGTTTTCCCTGAGGACGGCCTGACACGGCGTCAGGTTGCGTCTGATTTAGGGATTGGGCATTCGACCCTCGGCAAGTGGGTCAGGGCGTTTTCTGGAGAGGCCAAGGTGCCCGCGAAAGACGCCGAGCTTCTGCGTGAGAACGAGCGGTTGTGCAAGGAGAACCGCATACTTCGTGAGGCGAGAGAGGTGCCAAAAAAGGCAGCGATGTATTTCGCGGCACATGGAGGGGCAGAACGCCACTGGTCCGAGTGTTGCCCCGATACCATGAAGTTTCAATATATTTCCAAGTATCGCGGCGACCTGGCCCGCAACCGTTTGTACCGTCTGATGGGGCTGACAGAACGTGGGCTTGATGTCTGGAAGAAGCAACCGCGATCACATCGGAAATGGCGCGAGATGGTGCTCTTGGCCCATATCCGCGATCAGTATCGTCTGAGCCTCGGCAGCTACGGCGCGCCACGCACGCGGTGTGCGCAGCTGATGTTGCGTCGCGGCCAATGGACAAGTGACGTCCCGATCTGGCAGGGCGCAAATGCCCCATCTTCTCTGGCCAAACTGCTGTTTTGAAGGTGCTTGGCAGGCCGGATTTGGCGAGGTGGATTTGGCAGAGTGGATTTGGTGAACTGGATTTGGTGGATTTGGCAAAAGAATCCAGCAGGTCAAAGTCGTGATTATCTAAACCTCTGTTATCGTGAGGCTTCCTCGACAGACTTCCGCCAAGTGGCTTCCACCTGGATTCCCCGGTGAAGAAGCCTGCCGCTAGCGAACTGCCGCGCTGCGCCCCCCCGCATAGGAATGGGGCCGGGGGTGAACCAAGGCAGGGGGGGCTGGCAGCGGCAACGCGACGAGGATCGGATCCATTCGGAGCGACCCGAGTTGATCTCGCAGGCGGGGGACAACACCCGGTAGGCGACCCAACGACCAGCTGCCCCAATGAAGCCCGGAAACTCCAGCCCCGGGCGATCCAAGGTTGGGTCTCGCATCAATTGGCTCCCTGAATCTCACTCACGCCGGGCGAAATGTGGGAACAGTATCAACACCGCTTACAGGACCGAAACCGTCTAAAATAAGTCCAATGTCGCGCGCAGCCCAAGGACGACAGCGGTTTCTCCGCTCATCCCTGGATCAATCACCTGAGCATCGGCCGTAAGGGTGAAGCGCGGCGTAATTGCGGTGCTATAGAAAACTTCCAAACCCTGTTCATCGCCGAGATCTATACCCAGCGGTTTCAGTCCATTCTTGAGTTCGCCACTGAACCCATTCCGGAAATAGGCAATGCCAAACCTGTCGTCCGGGCGGTCCCGGAATAGGCCACTGCCGCCGACGCCGAGATAACCGCTCCACTTAACTGGATTGGGATTGCCGTCCGACACTCCGACTTGTCCAAACACGCCCCAACCTTCATCGGGATTGGACGGGTTCTGAAAAAGATACTGTTGAAAGGAATAGGAAACATACCAATACCCATCCTTCGTCAGTATGTTCTGGCTTTCCGGAGGCAGGGAAAACTCAGGTATGCTGGCGAGATCGAGCCCGTCCTTCGTGCTGTAGGCCGCGCGAAGGCCCTGATAGCCTTTGCGGCCCCCAATGGTGACAGGAATGGTCGCCGAAACGCTGGTTGTTACGCCATCTTCGAACGGGTGGGTGATCACGTCGCTATCCTGGGCATTGCGCGGATCATAGACCATAAGGGTAAAGCTCGCCGGTTTGGTCTTGTATGAAAGAATGCCGCCAAGGAGATACGGTGGCGTCACGCCGCTGGCCGGTGCGGCAAGCGAGAGATTCAGAAAGCCGTCGATGCCTCCGCCGCCGATAAGCGGCACTTTGGCCGCTGCATCCAGCATGTTGAACTTACCCGCGCTGAACGAAAGGCTTGGGCTGAACACTTGCGTGACAACAACCGAAAGGTCGGTGTCATGTCCGCCCAGTGTCGGAAATGCCAA
>JANOQV010000282.1:0-8787 GCA_031414955.1 Pedosphaera sp. | reverse complement strand
TTAAGGAGTGTTAAGGAGCGACCCACAACGCCACGCCAACAGCGAAATCGCCATCGGCAACAAACCCAGCATCGACGCGACGAAGAAAATTCCCGGCGAAGGCTTCAAACGCCCCTGGCCGCCGCTCATCAAGATGGATGCCGCGGTGAAAGCGAAGGTGGAAAAGCTTTTCAAAAGTTAATCGCCACAATCATTGAAAAAAGCTGTTGACGATTTTGTCCTAGTAGTGCATATACACATCACGATGTCGAAAGAACTGGATATGGCGGCGGGGGAAAACTGTGTGTGCTTCAACCTGCGCTGGGTGACGCGGGCAGTGACGCAGTTTTTTGACGCGGAAATGCGGCGGCACGGAATCCGGCCCACGCAGGGGTCAATCCTGGCGTCATTGCAAACGAAGGACAGTTGGAGCATGGCGGAGTTGAGCGATTGGCTGGGGATGGAGCGCACGACGCTCGTGCGGAATCTCCGGCCGTTGCAGCGGGACGGTTTCGTGAAGGCCGTCGGCGGCGGACGCGGCAATCGGGTGGAACTCACGATCACAACCAAAGGCCGGAAACAGATTGAGAAACTGATGCCGGCCTGGAAGTCCGCTCAATGTGCCGTGGTCAAAACTCTTGGTGAAAAGCGCTGGTCCGCCATTCTTTCCGATCTCGAAACGGCAGCGTTGGCTTTGGAGAAATAAAACAAAAACCTAAATTGCCCTCAAAAGTGATAAACTAAAAACTAAACTGTGTATATGCACACTCACTTAAAAAATAAAATCACGTTAGTCACCGGCGTCTCCTCCGGCATCGGACGGGAAATCGCCCAATTGCTGGCAGCGCGCGGCGCGCGAGTGTTCGGCACAGTGCGCGATCCAAAGTCCGCGAAGCCGATTCACGGCGTCGAAATTGTCCAGATGGATGTCACGGACGACGCCAGCGTGAGCGCGGCGGTTCAAAGCATTGTGCAGAAGGCCGGGCCGGTTCAGATTCTGGTCAACAACGCCGGTTACAGCCTCACGGGGGCGTTGGAAGAAACAAGTCTTACTGAAGCACGGCAACAGTTTGAAACCAATTTCTTCGGTGTGCTGCGCGTGACGAACGACGTTCTGCCAGGGATGCGGCAAACGGGCTATGGTCGAATCGCCAACATCAGTTCGGTCGTGGGATTTATTCCCGCACCTTACATGGGAATCTACGCTGCGAGCAAGCACGCGGTGGAGGGATACACCTGGACGCTGGATCACGAGGTGAGGGAATTTGGCGTGCGCGCTGTGTTGATCGAACCCGCTTACACCAAAAGCAAAATCAGCCAGAACGAGAAGACCGCTCAGACTGCCCTCAAAGAGTATGCCGTGCAACGTCAGCGGATGAGGGAAGCAGTTCAAAAAGGCATCGAACACGGAGATGAACCCCGGGGCGTTGCGGAAGCGGTCTTCCATTCTGTAACCGTGAAATCGCCCCGGCTGCGTTATCCCGTCGGTAAGGGCGTCTTTTTGAGCCGACTGCGCCGTTTTGCTCCCGCCGGCGTATTCGACCGGGGCATTCGCAAAGAATCCCGTCTGGCCTGATTATATGAACACAGCGGTCAACCAACATCCCACCGTCAGAGCGCACCAGCAAAAACCGGTGCTTCAGAAAACTTCCGAACCTCTCGACGCCGCCTGGCTGCGGCAGTTGTGCCTCGACGCAGGCGCGGATGACGTCGGCTTTGTGGAAGTGGATCGTCCGGTGTTGGCTGAGGAACGTCCGCACATTGAGCGCACTTTTCCGCACACGCGCAGTCTCATCAGTTTTGTGTTGCGGATGAATCGCGACAATGTTCGCAGCCCGGCGCGGTCGGTCGCCAACTCAGAATTTCATCACACGGGCGACGAGGTCAACGACGTGGCGCGGCGCATCACGGCGGCGCTGGAGCACGCGGGGATTCGCGCGTTGAATCCGCCGATGGGCTTTCCGATGGAGGCGGATCGCTGGATGACCGAGCGAATGTGGGTTGTGGCGCACAAGCCGGTTGCGGTCGCGGCGGGGTTGGGCCACATGGGAATTCATCGCAACGTGATTCATCCGCGCTTCGGAAATTTTATTTTGCTCGGCACGATTCTCGTGGTCGCTGAGGTCAGCGCGTATTCCAAGGAACTGGATTACAACCCTTGTCTGGAATGCAAACTGTGCGTGGCCGCGTGTCCGGTCGGGGCGATTGGCGCGGACGGTGCGTTTAATTTCTCCTCGTGCTACACGCACAATTACCGCGAATTCATGGGCGGATTTGCCGACTGGGTTGAGACCGTCGCTGACAGCCGCGACGGAAAAGATTACCGCCGCCGCGTGAAGGAATCGGAAAGTGTCTCGGTGTGGCAGAGCTTGAGCTTCGGGCCGAATTACAAGGCGGCGTATTGCATGGCGGTCTGTCCGGCGGGCGAGGACGTGATCGGCCCGTATCTTACCTCGAAAAAAGAATTTGCCGATGAGGTGATGCGCCCGTTACAGGCGAAGCGCGAGCCGGTCTATGTCATCCCCGGTTCGGATGCTGAGGCTCATGTGCAAAAGCGCTATCCGCACAAAACGGTGCGGCACGTCCGCAGTTCGCTGCGTCCGCGCAGCATCGCCGCCCTGCTGCAAGGAATGCCGCAGACGTTTCAGCGTCACGCCGCCGGAAAACTGGACGCCACTTACCATTTCGTTTTCACCGGCAGCGAACAGGTCGAAGCAACGGTGACGATTCGCGCGGGAAAGCTGACGATTGAAAAAGGACTGCTAGGCGAACCGAACATCAAAGTCACTGCCGGCGCAGAGACATGGCTAGGATTTCTGGCTGGCGAGCGGAATCTTTTGTGGGCTTTGCTCACGCGCCGCGTCCGGCTGCAAGGAAACCCAAAGTGGTTGCTGGCGCTCAAACGCTGTTTTCCATCATGAATTTCACTCGGACTAATTTATGAACACACCAACTTACACGAACACATGAAAGCACTTGTTTTGAAACGTTACGGTGGACTCGATCACGTCGCATTCGCTGACATTGCGCGGCCTGCGTTGAAGCCCGACGAAATTCTCGTCCAGGTCCATGCCGCCAGCTTGAACCCGATTGATACCATGATTCCGAAAGGAACGTTTAAGGCCATCCTCCGGTTTCAACTACCCGCCACGCTGGGCAGCGATTTGGCAGGCGTCGTGGTGGAGGTCGGAAATCGCGTGACGCGCTTCAAGCCGGGCGATGCCATTTTTGCCAGCATCTTTGATCTCGGCACGGGCGCGCTCGCAGAGTTTGTGGTCGTGCCGGAGAACGCCGCCGCGCACAAGCCGGCCAATCTGGACTTCGTGCAAGCGGCCTCGATCCCGATGGTCGGACTCACGTCGTGGCAAGCGTTGAAGGAACGCGCGAATCTCAAGCCGGGCCAAAAAGTTTTCATTCCCGCAGGCTCGGGCGGCATTGGCACGTTCGCAATCCAGCTTGCGAAACACCTCGGCGCGAAAGTGGGGACGACCACAAGCACGGGCAACGTGAATTTGGTCAAGAGTCTCGGAGCAGATGAGGTGATTGATTACAAGCAGCAGGAATTTGAGGAGGTGCTGCGAGACTACGATGCCGTGCTGGGGACTGTCAGAGGTGATGTGATCGAGAAGTCACTTCGGATTCTGAAACCCAAGAGCAACGTCGTCTCTCTCGTCGGACCACCGGACGCTGCGTTCGCTCGCGCGAGAGGCATGAACTTTTTCATGAAGTTCGTGTTCAGGTTGCTGAGCCGTAAGATCATTCGCCACGCCAGGAAACGCGGCATCGAGTATTCATTCCTGTTCGTGCATCCGGACGGTCGGCAACTTGCGGAGATTGGCAAACTTCTCGAAGCGGGGCGCATCCGCCCGGTGATTGACAAGGTGTTTCCGTTCGATCAGGCGAAGGAGGCGCTGGCCTATCTCGAAAAGGGCCGGGCCAAAGGGAAGGTGGTTGTGCAGATGAAGTAAATCGGTGCGCGGCTCGACTCCTGTGCGGTTCGCAGCGCGTATTGTTAAGGAGTGTTAAGAACCCCCTGCGCCCGTTGACCGAGGCGCGAGGCGGCCGCTAATCTCGTCGTCGGTTCAATGAACTCAACGCCATGAACGCGGCCCGAAGGCAAACCTTGATCGAGTGGGGCTTCGTGGCGTTCCTGCTCGTCCTCTGCGTGATTCTCACCGCGCTGCAATATCGCTGGACGGGCGACGTGAGCCGCGCGGAAGCGGCGCGACTGCGCGCCGGGCTGGCCGAGCAGGCCCAGGCGCTGGCGCGCGCGTTCGACGCGGAACTGAACGAAGCCTGCGCCGCCCTCAAGCCCACCCGCGCCGAACTCACCGAGCAGGATCGCGGGGCCGCCTGGTTCACGCGCTACCGCGACTGGCGCGCGACGAACCCGCGCCCCCTGTTCCGCCGCGTCGCTGTGGCGATGCCCGCGCGCGGGAGCATCAAACTCTTTGCGCCGGATGAGCAGGCCGGCCAAGCGGCCCCGCTGGAATGGCCGGCGGAGTGGGCGACGCTGCGGGAATACACGCTGGGCATGCTTAACGGCGGGCCGCCGAACTTCAACGACCGCACCGGCGAGATGCTGGCCTTTCCCATCCTCGGCTCGCGCCCTGGCCCATCCGGCGGCGCGAGCGGCTGGCTGCTGGTGCAACTCGATTTGCATTACGTGCGCGACTCGTGGCTGCCGGAACTGTTGCAAACCCATCTCAGCATCAACGGCACGCTGCCCTACGACGTGACCGTGACTGCGGCGTCCACCGGCCGCGAACTGTTCTCCAGCGGACGAGTCGGCGTCAGTGACCAGGCGGCCCTCACGGTGCGCTTTCATCAGCAAGGCCGGACTGCGGAAAGCTCGCGCGGCGGGCGCGGCGGGAATGATGGCGAACTGTGGGTGATGCAGGTGCGGACCCGCCCCGGCGCGCTGGAGTCCATCGTGTCAGCATCGCGCCGTCGCAATCTTGGCGTCGCCCTGCTGGTGAACGGGTTGATCCTCGCCGCCGGTGTCGCGCTCGTCTTCCACACGCGCCGCTCGCGCCAACTGGCGGAGCAGCAGATGAATTTCGTCGCCACAGTTTCGCACGAGCTGCGCACGCCGCTCACCGTCATTCGCGGCGCGGGCCACAACCTCCTGCGCGGCGTGGTGAAGGAGCGCGCCCAGATTGAGGAATACTCGAAGCTCATCATTGATCACGCGGAGCAGCTCAAGGAACTGGTCGAGCAAACGCTGGTGCTGGCGGGCACGGACCAAGGGCGCGCGGCTCTGGCCTGCGAGCGGGTGGAAATCCCGCCGCTGCTGTCCGAAGCCATCGCCGCCGTCGCCGAGGACACTCAGGCTGCCCAGTGCGAAGTGCATCTTGAGCCGTCGCCAGCACTCCCGCCTGTCTCCGGCGACGCCATCGCCCTGCGCCGCGTTTTCCAGAACCTCATCACGAACGCGGCCAAGCACGGCGGCGAGGGACACTGGATCGGCATCACCACCGCGCCCATCCACGGCAGCCATCCGCCGAGGGTGGAAGTGCGCGTGACGGATCGCGGGCCGGGCATTCCCGCGGTGGAACAATCCGAGATTTTCAAACCGTTCTTCCGCGGCGCGAGGGCGCAGGCGAAACAGATTCGCGGCAGCGGACTGGGCTTGAGCGTCGTGCGGGAAATTATCGAGGCGCACGGCGGCCGGGTGTCCGTGGAGAGTGCGGCCGGGCGCGGAACAACCTTCACGGTGAGCTTGCCGGTGAAATCATGAGCGCGCGCATCCTTCTCGTGGAAGACGAGCCGGGCGTCGTGCGCGTCGTCAGTGACCTGCTGCGCGCCGAGGGCCACGTTGTTGAATCGGCCAAGGACGGCACGACCGGCCTGCGCCGCGCGACCGAGGAAACCTTCGACCTGCTCATCCTCGACGTGATGCTGCCCGGCGCGGGCGGATTTGAAATCTGCCACGCCGCTCGCGAGCGCGGCTTCGACGGCGCGATCCTCATGCTCACCGCCAAAGGCCAGGTTCGCGACCGCGTGCAGGGACTCCGCACCGGCGCGGATGATTATCTCGTGAAGCCTTTCGACCCCGACGAACTTGTGGCCCGCGTCAGCGCGCTCCTGCGCCGCGTCCACAAGGAGCAGCTCACGCCCGTGATGCGCGTCGAGTTTGGCGGCAACACGGCGGACTTCGTTCGAATGGAGTTTACGCGGAAGGGCCGGCGGCTTGACCTTGCGGCCAAGGAGGCCGAGTTGCTGCGCTTCCTCATCAACCACCGCGGCCAAGTGCTCACGCGCGAACGCATCCTCACTCACCTTTGGAAGGAACAGCCCCACATCACCGCACGCACCGTCGATGTCCACATCGCCTGGCTGCGTAAGAAGTTCGAAGATGACTTACAGTCGCCAAAGCACATTTTTACGGTGCGCGGGGAGGGCTATCGCTTCAGCCGGTAAGGTGTTTTTGCCCGAACTAGAAAACGGCCCTTCGAAATCCGGCCTTGGTCGTCACCTTCACCCGCACTGCCCTGCCGCCTCGATTGGGAGGCTGGCGAAGGCAGGCACGCAATTCCTCGGTGGAGCAAATGCTCGAACCAATGATCGGAGTTCGCTGAAGTTTTTCCCGGCGCGGAGCGTCGAACAGCGAATTCCCAACGAGAGCGGTGTCGAGAACCATGACGACTCAAATAAAAATTTTATTCCATCACCTGCTCAAGCTGGCCTTTCTGCCGTTGCTCTGCGCCGCGTCCGCGTTCGGAGCCGAGACGACCGGGCAGGTTTATACCAACTGGCCTTTCGATGCCACTGAGGCGATGCGGCGGCAAACCGAAACCGCGCAAGTGACAAAGCAGCCCGTCGTCTGGAAAATTGCGCTGACTGGGAAAAGCGGCCCGGCATTGAACTGGCGTCTCATCCCGGCTGGGAAATTCGTGATCGGCAGTCCGGCCACGGAAAACGGTCACGAAGGCGACGAGCGGCAGCGCCAGGAGACCATCTCCGAACCCTTCTACCTGATGGAAACGCAACTGACGGTGGAGCAGTATCGCGCGCTCATGCAGGCCGAGCCGTCCGATGTCGGCGATGGCAGCAACTCGAAGGTGCCGGCGGGAATTCTCTATCGCGACACCGTGGACAAAGTGCTTCCGGCTTTGGCGAAGCTCGCGCCCGCTGGATGGAAAGTCATCCTGCCCGATCACGCCCGTCTCGAATACGCCGCGCGCGCTGGCATTGCGACGATGAATCCCGGGGGCGACAAGCCGGAGGACGCCGCGCCCTTTGCCTGGACGCGCGAGAACTCGGAAAAGAAAGTTCATCCAGTGGCGCAGAAGCGCGCGAACGCCTGGGGACTGCACGATGTCATCGGCAACCGCTGGCACTGGTTCTGGCGCGCGGGCGCGGGCTACGGCAACGACTCGACAAAGGATCACATTGTCTATGGCGGCACGTATCGCGCGGAGTCGGGTGGCAATGGCGCGCGCCTCGCGAACATCATGATCAGCGACAAGCCCGAAGGCGCGCGCTTTGCCCTCATCCGCGCGGACTCGCCGGTGCCTAAAGGCCATCCCGAGACACGACAGGAACCCAAATGAAAATCGTTCTCATCCCAGTGTTGGCAGTGTTGTTCGGCGTGGCCCTCTGCGTACGGGCGGCGGTGGAGTCAGTTCCCGCGCCAAGTAACGTCGGCAATGCGGAGTTCCCGCGCATCGCGCCCGACTTGCGCGTGACGTTCCGGCTCAAAGCGCCCAACGCGAAGCTGGTCAAACTCGAAGGTGGCGCTGGCTTGGTGAAGGAGCCGCTGGAGATGACGCGCGGCGAGGATGGCACTTGGAGCGTCACGACCCCGCCCGCCGTGCCGGGCTTTCACTACTATTGGTTCACGGTGGACGGACTGCGCGTGAACGATCCGGCGAGCTACTCGTGGTTCGGCTGGGCGCGTGAGACGAGCGGCATTGAAGTACCGGAAGCGGGCGTGGATTTCTACGACGCGAAGCAAACCGTGCCCCTCGGCGAAGTGCGCGAGCGCTGGTATTTCTCGAAACTCACTGGCAAGTGGCGGCGGGCGCATGTGTACACACCGCCGGACTACGACAAGAAAACGCGCACGCGCTATTCGGTGCTCTACCTCCAGCACGGCGCGGGCGAGAACGAACGTGGCTGGGTCGAGCAAGGCCGCGCGAATTTCATCCTCGATAATCTCATCGCCGCCGGAAAGGCGAAGCCCATAATCCTCGTCGTGGACACGGGCTACGCGGCCTACGCTTCGACCAACGGGCCATCCTCATTCCGTCGCACGACGGGGCCGACCGCCGCGTTCGAGGAAGTGATGATTACCGAATTGATTCCCATGATCGATTCCACCTACCGAACGCTGAAGGATCGCCAGAGCCGCGCGATGGCCGGGCTTTCGATGGGCGGCGGCCAGACGCTCAACATCACGCTCCGGCATCTCGACCAGTTCGCCTGGATCGGCACGATGAGCGGGGCGCCCCGACAGGGCTTCGACGTGAAGACCGCGTATGACGGCGTGTTCAACGACACCGCCGCGTTCAACAAGAAGGTGAAGCTGCTCTGGCTCGGAGCCGGCACCGCCGAAGAACGTTTTCACACCAGCGCCACCGCCGTGCATGAGGCTCTCACCAAGGCCGGCATCAGGAACGTGTTCTACTCCTCGCCCGGCACCGATCACGAGTGGCAGACCTGGCGGCGAAGCCTGCGCGAGTTTGCGCCGAGGTTGTTCCGGGATTAACGCGTCGCGCCGCCGCCGGGGGTTGGTGATCGATGCGGGGCGGAACCTTGGGACTGCGGGGACATGTCGTCATGTCCCCGCTTTCCATGAACCGG
>JANOQV010000281.1:0-32486 GCA_031414955.1 Pedosphaera sp. | reverse complement strand
GCCGCTTCAAGCGGGCCGGACAATTTTGGACGCGGCCCGGCTTGCGCGCTCTGCTCGCCCTCGACGAAGCCCGCCGCAACCACCATTGGGATCAACTCTGGCAACCCGCCTAATTAAGAACGGTGTACGGATGCACCCGTGAGATCTGAAGTCAGTCGTGGCGCCCGGGTGGCACCGAGTAGGTGAGAAACATTTCGTCGCCCACTCTGCGGGAGGATTTGAGTTGCAAGCGCGTGGCGTCAGCGAGGTGTTGGCGGCCGGTGCCATCGGCGAGGGTTGGCGCGGTGCGGCCACCGAAGATCTTCGGGCAGAGGGTGAGGTGGATTTCATTGACGAGTTTCTCTTGGAGCAGCGCGGCGTTGATCTCGCCGCCGCCTTCGCAGAGCAAGTGCCGCACCTGCCATTCGCGGCGCAGCCAGCGCAATGTGGAGGAAAAATCGATCTCTCGCTCGCCGCAGAGATGGACGATGGCGCCGAGCTTTTGCAGCCGGCGTATTTGTGGAAGCGGTGCCCGCTCGGTGGTCAGGATGATGATGGGTGAGAAGGTGTGTCGGAAGATTTCCGCGCGCGGATTCACCGAGCCCGCGCCGCTGACGATGATGCGCAGGTTGCATTCTGCGAGTCCGTTCTTGAGGCGCAGGTCACGATACTTTTTCCCGCCTGGCCCCATCGTCACTGCGGAGGAATCAACGGTGCGCGCGCCGGCCATCACGGCGTCCGCCCGGGCGCGCAGTTCGTGGAGCAGCGCGTGGTCTCGCCGGCTGCTGAAGGGCACGAAGTGCCGATGGGCAGGCGCAAGTTTGCCGTCGGCGGTGGCGGCGGCGTTAAGGGAGACGAAAGGAAGCAACTTCGCTTCCTGCCTTGCGCTGGGAGCCGTGGACCTTGAACTCATGAGATCAGCATCGCATCGCCATAGCTGAAAAATCGATAGCGATGGCGAACCGCCTCAACGTACGCGGCGAGAACCATCTCGCGTCCGCGCATGTCACCTGGCGAAGCGAAGGCGCTCACCAGCATGAGGAGGGTGGAGCGCGGTAGATGAAAGTTTGTGATCAGCGCATCAACGACGCGAAAGTTGCACGGCGGATAAAGGAAGATGTTGGTGCGTCCGGTGCCGGCGACAATTTGCCCATCATGGGCGCGACCCAAGGTTTCCAGCACTCGGACGGTGGTGGTGCCGACGGCGATCACGCGCCGGCCTGCGCGCCGCGCGGCATTGATTTTTTCCGCCGTGTCCGCAGTGACGTGGAATCGTTCGTGATGCATCACATGCTCTTCGATGCAATCGGCCTTCACGGGCGCAAAAGTTCCCAATCCGACGTGCAGCGTGACCGAACAAACCTCCACACTGCGCGTGCGCAGCGTCGAGAGAAGTTCCGGTGTGAAATGAAGCCCGGCCGTCGGCGCGGCCACGGAGCCTTTCTCGGTGGCGTAAACTGTTTGATAGCGGGCTCGATCTTCCACCGGCAGGACGCGTTTGTCTCGTTTGATGTAAGGCGGCAGGGGCAGTTCGCCAAAATGATCGATCATTTCCCCAATGTCGTCCTCGCCAGAAAAGATCAGTCGGCGATGTCCTTCCCCGTTGATGTCGATCACTGTCACCAACAAGGAACTTCTTTCACCCTGTAGATTGATGAGCGCCAGTTTCGTTCCGACGGGCGCTCGCTTCGCGGGCCGCATCATGACCCACCAATCGTTGCGCGCGTTTTCTTCGAGTAGCAGGACTTCCAGTTCGCCGTTCGTGTGAGGATTTGCGGCGCGCAACCGGGCTGGGATCACTTTGGAATCGTTGAGCACGAGCAGGTCGCCGGCCCGTAGAAGCGTGGGCAATTCTCCAAAGACTTGGTGCTCGATTTGATTCGTGCCGCAATGCAACGTGAGCAGGCGCGCAGCATCGCGGGCAGGGGAGGGCTGCTGGGCGATGAGTTCGACCGGCAGATCGAAATCGAAGTCGGCGGTCCGCACCCGCAGACTATTCCCGGTGAAATCCGCAGTGTGAATAACTTTTCAATAGTTTGAGCTTAAAAGTGCATTTTCACGGTTGACGGGTGGGGCGATGGTAATACAAAGTGTGGCGTTGTGTGGGAGCGGTGTTGGGATGGGATGAGTGAGGGGGCCGCTGTCACGGTTGCAATGCACGAATGCCAATTGAATCCAATGAGCCGGTTTACCAATCGCTCTACCGCTTCGGCGTGGATGAGAAGCGCCGTGTGCAAATCCCGGCCAAATGGCGGCCGGCGGAAGAGGGGACAGAGTTCGCACTGATCCTCTGGCCGCACAACGGCCAACCGGACTCGTGTGTGCTCGTTCTGCCGCCGGTGGCGTTCAGTGAGCTGAAGGCGAAGATTCGGGCGATGCCGTTCGCCGATCGCAAAGCCGAGGCTTTGCGCAGGATTTTGGGCGAAAAGTCAGACAGTGTGACCTTGGATAAAGCTGGGCGGATGTGCCTTCCAGACACCATGACGGCGGCGACGGGAATCTCGGACAAGGCGGTTTTGAACGGCATGTTTGACCGGTTTCAGATTTGGAACCCAGAGCGTTATGAGGGGTCGCGCGCGGGGGTGGAGGCGCTGGCGCCGGATGCGTTCAGCCTGATTTAACATGGGACTGGTGAAATTGCTGACGGTGGGGCGGAGCTTGCGACAACTGCGGGACACGGGGCACCGCTACAAGTTGCTGACGGGTGCCATGCCGACTTTCGGTTTGGACAGTGGGGCACCAGTGGGGCGGGAGGGGAATTCGGCGGGCGAGGATTTTGAGGCGATGGAAGAGCAGGAAACAACAAGTGAAGCAAAGGCCATGAATACAGACGCAGGAGAAGCATCGGCGAAGGAGCGGTCCAACGCATTCCTGTTGGCGCGGTTGACCTACAAGAAGAACCCGTTCCGGTCGTCGGTCCGGCCGACCCCGCGCGGGGAGCTTCAAGGCGAGCTGTCGTTGGACAAGGTGAAGGTGGTCCGCAACGACCTGAGCGATTCGGATTTGGAACTGGTGGAAGCAAGCCAGCCGGCCAAAGCAGCGTCGGCGAAGGCGAATGTCTTCGCGGCACCGACCCCAGGCACGGAAGCGAAACGCCCGTCCTGGTTCGCGCGGCTGGTCAGCAAAGTGGCCCGCGCGCGGATTCAGTGAAGAGCCTGTGTGCCGACGTTCGACCATAAGCCGGTGATGTTGTCCGAAGTGCTGGAGGCACTTCAGCCGCGGTCGGGCGGCAAGTTTTTAGATGGGACGCTAGGAGGTGGGGGGCATTCGGCGGCGATTTTGCGGGCCAGCGCGCCGGAGGGCCGGTTGTTTGGAATGGACCGCGACGAGGCGGCGATTGAGGCCGCGCGGAGCAGGCTGGCGGAGTTCAGGGATCGCGTGGAGTTGAAGCGCGGCAATTACTCCGAGATGGCCGAGTGGCGGGGGCCAGGGAGTTGCGATGGTGTTTTGCTCGATCTGGGCGTGAGTTCGCCGCAGCTCGATTGGGCCGAGCGGGGATTTAGTTTTCAAAACGACGGCCCGCTCGACATGCGCATGGATCAGCGCCAGCCGGTCACGGCTGCGGATCTGGTGAATGGATCGGACGAGCGGGAGTTGGCGGACGTGTTCTGGAAGCTGGGTGAAGAGCGGCTGTCGCGGAGGTTCGCGCGGGAAATTGCCGCGCAGCGCGCGGCACGGCCTTTCACGACGACGAAGGAACTGGCGGACTTGATCGAGCGGCTCGCGCCGCGACACGGAAAGCGAACGCACCCGGCGACGCAAGTTTTTCAGGCGCTGCGGATGGCGGTGAACAACGAGCTAGGCTCGCTCGCCCGCGGATTAGATGAGGCGGCGGTGGTGCTGAAGCCGGGCGGCAGATTGGCGGTGATTACTTTCCAATCTCTGGAAGACCGGCTGGTGAAATCTTGGGGAAACGAACGCACGCGGGACTACACCTTTCCAGGAGAGGTGGATGTCCCGGAATTGAGAAAGCCGCGCGTCCCGGAAATGCGATGGGTGCAACGCAAGGCCATTCAGCCCAGTGCTGAAGAGCAGGAGCGGAACCCTCGATCCCGCAGTGCGCAGTTAAGAGTGTTGGAGAAAATTTAGATGGGCAGGAACCGAAAAAACGTATCGACCGTCCGCTTTGTGCCGGCCATGAAGGCTGTGCTCATCTGCGTGCTGATTGGTGGCTCGGCCATCGGCTACGTGTTCCAGAAGAATCAAATCATTGAGCTGGGCCGACAGATGCAGAAGCGCGAGCAGCACTGGGCGCAATTGCGCGCCAGCAACATCAAGCTGCAACAGACGCTGCTCACCCTTCAATCAACCTATTACCTTGAGCAACGAGTCAAGCAGTTGAAGCTCGACTTGGCCCCGCCTGTTCAAGCCCAGATTTTGACGATTGTCGAAGTGCCCGCCGCCGCCGCCGCCCCGAAGAGCCAGCCGCTCTTCGCCGAGATGCAGGCTGGCCGCCGCGCACTTCAGTGATTTGCCGCCGCCCGGTGACGCCGTCGGAGAGGAACCGATCGGCACCGGGCGGTGGGCAAAATTTTCAGGAGTTCCATGGAAGCCTCAAAAAACCGCCGGCGGCTGATTGTTTTGACAATCATCCTCTGCGTCAGCTTCGCGGGACTCGGCTGCCGGCTGATCGATCTGCAATGGGCGCGCCACGAGGAGTTTCGCGCCGCCGCCGAGCGACAGCATCAGCACGAGTACTACCGTGAGCCGCAGCGCGGCGACATCCGCGACCGGCGCGGCCAACTCCTCGCCACCAGCGTCCCGGTCAAACGTGTCTGCGCTGATCCCGCCCTGCTCAAAGGCCACGAGGCGGAGATGGCCAAGTTTCTCGCGCCGTTGCTCAAGACCAACGAGACCGTCCTGCTCAATGCCTTTCGCCGCCAGAAGCGGACCAACAGCGAGGGGCTGGTGCTGCCCAACCATTTCGTCCTGCTCAAGAACAAGTTTCCCCTCGAGGACTGGGAAAAGACCCTCGATGCACTGACCAACCAATACGCCAGCGTGGTGCTGGCGGGGAAACAGACCAAGAAGGAGCTACGCGAACTGCAACTGCTCTGGACTCGTTCCATTTACACCGAAGAGGATCAAATCCGCACCTACCCGAACGCCCAAGTGGCCGCGCATGTGCTCGGCTTTACTGGCATGGCCCCCGTCCTGTGGGCCGGCGAGACCAACTGGGTTTCGGCGGGCATGGAAGGCATCGAGTTCACGTTCGATGAAAAGCTGCGCGGCAGCCGAGGCTGGGTGAAGACCGAGACAGACATCCGCCGCCGCGAACTGTTCGTCTTCCGCGAGCAGGACGTCGAGTCGCGTCCAGGTCTCAACGTCGTGCTGACCATCGACGCGCGCGTGCAACAGATCGTCGAGGAGGAACTGGCCGAGGCGATGGCAAAATGCTCCCCCATCTCCGTCTCCTCCGTCGTGGTCCGTCCACGCACGGGCGAAGTCCTGGCCATGGCCACTTTGCCGACGTTCAATCCCAATCAATACTGGCGTGCGTCGGCGGATGCCCGGCGCAACCGCGTCATCACCGACACGGCCGAGCCGGGTTCCACTTTCAAGATCGTGGTGGTCTCCGGCGCTTTGAGCGAGGGCGTGACCCGCCTTTCTGACCGCTACGATTGTGAGAACGGCGTCTTTCGTTTCGCCGGCAGAATCCTGCATGACCACGAGCACTACGGGGTGATTTCATTGGAAGAGATCATCACCAAGTCCTCGAACATCGGCGCGGCCAAGGTCGGCATCCGAATGGGCGAGCAGCGGCTCCATGATTACATCCTGGGTTTCGGGTTCAACCATCGCACCGGCGTCCCGCTGCGCGGGGAAGTCCGCGGCGTGGTGCATCCGCTCAAGGATTGGAACAAACTTTCCATCTCGCGCATTCCCATGGGCCACGAAATGACCGCCACGCCGATCCAGATGGTCATGGCCATGAGCGCCGTGGCCAATCGTGGCAAGCTCATGCGCCCGATGCTGGTGGACCGTCTCGAAGACGAGAAGGGCAAGGTGGTCACGCGCTATCAGCCGCAGATGGTCCGGCAGGTTATTCGTGAAAAATCCGCCGAGGACATGGTCACGGCGCTGAAGACGGTGGCGGCCAAGAACGGCACGGCACCAAAGGCGGCTCTGGAGCACTACACCGTGGCGGGCAAGACCGGCACGGCACAGAAGCCGCCCTACACCAATCACAAATACTTCTCGTCCTTCATCGGGTTTTTCCCGGCGGACAATCCCGAGCTGTGCATCTCCGTGGTGCTGGACGAGCCGAAGGGCAGCTATTACGGCGGATTGGTGGCCGCGCCGGTGTTCAAGCGCATCGCCGAGCGCGTGGCGAATTTCCTCAACGTGAAGCCGGACATTCAGCCGGAACCGCCCGGTGAGTTGACGGGAACTTCCGCGTCCGACCGCGCCGGGGTCGCGCAGGCCAACAACTGATTTTGATCCGATGCAACTGAAGGAACTCGTGAAACAAGTGCCCCTCCTGCGGGTCGAAGGCTCGCTGGACCGGGAGATCACGGGCCTCACCTATGACTCGCGGCGCGTCACACCCGGCATGGTCTTTGTCGCCATTCCCGGTGCCATCTCGGATGGGCATGAGTTCATCAACAGCGCGATCGACCGTGGCGCGGCCGCGATCATTTGCGAGAAGAACGGCTTCAGCTCGCCGCGCGCCACGAAGATCAAAGTTTCCGACGTCCGTGAAGCCCTGGCCCGGACGGCGGCTTCCTTCTACCAGCATCCCAGCGCCAAACTGCAAGTCATCGGGGTCACGGGAACCAACGGCAAAACCACCGTGGCCTTCATGATCAAGGAGGTGTTGGAAGCCGCCGGATTCAAGACCGGCCTGCTCGGAACGGTGCGCTACGAGATCGGCGATCGTGTCATCCCCGCCCACCGCACCACGCCTGAGTCGCTCGAAGTGCAGCAGATGATGGCGCAGATGGTCGCCGCCGGCTGCCAGGCCTGCGTGATGGAAGTCAGTTCGCACGCGCTCGATCAAAAGCGCGTCGCCGGCATCGAGTTCGACATCGCCATCTACACGAACCTGACCCAGGACCACCTCGACTACCACGGCACGATGGAGAATTACCTCGTGGCCAAGCAGAAGCTGTTCACCAAGAGCGCCAACGGATCGAAAAAGGGCACCGTGGTGATCAACATCGACGACGCGCGCGGGGCGCAACTCATCGAGCAATCCGACGCGGCGGTGAAGCTGACCTACGGCATTCGCGGCGCAGCGAACATCCGCGCGACGAAGATTCAACTGGCCGCCGACGCGTCGAGCTTCACCCTGGAGACGCCGAAGAAAACTTTCGCCTGCAAGCTGCCATTGATTGGCCGGCACAACATTTACAACGCGCTGGCGGCGGCGGGCGCAGCCAGCGCGCTCGAGGTGGAGCCGGCGAAGATCCAGTCCGCACTCAACCACATGAAGCCGGTGCCGGGCCGGCTGGAAAGCGTTTCGTCCGGCCAGTCCTTCGCCGTGTTCGTGGATTACGCGCACACCGACGACGCACTGCAAAACGTCCTGACCACGTTGCGCGAAGTGACGGGCGGGCGGTTGCTGCTGCTCTTCGGCTGCGGGGGCAGTCGCGACACGGGCAAGCGGGCGAAGATGGGCCGGGTCGCAGCGGAATTGGCGGACTTCACCATCATCACCAGCGACAACCCGCGCAAGGAATCCCCGGCGACGATCGCCGCGCAAATCGAAGAAGGCTTTCGCTCGGTCAAGCAGCAGGACTACTCGGTTGAATTGGATCGCCAGCGTGCCATCACGGAAATCATCGCGATGGCGAAGCCCGGCGACACTGTTCTGCTGGCGGGCAAGGGGCATGAGACGTATCAGGAATTTGAAGACACGGTGGTGCCGTTTGACGACCGGGACCATGCGCGCGAGGCGCTGGAAAACTTGAAACGCGGAGGCGGTCGATGAGCGCCGACTGATCATGTTCACCAGCATGGATCCAAGAAGTTTGAACTACATCGCCAGGGCGTGCGCGGGGGAGCAACTCACCGGTGGCGCCGACGTGATGGTGCAGCGCGTCTCGACGGATTCGCGCACGGTCGGTGCCGGGGACATCTATTTCGCGCTCAGCGGGGACCGTTTCGACGGGCATGACTTTCTCAAGGAGGCAATGGGTAGAGACGCCGCCGCCGTGGTCGTGAACCGGCCCCGGCTGCCCGTCCCGCCCTTGTCCTGCGCGATCATCGCCGTGGAAGACACCCGTCGCGCACTGGCCCGGCTGGCCGCCGAGTATCGCCACGATTTCAAGCTGCCCGCCATTGCCGTCGGTGGTTCCAACGGCAAGACGACCACGAAGGATCTGATTGCCTCCGTGCTGCGCGAGAAACTTTCCACGCTCTGGAGCGAGGCGAGTTTCAACAACGACATCGGCGTGCCTCTCACCTTGCTGCGGTTGGAGTCGCATCACCAAGCCGCTGTGCTCGAGGTCGGCACCAATCATCCCGGCGAACTCGCGCCACTCGTCGCGATGATTCAGCCGCAGATCGGCGTCATCACCAGCATTGGCCGCGAGCATCTGGAGTTTTTCGGCGATCTCGATGGCGTGGTGGCGGAGGAAGGCTGGCTGGCTGAATTGCTTCCTGCCTCGGGAAAACTTTTCATCAACGGCGACACGGTTCGCGCGGAGGAGATCGCCCGGCGCTGCCGTGGCTCCGTCGTGCGGATCGGTTTCGGAGACAAGAACGACTGGAGCATTGGCGCGACGCGCACCGACGAACGCGGCGTGAGTTTCCAACTCACCGCGCCCCAGGCCGCGTTCACCGGCGAGTACCGGGTTAATCTTCTTGGCCGCCATCAAGTCACCAACGCAACGCTGGCCATCGCCGTCGGAGCGGATTTGAGATTGAGCGCGGAGGAAATTCGCCGCGGCCTTCTCTCCTGTCCGCCGCCGAAGATGCGGCTCCAGGTTTCCGAGGCGCACGGCCTGCACATTCTCAATGACGCCTACAACGCCAACGCCGACTCGATGCTGGCCGCGCTCGAGACGCTGAACGAATTTCCGTGCTCGGGCCGGCGCATCGCCGTGCTCGGCGACATGGCAGAGCTTGGCCAGCACACCCAAGCCGCCCATGTTGAGGTTGGCCGTAAGGCCGCCGAACTCGGAACTCTGCGGCTTGTCACCGTCGGCAAGATGGCTGGCCTCACGGCTCAAGCGGCGCGTGAAGCCGGACTCGCGGACGTGACCGAATGCCGCGATGTGACGGAAGCGATGGCGGCGTTGAAGGAAATGGCCCGCGAGGGCGACGTGATTTTGCTCAAAGCTTCGCGCGTGACCGGTCTGGAACGCGTGAGCGAAAGCCTGGCGTAATGCTTTACTATTTAAGCCAATACATTCTGGAGGCCGCGCGCGGCACGACCTGGGCGGACTCGCTCTCGGGCTTGCGCGTGTTCCAGTACATCACCTTCCGTAGCGCGGGCGCGGCGGTGACGGCGCTGATGTTGAGCTGGATTCTTGGGCCTCGGCTCATCGCATGGTTGAAGCAACTCAAGTTCGGCCAGAACTACGCGGACAAGGCCGAGGAGAGCGGCGACCTCGTCGCGCGCGTGTTGAGCAAGAAAGGCACGCCGACCATGGGCGGCATTCTGATCGTGGCCGTGATGGATCTGACTGCCGTGCTCTGGGCGCAATGGAACACGCTCGTGCAACTCACCCTTCTCTCCGTGCTTGTGTTCGCCGGCCTGGGCTTCTACGACGACTACGCGAAGATCACCAAGCAAACCGGTGCGGGCGCGACGGCGAGGATTAAACTGATCGTGCAGTTCACGCTGGCTCTTTTCATCGCAGTCTATCTCTGGCGGATGCCGGCCACCAAAGACTTGATCGAGCAGGTGATGGTGCCCTTCCTCAAACATCCCATCGCCACGAGTGCGGTGCTGGGCATCATCGTCACCATGCTCACCATCATTGGCAGCTCCAACGCGGTGAACCTCACTGACGGTCTCGACGGTCTCGCCATCGGCTGCACGATCATTGTTTCGCTCGTGTTCCTGTTCGTGACCTACTTGTCGGGCAATGCGGTTACGGCCAAGTACCTCCAGATTCCACATGTGGTCGGCGCGGGGGAACTGACGGTCTTCTGCGCGGCCATGATCGGCGCGGGGCTTGGGTTTCTCTGGTTCAACTGCCATCCGGCCAAGGTCTTCATGGGCGACACTGGATCGCTGGCTTTGGGCGGCGCGCTGGGCATCATTGCGGTGCTGGTGCATCAACCGTTCCTGCTCGTCATCGCCGGCGGAGTGTTCGTGGCCGAGGCCGGCTCGGTGATGATTCAGACGAGCTACTTCAAGTACACGAAGCGGAAGTACGGGGCGGGCCGGCGGGTGTTCCTGATGGCGCCGTTGCATCATCACTTTGAAAAAAAAGGCTGGTATGAGTCGCAAGTCGTGACGCGGTTCTACATTCTGTGCGTGCTCTGTGCCCTGGTGGCGCTCGGCACTTTGAAGATTCGTTAGGATGTTCTCACTCGAAAACAAAAGCGTGCTGGTGATCGGCCTCGGCCTGAGCGGCGCGGCGGCGACGGAGCTGGCCCTGTCGCGCGGCGCGAAGGTCACGGTCGTGGACAGCATCGACAGCGAGTCGCTGCGCCAGCAGGCTGCTGACTTGCGCGCGCGCGGCGTACGCGTCGAACTGGGCGCAACAAAACTGCCGTCCGGGAGTTTTGATCTGGCGGTCCTCAGTCCGGGAGTGCCCTTGACTCACCCATTCGTGATTGCGCTGAGGGAGCAGAAGGTCCGGCTTATGGGCGAGCTGGAACTGGGCTACCAGCAGTCGCTGGCGCTGAACATTGCCATCACCGGCACCAACGGGAAGACGACGACCACGGAACTGGTCGCACACATTCTCACCGCCAACCGCCGCAAAACCATCGCCGCCGGCAACATCGGCACGCCGCTTTGCGCGGTGGCGGATCGCGCGCGTGAACTCGACTTCCTCACCCTCGAGGTCAGTTCGTTCCAGCTTGAGACCATCGAGTTCTTTCGCCCGGCGGTCGCGGTGCTGACCAACATCACACCGGACCATCTCGATCGTTACGCCAGCCTCGATCAGTACGTCCGGGCCAAGGCGCGGATTTTTGAGAATCAGCAGATTTTTGACTGGGCGATTGTGCAGAGTGAGGCGCTGGCGCAACTGAAGCAGCTCCAGCTCGAAATCCCTTCCAAGGTCATCACCTTCAGCGCCATCGATCCGACGGCGGATTTCCATTTCGACCGGGGTCTGATCATCAGCCGGATGGAGAACTGGTCCGGCCCGGTGCTGAACATGGACGACGTTCAACTTCGCGGTCCGCACAACGCCGAGAACATCATGGCCGCGCTCGCCGTCGGACGCGTGCTGCGCCTGCCGCTCGAAGGGATGGTCGAGGCGATCAAGACGTTCCAGCCCGCGCCGCATCGCGGTGAGTTCGTGGCCGAGATCGCCGGGGTGAAGTTCGTGAACGACTCAAAAGCGACCAATGTGGACGCGGTCGCGAAGGCGCTCCTGGCCATGCCGCAGCGCGAGCAAGATCGCGAGCCGAACGTCTGGCTGCTGGCCGGCGGGCGGGACAAGGGCTTCGATTATCACGACCTCGGGCCGGTGCTTTCGCGGCGGGTGAAGGGCGCCTTCTTGTTCGGCGAGACGAGCGAAAAAATTCGCGCGGCCTGGGGCCTGTTTACTCCTTGCGCGGTGCTGCCCACGTTGCTAGAAGCTCTCGCGGTTGCAGTGACGCGCGCGAAACCGGGCGATGTGGTGCTGCTCTCCCCGGCGTGCGCGAGCTTCGATCAATTCCGGAATTACCAGCACCGGGGGGACGTGTTTCGCGCGGCGGTGCTCGCGCTGTGTCCGGTCGGAGATTTGCCGGGGGCCGGCCCTTGCGTGACGCCTTGTGATGAGCGTCCGGCGGTTTTGCTTTCATGACACTTTGCTCCGGAGTTTTGGTGAGGGAAAACTTCGGAGCAACGATTTAGAAAAATAACCAACACCTCAGAAAGGACGCCTCAGAGCGCCAAAGAAAAATGAAAGGTCCAAGTCCGTTAGTGCCGCAAGGCTCGTTTGAATCGCAGGCCGGCCGCAAGCCCCACGTCCGCATCGCCGTCTATACCATCCTCGGCATCCACGTCGTCGTGTTGAGCGGCCTGCTCATCCTCGGCTGCAAGCGCGAGGAGAAGGAGGCCATCCCGGAGGCGCCGACGAATGATCCGAGCGCCACCCTGCCTTTCACCAACGCGCCCGAGGCGTTGGCCGGGGTGACCAATGTCGTGCCGGTTGCAGAGACGAATCCGGTAACACCCGCTGCGCTGACGCCCACCGTGGTGACGCCGCCCCCGGATGCCGGCACCCTTGCCGGGATCGAGCACAAGATTCAAAAAGGTGAAAGTTTCTCCTCTTTGGCTTCCAAGTACGGCGTGAGCGTCAAGGCCATTCAGGCCGCGAATCCGGGCGTGGACTCGACCAAGCTCAAGATTGATCAGGCGATCAAGATTCCGCCGCCGGCTCCGGCGGGAGTGAAAACCGGCGCCCCGGCTCCGGCCAGCGGTGAGACCGCCGGCACCTACACCGTGAAGTCTGGCGACAGCTTGAGCAAGATAGCCACCAGTCATAAGACGACGGTGAAGGAATTGCAGAAGCTCAACAACCTGACCACGACCCAGATCAAGGTCGGGCAGAAATTGAAAGTGCCGGCGCGGGCGGCAGCGCCTGCGGCCCCGGTGCCGGCCCCGGCCCCGGCGCAATAAGGGGTGCAAACGCCGGGCGATTTTCGCCCGGCGTTCTGGTTTTGGACGCGATGCTTTGACGTGAAATTGGCGTGAAGTTTGCGACGACAGCCTTGGTATTCTGTGTGGCCGCGCTCGTGGCGCTCGGCACGGTGATGCTCTATAGCTCGCCGGCCGGGGCCAAGCTGCTCCGGCCCCAACTCATCTGGCTGGCGCTGGGGCTGGTGGCGGGCCTCGCCGCCGCCAGCTTCGACTATCGTAAGTTCAAGCAGCGCGGCGTTCCTTGGGCGCTGTTCTTCTTTACCGTCTGCCTCCTCCTGGCCGCGCTGTTGCCACACATCGGAGTGAAGCGGGGCGGTGCCAATCGCTGGTTGAACCTCCACTTCATGATGTTTCAACCCTCGGAACTGGCGAAGCTCGTGCTTATCATCGTCCTTGCGCACTACACCGAGCACTTTCAGCGGCAGATGCGCACGCTCAAGCGCGGGCTGCTCATTCCAGGCGCATTCATCGTTCCCGTGCTCGGGCTGATTTTTCTTGAGCCAGATTACGGCACCACCTTGCTGCTCGCCGCGGTGAGCGCGGTCATGCTGATCATTTCCGGCGTGCGACTGAGTTTCATCGCGCCCGTGGCGATGCTTGGTCTGCTCGCGGTGGGACTTTCCGTCTGGCACAACCCGAATCGCCTCGGCCGCGTGATGGCTTACATGCATCCCGAGGCGCATCGTGAGGGCAAGGGCTACCAGCAGTACCAAGCGACGCTCGCGCTCGGGGCCGGCGGCACGACTGGGGTGGGCCTGGGCGATGGCCGGCAAAAGTTCGGCTACGTGCCGGAGAACCACACCGATTTCATCTTCTCCATCGTGGGCGAGGAACTGGGGCTGGTGGCAACGCTCGGCGTGGTCATCGCCTTCCTGGTGATTGCGCTCGCGGGGATTTTCATCGCTTCACGGGCTTGTGATCGATTTGGCATGATGCTCGCCTGCGGTATCACGTTTCTGATCGCCTTGCAGGCCTTCATCAACATCGGGGTCGTTACCACCGTGCTGCCGAACAAGGGCTTGCCGTTGCCCTTTGTCAGCTACGGCGGATCGAGCCTGCTCATGATGCTCACCTGCGTCGGCGTGCTCTTGAGCGTGGCGCGTCATGCCCATGAACCGGTGCGCCGCGAGTCGGGCTTTAATCCTTTCAACTCGCAGGACATTCCTTCCACGCAAATATCCTGATGAGCAGCCCTGAACCAGCCGCGCTTGTCGCCATTGCCTGTGGTGGCACGGGCGGCCATCTATTTCCGGGTCTGGCCGTGGGCCACGAACTCCTCCAGCGCGGCTGCGATGTGATGCTGCTCATCTCTCCCAAGGATGTGGATCAGCAGGCCGTGCGCGCGGCGCGCGGAATGCAGGTCGTGACGCTGCCCGCCGTGGGCTTGGTTCGGGGGAACGTCGTGGGATTCCTTCAGGGCTTTCGCGCCTCGTATCGCGAGGCGAAGCGGGTCTTCGGCGCGCGACCGCCCCAGGCCGTGCTGGCCATGGGCGGCTTCACCAGCGCGTCCCCCGTGCTGGCCGGGAGGAAATTTCGCTCCGCTACTTTCCTCCACGAGTCGAACACCATTCCCGGACGCGCCAATCGCTTCCTTTCCTGGTTCGTCGGGCAGGCGTTTGTCGGTTTTCCCTCCTGCGCGCATCGGTTGCGCACGAATGATGTGCTCGTCACCGGGACGCCCGTGCGACCGGAATTTACCCGCGGCGATGCGGCGGCCGCGCGCACCGCGCTCGGGCTTCAGCCGCAGCGCGACACCCTGCTCATCATGGGCGGCAGCCAGGGCGCGAGCGCGATCAACCAGCTTGTCGTCCGCTGTCTCGGCGAGTTGTGCGCGGCGCTGCCCGAGATTCAGTTTCTTCACCTCACCGGTCCCCAGGATCATGACAAGATCGTTGCCGCTTACCGCGAGGCGAAAGCCCGCGCCGTGGTGCGCCCGTTCCTGACCGAGATGGACCTGGCCTTGAACGCCGCGACCGTGGCGGTGAGCCGCAGTGGCGCCTCCTCGCTGGCGGAATTCGCCGCGCTGCGCGTGCCGGCGATTCTGATTCCCTTTCCCGCCGCCACGGACGACCACCAGTTTCACAACGCGCGCGCCCTGGTCGAAACGGGATCGGCGCGAATGCTCGGCGAGCAGCGGGCCACACCGGAAAATCTGGCGCGCATGGTCCAGGAGTTGATGACCAATGCCGCCGAGCGCCGTCGCCTGGCCGCCGCCCTGGCCGAGTGGCATCACCCCAATGCCGCCCGGGTCATTGCCGAGGCCATTCTCAAAAAAATTTCCGGACGGAACCCGGCGCGCGTGGCCGGCGCGCCGGTTTCTGAATCGCGCCGGGCGGGGCGTGGTGAACCGGCGGCGCTGGCCAAGTGAGTTTCGAGATTTGAGCTTTGCCATGATGAACAGCTTGAACCCAGGGCAGGTGAGCGCGTTACTGCACGCGGCCCCTGGGGCCACGGTTTATCTCGTCGGCGCGGGCGGCTGCGGCATGAGCGGCCTCGCGCATTTATTGCTCGATGCCGGCCATCGCGTCACCGGTTCGGATACCGCTGAGAATGAGGAAATCCGCCAGCTCCGCGCGCGCGGGGCACAGCTCCACATTGGTCATCACGCCGCCCAGTTGCGTGAGGCTCACCCCGTCCTCATCGTCTATACTCCGGCGGTCCACGCGGACAATTCCGAGTTGCAGGCGGCGCGGGAACTGAATCTTCCCATCGTGCGGCGCGCGATTCTGCTGGCCGCATTCGTCAATCAGCAACGAGGCATTTGTGTCGCCGGCATGCACGGCAAGACCACCACGTCCGCCTTGCTCGCGCACGCGCTGAGGAAGCTCGAGGCCAAGCCCAGTTACGCCATCGGTGCCCTCGTTCCGCAATGGCCGGCCCACGCCCACTTGGAGTGCGGTGACTTGTCACCGCACTCCAAATGGTTTGTCGCCGAGGCGGACGAGAGCGACGGCACGCTGCACGAATTCCAGCCCGAACACGCCCTCGTGCTCAACGTCGATGCCGAGCATCTGGATCGTTTTCCAAACCTCGAAGCGGTCTGCCGTGAGTTCGAGGGCTTCGCGGCGAACACGCGCGGGTTAATCGTCTTCTGCGCGGATGATCCTCGACTGGCCGAGATGATGGCGAAGCAGCCCAGGGCAGTTTCCTACGGCTTCAACCCGCTGGCCCAATACCGGATCGAGTCCAAGGTCCAAGGTTCAACTCCGATGAATCGCGAGCAGGCGTCCAAGGTCGGGGAATCGCCCACCCACTTCACCCTCTGGCATCACGGCACGAAGCTGGGCGACTTTTCCATCCGCCTGCTGGGGGGGAAGAACGTCTCCAACGCCACGGCTGCCATCGCCTTGCTGCACCAACTCGGCTATGCGCCAACGGCAATTGGCGATGCGCTGGCAGACTTCGCCGGCGCGGCCCGGCGCCAGCAGGAGATCTTTGCCGACGAAAACTTCCTCGTGTTCGACGACTACGGGCATCACCCGAACGAAGTGCGCGCGGTGTTGAGCGCCTTCAAACAGCTCGACCCGCGCCGGCTCGTCGTGGTCTTCCAGCCCCATCGCTACACGCGCACCAGGCATTTGATGAACGACTTCGCGGCAGCCTTCGGTGATGCCGACAAGTTGTTCCTCACCGAGGTCTATGCTGCCAGCGAGCCTGAGATTCCGGGAGCGAACAGCGCGGCGCTGGCTGCGGCCATCTGCGCTCACGGTCAAGTGGTGGAACTCATCCCCGCGCTGGCCGATGTCACCCCCGCCGTGCGGGCCGCGCTGGAACCCGGCGATCTGGTCCTGTTTCTCGGGGCAGGGGACATCACCAAGGCGGCGCACGAACTGGCGGGGCAATTGAGAGAAGGAGCGCCGAGCATTGCTCGGCAGGAATCAAACACCATGAGTGATGCTTCGATCCAGCAGCAGTCCGGGCCGCGCGATGCTCGTCGTGCCGGCACATTGCAAAAACTTCGCGTCGCTGTTTCCGCTGAAACGGTCATCCGTCAAGACGAGCCGCTGGCCAAGCGCACCACCTTGCGCGTCGGCGGGGTGGCGGATTTCTTCGCCGAGCCGGCGGGCGAAACCGATCTCGCCGCCCTGTTGAAGCTCTGCGGCGAACTGAAGTTGCCCTTCACCCTCATCGGCCGAGGCTCGAACCTGCTCATCCGTGACGGTGGCATTCGTGGTGTGGTGATTTCGCTCGGGCACGAATGCTTTTCGCGGGTGCAGATTACCGGCGAGCATCTGCATTGCGGCGCGGGCGCGAAGCTCAAGACGGTTTCCGTGGACGCGCGCCGCGCCGGACTGGCGGGGCTGGAGTTTCTCGAAGGCATCCCTGGCAGCGTGGGCGGCGCATTGCGCATGAATGCGGGTGCGATGGGCTCGTGGATGTTCGAGGTGGTGGAGCAGATTCGCTTCATGGATTTCTCGGGTGGCGTTCACGAGCGCAAGGCCAGTGAGGTAAATGTCGAGTATCGCGGCTGTCCGCTTTTCAAGACCCACATCGCGCTCGGCGCGGTGCTGCGCGGCACGCCCGCCACGAAGGAAGTCATCCAGGAGCGCGCCAATCAGTTCAACGCCAAGCGCTGGGAGTCGCAGCCGGCCCAACCGAGCGCGGGCTGCATCTTCAAGAACCCCAAGACCGTGCCGGCGGGCAAGCTTATCGAAGAACTGGGACTCAAGGGCACCAAGCGCGGCGGCGCGATGGTCTCGACCGTGCATGGAAATTTCATCGTCAACGAGGGCCACGCCACGGCGCGCGATGTCCTGGAGTTGATCGACTTCATCAAGCAGACGGCGAAAGCGCGGCGGGGGATTGAGTTGGAGACGGAGGTGGAGATCCTCGGCGATTAGCAGGAACTGACGCATGAAACACCAAGCTCCAAGCTCCAAGCTCCAGAGAAACACCAAGCTCCAAACGTCAACCAGACGGAAGAGTCGGCTTGGACGATTGGAGCTTGGAATTTGGTGCTTCCCTGGATCTTGGATCTTGGATCTTGGATCTTCGTTTGAAGGTCTTCAATGAATCCGACCCCTCTCACCATCACCATCATGCTCGGCGGCCCCAGCGCCGAGCGCGAAGTGTCGCTGCGCACGGGCGGGGCGGTGGCGCGCGCGTTGCGCTCGCTCGGGCATACCGTTCACGAGCTGGACCCGAAGACGCCGGACTGGGTGTTGCCCGCCGGAACGCAGGTCGTGTTCCTCGCGCTGCACGGCACCTACGGCGAGGACGGCACGGTGCAGGCGCAGCTTGACCAACTGGGCGTGCCCTACACGGGCTGCGATTCCGAGGCGAGCCGCCTGGCCTTCGACAAAGTGCTCACCAAGCAGCGTTGCGTGGAGGCGGGCGTGCCGACGGCGAAATTCGTCGTGGTGAATTCGGCCACGACGCCGTGGCCGATGGGCTGGCAGCCGCCCGTGGTGGTGAAGCCGGTGCGCCAGGGATCGAGCGTGGGTTTGCAGTTCGTGGACCGCGTTGGCGACTGGCCGGCGGCGCTGCAGGAGGCGCTGCGTTACGACACAGAATTGCTCGTGGAGGAAAAAATCGAGGGCCGCGAAACGACGGTGGGCATTCTGGCCGGCGCGGCCTTGCCGGTGGTCGAGGTGCGGGTGAAGCAGGGCGCCTTCGATTACCGCAACAAATACACGCCCGGATCGTCGGAATACTTTTGCCCCGCCGCATTCGATTGTGTGATAACCGAACGCATTCAGTCCGCCGCCCTGGGCGCGTTTCGCGCGATTGGCGGACGGGATTACGCCCGAGTGGATGTGATGGTGCGTGGCAATGGCGAACCGGTCGTGCTCGAAGTGAACACCTTGCCGGGCATGACCGAGACCAGTTTGCTGCCGAAGGCGGCCGCCGCCACCGGGCTGAGTTACGAGGCGCTGTGTCAACGCATGATCGAGCTGGCGCTTGATCGACCAGCGCCCTGGACGAAAGCTGGATAACGCAACGGGAGACGGAGACGTCTGCCGTAACACAGAGGGAGAGAGCCGATGTGGTTTTTCAAGAAACCAAAAAACCGGGCGTTTGAACGCCGCCGAGTCCTGGACGTGAAGGTCTCGCGGAGGCAGGCCACGCGCCAGCGGGTGCGCGTCGCCACCCTTGCTGCAGGCCTTTCGCTCGGCACCGTCTTCGTCCTTTTTCTCCTCTGGCGCGGCGGCACCTGGGGCATGGACTACTTCGTCTATACCAACAAGGCGTTTGCCATTCACGAGATCGACATCCAGACCGACGGCGTGCTTTCGACCGAGCAACTCGGACGCTGGTCCGGGGTCAAGCGCCAGCAGAACCTGTTTGCCCTCGATCTGGCGCGGGTGAAGCGCGACCTCGAATTGCTCCCGGCCATCCAAAGCGTTTCCGTCGAGCGCGTGCTGCCGCACACCCTGCGCATCCGTGTGGTGGAGCGCGAGCCGGTGGCGCAGATTCAGACCGCGACGCAAATCTATCTTCTCGATGCCGAGGGTGTGGCGATGTTGCCGCTCGATCCGCGGCACCGTTCCCTGCCGCCGCAGCCGGGGGAACGCTGCCCGACGCTCACCGGGGCCGGCCCGGTCGAGGTGCGCGCGGGCAAGGCGGTGGAGTCGCCGCAAATTCGCGCCGCGCTGCGGTTCCTGGTTGCCTTCGAACATTCGGCCATGTCGCCGGTGGTGGACATCGTGCGCGTCGATGTCACGGCCTCGGATGTCCTCCAAGTCAGCACCGCGCAGCAGAACGAAATTACTTTTCCCATCACCGATTTCGACAAACACCTGAATCGCTGGTGGCTCGTGTATTCCAAGGGCCTGGAACAGTCGCGGCAGATTGCCTCGCTCGATCTGTCCGTCACCGAGCATGTGCCGTTGCGCTGGCTGGAAGCCGCGGCCCTGCCGCCGCCTTCGTCGAAGCAGCGCAAGGCCTCACCCTACAAGAAGAAACATGTTTGACCCTTCATCCATCATCGTCGGTCTGGAGATTGGCACGTCCAAAGTGTGCGCGGTGGCCGGTGAGGTGAACGCGCAAGGGGCGCTGAACATCATCGGCGTGGGCCAGGCGCGCTCGCGCGGCGTGCGCAAGGGCGAAATCGTCGATCTGAACGCCCAGTCCGAGGACATTCGCAATGCCATCGTCGAGGCCGAGCAGATGGCGGACGTGGAGATTCGCAGTGTGTATCTCGGCGTGAGCGGCGGTCATATTCACGGCTTCAATAACCGCGGCGTGCATCCCGTCGTGTCCGCAGATCGCGAAATCACCCCCCAGGATGTGGAGGACGTGATCAAGAACGCCAAGGCCATCAATTTGCCGGCGGAGAATTACGTGCTGCACGCCATCCGGCAGCACTTTCTCGTCGATGGCCAGAACGGCATCACCGATCCCGTGGGCATGTTGGGGGCGCGCGTCGAAGTGGACATGCACGTCGTGCACGGAAACTTCAACCGCCTGCAAAATCCCATCCGCGCGGTGAAGGGTTTGCAACTCGACGTCGAAGCCATCGTGTTCAACGGCCTGGCCTCGGCCCTGGCGTTGTTGACGCCGGAGCAGAAGGAACTGGGCGCGCTCGTCATCGACATCGGCGGTGGCACCACCGAGTACGTGGTCTATGGCGGCGGCATCATCAAGTACACCGGCGTGCTGGCGGTGGGCGGCGATCATGTCTCGAACGATCTGGCCTACGGCTTGAAGGTGCCGCTGGGCCGGGCCGAGCAGTTGAAGCTCGAGCACGGCGGCGCGTTCGTGGAGGACAGCGTGAAAGGGCGGAGCGTGCTGTTGCCGAACGAGAACGGCCTGGCCGAGCGCACCATCAACCTCGAACACCTTCGCCGCATCATGTCCGCGCGGATCGAGGAAATTTTCCAACTTATCGAGCAGGAGTTGAGCGCGAACGGATTGCTCGATTACCTGCGCTGCGGCGTGCTGCTGTGTGGCGGGGGTGCGAACATTCCCGGCATTCACAAGCTCTCCGAGAACGTCCTCCAGTTGCCGACCACCCTGGGCCGGACCAACTCCATCAGCGGTCTCAAGTCCGCCCTCGATCATCCCGAGTTCACCACCGCCATCGGGTTGGTGAAGTACGGCAGCTTCCAGCAGAAGAAGAAAACGGGTGGCCTCGGGTTGCAGAGCCTCAAGGACACGATCACGAACATTTTCAAACGGAGCTGACGCATGATGGCGAACGAGACTACTCCCGAGAATTCCGCGCCGAGGCGCAGCTTCCGCATCAAGGTTTTTGGCGTGGGCGGCGCGGGTTGCAATGCCGTGAACCACATCGCGCGCGCGCCGTTCGAGGGCGTGGAGATTGTCGCGCTGAACACGGATGCCGCGGCCTTGGGACAGTCGCCCTTGCCCGGCAAGCTGGTGCTGGGCGAGAAGCTCACGCGCGGCATGGGCGCGGGCGGCGATCCCGAGCGCGGGCGTGCTGCGGCCGAGGAGGATGTCGCGAAACTTAGAACGCTGTGCGAGGGCGTGGACGTGGTGTTCATCGCCGCTGGCATGGGCGGCGGCACCGGCACGGGCGCTTCGCCGGTGCTGGCGCGGGTGGCCAAGGAATGCGGCGCGCTCGTGCTGGGCATGTTGATTCTGCCCTTCGAGTGGGAAGGCGGGCGTCGTCAGCGCCAGGCCCAACTCGGTCTGCTGGAGATGAAGGGCGCGGCGGACGGCATCATCTGCGTGCCCAACCAGAAGCTCTTCAAGCTCGTCGATGAGAAGACCAGCATGGTGGAGATGTTCGCCATCACGCACGAGTTGCTGGCCGAGGGCGTGCGCGGCATCTGGCGCATGTTGATCCGTCCCGGCTTGATCAACGTCGATTTCGCCGACCTCTGCTCGGTGACGCGCGGCAAGCATTCGGAGAATTCCCTGGCCATGGCCGAAGCCTCGGGCGAGGGCCGGGCGCGCGAAGTCTTCGAGAAGTTGATGAGGCATCCGCTGCTCGACGGCGGGCAGGCGCTCAACGAGTCCAGCTCCGTGCTGGTCAGCCTCGTCGGCGGTCCCGACCTCACCATGGCCGAGGTGGATCGCGTGATGCAGCAGATCAACCGCCAGTGCGAGAGCGCGCACATCATCGTGGGCGCAGCGATTGAAGAGAGTTTCGCCGGGCGTCTGGCCATCACGGTCGTGGCGTCGCGCCGGCCCGCCGCCGAGCGGTCGGAAGAAGCCGCCGCGAGCGCGCCCGAGTTGGAAACGCAGATCATGGACCCGCTGGCAGCGAGCCGATCCTCCTCGCGCTTCGTCGCCCCGGCCCCAACCACCACCGCCGAGGCGACGGACAAACTGTTGCAGAGCGGCGCCCGCGGGAAAAAGAAAACGTCCAAGCTGCGCCAAGGGCAGTTGCCGTTGGAGATCGTCTCCAAGGGACGGTTTGAGAAAAGCCAGCCGACCATTCATCTCGGGCAGGATCTCGACGTGCCGACCTACATCCGCCGCGGGATGCCTTTGAACTAGGCCACCGTCGCAGATGAAAAGCCCCACTTGTACGCCGAGTCCTTGCCCCGGTTCGCTGGCCCTGGGGGCTTTGGCGATCTTGGTCTGGTCGGATCGGCTCCCGGCTCACCAAAAAACGCCTGCGTGGATGCTCCGGTTGGTGACGATTCCATTTACGATGCGTGGCTGGACATCGGCCGCCATCGTTTTGACAAAACAGGTTTGTTCGAAGTGTTTCGAAGACTTTGTTCCGAAGGATAACTCGCATGACCGCTATTGAACCCGCTCCGCACTCCACGGAAACCGCCATCGCCGTGCGCGGGTTGACGAAGGTCTTCAAGGATTTCTGGGGCCGGCCCAAGGCCCGGGCGGTGGATGGCGTGGACTTCGAGGTGCGGCGCGGCGAGGTGTTCGGGTTGCTCGGGCCGAACGGCTCCGGCAAGTCCACGACGATCAAGATGCTGCTCGGACTACTGCATCCGACCAAGGGCGTGATCGAGGTGTTTGGCCGCTCGCCGCGCGACGTGAAGACGAAGGCGCGCATCGGCTACCTGCCAGAGGAGTCGTATTTGTACCGCTACCTCGACTCGCGCGAGACGCTGGATTTCTTCGGCAACCTTTTCACGCTGCCGAAGGAGGAACGCGCGCGGCGCTCGGAGCAGTTGCTCGACATGGTGGGCCTGACCGGCGCGCGCACGCGGGCCGTTGGCGAGTTCTCGAAGGGCATGCAACGCCGCATCGGCCTGGCGCAGGCGCTTATTAATGATCCCGACCTGGTGATTCTCGACGAGCCGACGGCGGGACTCGATCCCATCGGCTGCCGCGAGGTGAAGGATCTCATCGTGGCATTGGCCCGCCGCGGCAAGACGGTGATTCTCAGCAGCCACCTGCTCTCCGATGTCGAGGACGTGTGCGACCGCGTGGTGATTTACTACGGCGGCAAAATCCAGGCGCAAGGCACGCTCAAGGAACTCCTCGCCACCCCCGACGCCGTGCGCATCACCACGCCGACCTTATCGCGCGCGACGATGACCCTGGTCTTGGAAATCATCCGCCGCGACGTGAGCGACGACAAAGTGCGCGTCGATACGCCGACGCAGAATCTGGAGAGCTACTTCCTCGACGTGGTGGAGAAGGCGCGGGCGCAATCGGCGGCGACTTCCGGCGCGGTCGGCGGCGCGAAGGTGGCGGCGTATTTGAAGGGCGAAGGTGGAACGGCTCCGGCTTCGGAGAAGATTTTGGAACGGTTTACGGCGGCGGCAGTGACAGTGAAAGACGAACCAGCCGTCTCGGCCCCGAGCACGCCGACGGTGAATGAGGGAAAACTGGCTTCGCTCACGCAGTCTGCACCAACTGCTTCGGCCCTGGGGGAAAAACTTGCCGAGCCGGCGAAGCCAGCGGACTTGAGCAAGGCGAATGAAAAACTGTCGTCGCTGCTGGGAGGGAAGAAGCCGTGAGCACAGTTCTGCCGCCGGGAAATCCTGAAGGGATGGCAATCACTCAGCCCAGGGTTGCGAGGCACGAGCTACGCTGGGTGGCAGCCCATTATTTTTCCCCAACCCCAACGGGGTTGAATCAATCAAGTTGTCGCGCGCGGCGATTCAACCCCTTCAGGGTAACGGATTACGTGCTCGGAAGTTTAAGGCGACCCGGCGACGTCGGTGCGTCGCGCTCCTGATATGCAACGCCTTCTCGCCATCACCGGCCTCACCTGGAAAGCCGCCTTCCGGTTCCGGCTTTTCTGGGTCATGGCCGTGCTGCTGATCGGCTCAGTCGTTATTCTGCCCATCGTCATCAAGGACGACGGCACGGCGCGCGGGTTCACGCAGATTCTGCTGACTTACACCTTGAGCGTCGTGACGGCGCTGCTCGGACTTTCCACGCTCTGGCTTTCGTGCGGCACGCTGGCGCGGGACATCGAGGAAAACCAGATGCAGATGGTATGCGTGAAACCGATCGGTCGCTGGCAGGTCTGGCTCGGTAAATGGCTCGGGTTGGTGACGCTCAACGCCGTGCTGCTGGCGGTGTCGGGGATCTGCATTTTCTTTTTGCTGAAGTTTCGCGCGGCGGAGCTGCCGTCGGCGCAACAGCGGATATTGCGGGAGGAAATTTTCGTGGCGCGCGGCTCGCTCAAGGAGAAGCAGGCCGACCTTGAGGCTCAGGTGGAGCAGATTTACCTCCGGCAGACCAAGGATGCGACGGTGAGCAATCCCGCGGCGGCCAAGGCGGCGAAGGACATCATTCGCGAGCAGCTCAAAGTCAGTCCGTTGACTCTGAACACGATGCGGCGCTGGCAAATTGATCTCGCGTTACGCCGGAACCTCCTCCGTGACCAGCCGCTCTTTGTGCGCGTGAAATTCTACGCCGCGAGCACAAACCAGCTTGGCACTTATCGCACCGTGCTTGATGTTGGCGCGCCGGATTCGCCTCGCCACGATCGGCAATACCTCTCCTTGAGCGCGAACACGGTGCATGAGATCAAAATCGAACCCAACCTCTGGGACGAGAAAGGCGTGCTGACGGTGAACCTGGAGAACCGCGACGGCACGGTGCTGCTGGTGCCAAACGAGGATGGCTTCGAGATCCTCTATCGCGAGGGCGGCTTCGCGTTGAACTTCATTCGCGCGCTGCTCATCATTCTTTTCTGGCTGACGTTGCTGGCGGCCATCGGGTTGGCGGCGGCCAGTTTGCTGTCGTTTCCCGTGGCGGCGTTTGTTTCGGTGAGCCTGATGATGGTGGCCTTGTCGAGCGGCACGCTGGCCTCGGTGGTCGAGTCGGGCACGATCATGGGCACCGACGAGGAAACCGGGGTCTCGGGCCGGTCCATGCTGGATGTCGTGCTGGTGCCGCTTTTCAAGGGAATGCTGGAGCTGTTCAAACTGGTGGAAGGCTTTTCCCCGATCGACGCCTTGAGCACGGGGCGCAGCGTGGACTGGGGCATGGTAGGCCTGGCCTTCGCGCAGATCGTGTTGTTGCTCGGCGGGGTGGTGGCGGTGTTTGGCATCGCGATGTTCACCCGGCGGGAACTGGCGGCGGGGAATACTCAGTCGTGAGGAGGAAAAAGTTTATGGCCACAGAGAACGCAAAGAACACAGAGAGAGCAGTCAAAGATTTTTCGTCTTTGTGTTCTCTGCGTTCTTTGTGGCGATTCCAAGCGGGCTGCCTGGCATGAACTCGCGCTTTAAAAAATTTCTCCTCCTCGCCCTCGCCGCCGCGTTGCTTGCGGCCAACGGCTTCCTCCTGCCCGTGATCAACCGGCAGCGGGCCGCGCTCGGCATCACGCGCCTCGAACCGCTGGAGAATGCGCCGCCCATGCTCGCGCTCACCACGCAGGTGCTCGGCGGCTTTCGCGGGCTGATCGCCAACGCGCTTTGGATTCGCTCCTCGCAGATGCAGGACGAAGGAAAGTATTTCGAGATGGTCCAGCTCGCCGACTGGATTACAAAGCTTGAGCCGCACATCACCACGGTCTGGACGGTGCAGGCCTGGAACATGGCCTTTAACATCTCGGTGAAATTTCCCGAGTACGAGGATCGCTGGCGCTGGGTGCAGCGCGGCCTCGAGCTGCTGCGCGACGATGCGCTGCGCTATAACCCTGACCAGCCGGGGCTGTATTCCGATCTGGCCTGGATGTTCCAGTTCAAGATGGGCCAGAACATGGACGACGGGCACCTCCACTACAAACTCTCCTGGGCGCGGGACATGATGAACGTGTTCGGCGACTACCGGCCGGATTTCGAAAAGCTCACCAATCCCCAGACCGACCTGGAGCGAGAGCGGGCGGACCTGCTGCGCACGAAGTACAAGATGGATGCGGCGTTCATGAAGATATTGCACGAGCGCTATGGTCCGTTGGACTGGCGTCTGCCCGAGGCGCACGCGATTTACTGGGCCAGTGTCGGTATGGAACGGTGCAAGAAGGACGACGATGTACGCAAGCTGCGCTCGGCGGTTTACCAGTCGATGAATCTTTCCTTCCAGCGCGGTCAACTCGTCTGGACGACCAACACGTTGCGCTTCCTCCCCAATCTCGCCATCGCCCCGAAGGTGAATGCGGCTTATCTCGAGCAACTGGCCAATTCGCCGGACCATCTCACCAACGGCGTCGCGAACGCTTACAAGAATTTCCTGAAGGACGCCCCGTATCAATTCTTCCTCGTGAACCGGATGTCCGAGGCCGAGCAGTGGCTGCGCATGTTGCGCCAGCGATTCCCCGCCGCCGCGCCTGTTGATGAAACCCTGGCGGAGTACGCCGTCAACCGGGCCATGGAGGCTTCGCAGGAACAAAGCCAGAACAAGGTCGGCGGGCTGATCCGGGGGTTTGTCACGCAGTCCTACTTTGCCGCGCTTGATGATCGACCCGACGACGCCGCCGGGTTAATGCTGCGGGCCAGGGAGCTTTATGCCGCATACACCAGCCGCAACAAGGGCGACCAGCGCCTGGCGGTGATCACGGTGGACGAGGCCAAGCGCGAGGTGGTTGAGGCCTTGCTTTCCGAACAGAGTCCTCTCACGGCGCAGGCCAAGGCGCGATTGCGGCAGTCGGCGAACCTGCCTCTGGAAACACCCGCGCCGCCGCGGCCGAAATGAAACTTCGCTGGTGCGTGACCGATCGCGTGCTCGTTCGCTTCGCCAGCATGCTGTTCACGCTCCTCCTGCTGACCTCTTGTGGTGAAGTCTCCAAGGCACGCCGCACGGTCGGCGAGGTTGGTGCGGAAAAAGTTCGGCAGGAAATCCTCGCCGTATGCCGGGAGAGTTTCGCCCGCGGCGGCGTGCAGAAAATTCCGGACACGAACTGGCCGGAGACAGCGCGCCCATTTCATCCGCTGGGGTTGTGGGCCGAACCGGATGGCGCGTATCTGCTCCTCGAGAGCGACGCGAGTGGCGAGCGCGGCGTCTATTTGCCGCGCATCCTCTCCGAGAAGGATCCATTGTGCAGCCCCGCGCTCAAGCACGAGAAGCTGGCGGTGGGAGTTTATTGGTACGACCGGAAGCGGTGAGGAGTTGCCGCTGGGGCCGGGCCGAGGAATCAACCCGAAGGGATACCAATGAGAGACACGGATTTCACCGATGAGCATGGCTGCAGAAGGAGCCAATCCGTGAAATCCGTGTCTCCTCCCAGGCGTTGCTTACGCCACCATCCAGTTCAAGATCGCCTTCTGCACATGCAGCCGGTTCTCGGCCTGGTCGAAGATGGTCGGCGCGTTGGCCTCGAAAGTCTCCTCGTCGATCTCCTTGCCGCGATAAGCGGGCAGGCAGTGCATGATCAGCGCGCCGGGCTTGGCCAGCTTCACCAGCGCCGCGTTGATCTGGTAGCCCGTGAGTTCGTTGATGCGCTGGGCGGACTCAGTCTCCTTGCCCATCGAGACCCACACGTCGGTGTAGAGCAGATCAGCGTTAGCAGCGGCCGATTTCAAGTCGTCGGTCACGATGATCTTGCCCCCAGCCCGCTTGAGTAGCTCCGGCGTTGGTTGATAGCCCTTCGGCGCGGCGATGCGCAGTTCAAAACCCAGTTTCGCCGCCGCAAAAATCCACGACGCCGGCATGTTGCATGCGCCGTCACCAATGAAGGTCACCACCTTGCCCTGAATCGGCCCGCGCTTTTCCTGGAAGGTGAAAATATCAGTGAGCACCTGGCAGGGATGCTCGTCATCCGTCAGCGCGTTGACCGTGGGAATCTTCGCATAGGCGGCGAACTCCTCCACATCGTTCTGCGCATAGGTGCGGATGACCGCGCCGTGGATCATTCTGCCCAGCACCCGCGCCGTGTCCTTGATCGGTTCGCCGCGTCCAAGCTGGATGTCGTTCGGATTCAGGAACATGACCTGGCCGCCCAGTTCGCGGATGCCGACCTCGAAAGAAACCCGGGTGCGCGTGGACGACTTCGTGAAGATCAGCGCCCAGGTCTGGCCGGCCAGCGGCTGGTGGGATTGCTTGCCGCGCTGGCTCTTGATGGCCGCAGCGCTGCCCAGGATGGCGTCCATGTCTGCGCGCGGCAGCTTCTCCAAACTCAATAAATGTTTCATCAATGACGGATTTGTTCGGCGAACGAAACCGCATAGGAGGCACAAAATGCGGCGCAGGCTCAAGATGTTTTCTGGCCGACGTGATGGCCGGTTCGCGAGCTGTCCCGGCTCGCTGGGGCTTGGACGGTGGGGCGCGTCTGAAATGGAGAGGTCATGGGGCGGCGGACCGGCTGCGAGCCGGGACGGCCCGCAGCCTGTTGCCTGCCGCCATGGTCCGTCCGGGGGAATTAGATTGAAGCCACCAGCCAATTTCCCCGTCGAGTTTACCTGAACAACAAGCCCATGATACGACCTGAATCGCCGGGAAATGCCTTGCCGACTTGGCGGGTGAAAATTACGGTTCCGGCCATCGCCCGTGAAACAGTTTCGTCCTGCTCTGGACTGTTCACGTGAGTTGCTTGCTATGATGTCACACGCAAAATTCTGGCTGATGTTCGCGCCGCTCGCCGTCTGGGGCGCGGGTGTGCCGAAGGACTCGTCAGCTCTCATCGCACCGCCGCTGCCCGCCATCCGATCCATTGAATTGCACCCCGCGCAGTTGACGCTGAAAGACGCGCGGGATGAACGTCGCGTGCTGGTGATCGGCAAGACGGACCAAGGCACGGTGGACCTCACTGCGCTCGCCTCCTTCAAGACAGAATCGCCCTCGGTCGAAATCGTGGCCGGTCACATCCGCGCCCGGCAGCAAGGTTCGGCGGAAATTTCCGTGAGCGCGGCGGGCCAGAAGGCCCGGCTGGCCGTGACGGTCGAAGGCACCAATGCACCGGACGTGCGCTTCGTGCGCGACATCCAGCCGGTGCTGGCCAAGCTCGGCTGCAATGCCGGCACCTGCCACGGCTCGGCCAAGGGCAAGAATGGATTCAAGCTCTCGCTCCGTGGTTACGATCCGGATTTCGATTACCAGGCGTTGGTTAATGACATCTCGGGCCGGCGTCTCAACCGCGCCAAGCCCGAGGAAAGTTTGATGCTGCTCAAGCCGCTCGCCGAGGTGCCGCACGAGGGGCGGCAGGCCATCAAGCCGGACTCGCGCGAGTTCAGGCTGCTGCGCGACTGGATCGCCCAGGGCGCGAAAGGCGAGGAGCTGAAGGCGGGCCGCGCCACCAGCATCGAGGTTCTGCCCGGCGACGTGGAGATGGATCTGGCCGGGCGTGAACAACAGTTGCTGGTCATCGCAAAGTATCCTGATGGTTCGACGCGGGACGTGACGCGCGACGCGCACTTCAGCGTGAGCAACACCGAGGTCGCGGAGGCGGACGGGCAGGGGAAGGTGAAAGGTTTGCGTCGGGGCGAGGCGGCCATTCTCGTGCGCTTCGAGGGCATCTATGTGGCGAAGTTGCTCACCATCATGGGCGACCGCACCGGCTACCAGTGGAAGGATGTGGCCGAGAACAATTTCATTGACCCGCTGGTGAACGCGAAGCTGCGCCGCGTGAAGGCGCTGCCCAGCGAGCTTTGCACGGACGCCGAGTTCATCCGTCGCGTGTCGCTCGATCTCACCGGTTCACCGCCGAAGTCCGACCGCGTGCGTGCTTTTCTCACGGACGCGACGCCCACCAAGGAGAAGCGCGAGAAGCTCATCGACGAACTGATCGGCAGCCCGGATTACGTGAAGGCCTGGGCCAGCAAGTGGGCCGACCTGCTCCAGTGCAACAGCGAGCAGCTCGGGCAGAAGGGCGTGTGGGTTTATCGCGAGTGGATCGAGAAGCGCGTGGCGGAGAACATGCCTTACGACCAGTTCGTGCGCTCGCTGCTGCTGGCCGAGGGCAGCGCCTACCAGAATCCGGCGGTCAATTACTACCGCGTGCTCAAGGAGCCGGGCAAGATCACCGAGGACGTGAGCCAGACCTTCCTCGGCGTGCGTTTCAACTGCAACAAGTGCCACGACCATCCCTTCGAGCGGTGGACCCAGGACCAGTATTACGAGTTCGGCGCGCACTTCGCCCGCGTGGCCTTCAAGAAAGGCGCGATGCCCGGCGACGAGATCGTTTATCGCAGCTTCACCGGCGGCGAGGTCAAGCATCTCAAGACCGAGATGGTCGTCGCGCCCAAGGTGCCGTTCGGCAGCGAGCGCGAGATGAAAGGCGACGAGGATCGCCGCGACCCGTTCGTCGAGTGGCTGACCTCGAAGGACAACCCGCTCTTCGCCAAGTCCATGGCCAACCGCGTGTGGAGCTACTTCTTCGGCAAGGGCATCATCGATCCGGTGGACGACATCCGCGGCGGCAATCCGCCGAGCAATCCCGCACTGCTCGATGCGCTCACGGCGGAGTTTATCAAGAGCAACTTCGACACCCGCGCGCTCATGCGGACAATCTGCCGGTCGCGCACCTATCAGTTGTCCATCATCCCCAACAAGTGGAACGAGGACGATACGATCAACTTCTCCCACGCCGCGCCGCGCCGCCTGAGCGCGGAACAGATGCTCGACGCCGTGGCCGTGGCGACGGGCGTGCGCCCGCAGTTCGCCGGCATGCCGACCGGAATGCGCTCGGTGGAAGTCCCGGATGGCACGGTGGCGGGGAATGATTTCCTCGCGCTCTTCGGCCGGCCCAAGCGCCAGTCCGCCTGCGAATGCGAGCGCAGCAGCAACCTCACCCTTTCGCACGCGCTCAACCTCATCAACGGCCAGACCCTCGGCGAAGCGGTCAGTTCGCCCACGAGCCGTATCGCCCAGCTCGTCGAGTCCGAGAAGGACGACAAAAAGCTGATCGAGGAAATTTACCTCTCATGCCTGAACCGTTTTCCGACCGAGAAGGAAGTCGCCGCGATTGATTTCGCGAACGCCAAGTCACGCCCCGAACTGGCGCAGGATTTGACGTGGGCGCTGATCAACAGCTCGTCGTTCGTGTTTAACCGGTGAGGGTTTATGAAAACGACACTGATGTTTCTCGCTGTCATGGTTTATAGCGGTGCCACTAGTGGACAATTGCCGCCGGGCCAAACGCTCGCAGACGTCCTGCGCGATGCCGATGTCGTCGCCGTCGTTTCTGTCACGAATGTTGAAAAAAGCGTTCTGACCAATATCGAAAAACGGGAAGTCACTACGGTGATTGCCAACGCGGCAGTCGAGCGCATTTTGAAGGGCAACCCGATCAAAAGCATTCGCATTCAAGAAGAGGTTGGTGAGCCGTTGTTTTCTTCCGGAACTCCCGTTTCTGCGGTGCTTGCTTCCAAGACTCGCATGTTGGTTTGCCTCAGGCGCACAGGCGATACGTACACGGCGTCTCACAGATTTGGTCTGGCACTCGTCTATGGAAGCGGACGCGATGCCCGGACCACCTGGCCGGCCTGCATCCCGCTTGATGAGGCGGTCGCGAATATTCAGAAGGCACTCACGCAAAAATGACCACGCTCGCCGCATTCATCGGAGGCTGGGAACTGCTGCTCATCGTGGTGGTGATCGGTGGGATGGTTGTTGTTCCGCTGCTCATCGTCGGCATCGTTTTATTCGTCGTGAACCGCCGGAAGCAGGCGCAGCCGCCCCGCCTGCCGCACAACAACTGACCTGACTATTGCGCTGAGGATGAACTACGCTTGAACCATGCAGACTGAATACAAAGCAATTCTCACGGACGATCACTTGGAATGGAAAGGCGAGCGGCCCAAGTCGCTCGTCAATGGCCAGCCCGCCGAAGTGGTGGTGGTGATTCCAGACGACGAGGCTGACGCGGTGGAAATCGAAATGCGCCGCCGCCGGATCGCCGCGTTGCGCCGGATCGCCGCGTCGGGCGGAGTTCCTGAAATCCCGGATGCCGTGGCTTGGCAGCGGGAGATGCGCGAAGACCGAAAAATGCCGGGCCGGGAGGACTGATGCTTTTGGACAGCAACCTGATCATTTACGCCAGCCAGCCAGAGCACGCTTTCTTGTGCGACTTGCTGGAGAGCGACCGTTCGTTTGTGTCGGCGATCAGCTATCCCGAGGTGCTGGGTTTTCCGCGCCTGAAACCGGAACAGAAGGTGGAATACGAGGAGTTTTTTCGGTTCACCAAAGTGTTGCCTGTGGATGACGCGGTGTTGAAGCGCGCCACGGAACTGCGTCAGGCGCGTAAATTCAAACTGGGCGACGCTATTATCGCAGCTACCGCGCTCGTGCATGGACTGACCTTGGCGACCCATGACAAGGAGGATTTCCAGTGGATACCCAAGCTGTCGTGGATTGATCCGTTTGATCGGAGGGCGGGCGCGTGATGAATTCGCGAGTCGCATACCTGAGGCATCGTGTGCTGACGCTGCTGGCGGATTCTTTCTGGCTTCCGATGAAAACGGCGACCGAAGAAGCAGTTATGAAGCTCTCTTGTGCCATATCATCGCGTTTCCCCTCACCCCGGCCCTCT
>JANOQV010000280.1:0-22420 GCA_031414955.1 Pedosphaera sp. | reverse complement strand
TTATAGCATTTATTAAAATACGCTGGCGGTGTGTGCCCGTCCTGGGGCGCAGCATGGTGATGCCTTGGAGCGCGTCGCAAAAACCCATACCCGCTGTGTTTCCCACGTTGCTGCGCCCGTGGACGGGCGCACTCCGGGGTTGGCCGCTTGCGCTGCCCCAGTGACTTTTCAGACAGGCTCTCACGCCGGCAACGTCACATCGGCCACGACGGTGCCGTCGAGCTTGGTCATCTTCAGTTTCAGTTCGGTGCTGGTCGCAGTGCCTTGGATGAAGGTCGCGTATTTCGGTTGCGGAGCGCCGCCGATGAGTTGCGCGATGGGTTGGCCGGCCTTCGCGGGCATCCAGAGGTAATCGTGGGTGTGACCAGAGACGACGAGCTTGATACCTGCCGCGAGAAGCGTCGGAGTCCAAAGGTCGCGGCAGTATCTCGTGCCGTCGCTGTTGGGAATCCTTGGGTGCTTGAACCACAGCGGGATGTGGCAGAAGAGGACTTTGTGCGGGGCGTCGCGGAACCATGGCTCCTTGACGATGCTCTGGAGCCATTCGGCCTGCCGTCGCTGCATTTTTTGAAACGCACCCAACCCGCTCAGATACGGGCTGTCGTCAGGCTTGTCCTCGCCCGTGTCCAAGACGATGGCCGCCATCGGGCCGCTGCGAAAGCCGTAGTAGTAGCGGTCCTCCGGCGTGCCGGTGAAGTCCGGAAGCGATAGCGCGGCGGGGCCGCGCACGTCGTGATTGCCGCGCACGTAAGCCAGCGGCCAGCGGTCGGCGATGGTGAGTCCGGCCGGAGCAAGGAACTGCCCGGCCATGTCGCGTTCGAAGTGAACGTCGTTCGACTGGTCGCCGTTCCAGAGCATGAAATCCGGCCGCAGCGGCGTGGTCAGCGCGTCGAGGACTTTGAGCGTCTCGGCATTCTCATGCGTGTCGTTCCATACGGCGAACGTCGTCTGCGCCGCCGCGGGATCGAGCGTGCGAAAACTGCGCTCCGTGCTCACCTGCGTTTCCCCGGCCTTGAATTCGCCGTGATAAAACTGCCGCACCTTCACCCAACCGCAGGCCCGCGCCACGACGCGGTACCGCACGAGTTTTCCGGGCGGCAACGGCGGCAGGCGGTACTTCAGCACATGCTCGGACATCGGCATCAAGCCGTCCTCGTCGCCATCCACACGCTGCCACGGGCCTTCCTCCACGGCGTATTCCATGTGCCCGGTCGCCATCCGTTGCACCGGTTGGAGAATCGTCATGGCCTCGGCGGCCGGGCCGCTGATGACCGGGCTGCCCTTGAAGATCGGCCCGTCCACCCCACCCACTGTCCACGCGCCCTCGGCCACATCCGGTCGTGGATCTTTGGTGTAGTCAGAGTAATTCTGCGCGGTCAGCGGCAACGCCCCGGCGGAACCCAGGGCGGCGGCGAGAAATGTGCGGCGGTTCATAAGTTGATTCGCTGGTGAAACGTGAACACGTTCGGACGGCAGCCACAAAAAGTTATTCGGACGCCTCATCCCTCCGATTCATTTCGCCGCCGGCCAGCCATTCCGGGCGTGCCATCACCCCAACGACTACAGGTTTCTCCAGAACGTGCAGCTGATGAAGGCGTTGACCAAGCAAGGCTACGGAGTGAATTGCGTCTGGGGCATCGGCCACCACGGGCGGAGCAGGGCGGCGCTGGAGGTGGCGAACCCGCGCTACTTGAAGCCGAGCAAGTGTCCGCCGTGCCAGGTGAGGAAGGCCAGCCCCCAGGCCAGGGCGGTCATGTAGAGCCATTGGAAGAGGGGCCACTTCCAGCCGTTGGTCTCGCGGCGGACGACGGCGATGGTGCTGACGCATTGCAGGGCGAAGACGTAGAAGACCATGAGCGTGAGGCCGAGGAGCGGCGTGTAAACGGGCGAACCGTCCGGGCGTTTCTGATCCTGAAGCATCTTGGCCAGGCTGGCGGTGCCTTCGTCGCTGTCGTCCGCCTCGCCCACGTTATAGACCGTGGACATGGTGCTGACAAAAACTTCGCGGGCGGCGAACGAGCCGATGACGCCGATGCCGATCTTCCAGTCAAAGCCGAGCGGCTTGATGAACGGCTCGATGGCGCGGCCCATCATGCCAGCGAAGCTGGCGCGGAGCTTTTCGCCGGCTTGCAGGCTGGCTTCCTGACTTTCGAATTCAAGAATCGGAGTTATCAATCGACCTTCGTCGCCGGTGAGTTTTTGCTCTTTGAGGTTACGCAACTTCTCCTCGGCCTCGACTTTGCTTAAGCCGGGAAAGGCGTTCGTAATCATTCGTTCACGTTGCACCATGAACCCGGTGTTCACAGCCTCGTGCTTCGGATACGTCGCCAGCCCCCACAGCACGATATTGATCCCGAGAATCACCGTGCCCGCGCGCTTCAGGAACAGCTTCGAGCGGTCCCACATGTGGCGCAGCACGACCGTGGGCACGGGGCGTTTGTAGGGCGGCAGTTCCATGATGAGCATGGGGGTGGCGCCCTTGAGCAAAGTCTTCTTGAACAACCACGCCATGAGCAGCGCCACAATGATGCCGAGCAGATACATGGCGAGCATGGTCAGTCCGGGCAGGCCGAGGAAACCCAGAAGCTTGGTCTGCGGAATACACGCCGCGATCAACACCGTGTAAACCGGCAGCCGCGCCGAGCAACTCATGAGCGGCGCGACGAGAATGGTCACGAGCCGGTCCTTGGGAGATTCGATGGTGCGCGTGGCCATGATGCCGGGAATGGCGCAGGCGAACGAACTGAGCATGGGGATGAAACTCTTGCCGTGCAGTCCAACTTTGCTCATGACCCGATCCATGAGAAAGGCGGCGCGGGCCATGTAGCCGGTGTCTTCCAGGATCGCGATGAAGAGAAAGAGAAGCAGAATCTGGGGCAGGAACACGATGACCGCGCCGACGCCTTTGATCACCCCGCCGACCAACAGGCTGTTTAAGTCGCCTGGTGGCATCGACGAGCCGACCCAGTTGCCGATCCCATCCACGGCCGCCGTCAGCAAATCCATCGGCACTTGGGCGAAGGTGAAGATGCTCTGGAAGAGCAGGGTCATCACGCTGACAAAAATCACCACGCCCCAGAGGCGATGAGTGAGCACGCGGTCGAGGCGGTCGCTGAAGTTCTCCTGCTCAATGTGCGTCTCGGTGGTGACGGCTTCCTGGATGGCGGCCAAGCGGGCGTAGCGCGCCTCGATGGCGGCGCTGCGCCAATCGATCTGTTGCGTTTCGAGCCGCTGGCGCGCGGCGGCCACGGCGGCGCGGATGGCTTCCGGGTAATGGTGGCCGCTGGAGACGAGGAAGCGTTCATCGCTCAGGATGAGCAGCGCTTCGGCCATGGCTTGAAAATGAGTTTCGGGAAAGTTGCCCTTGAGCAAGGACACGAGCTGCGCGGCTTCGCGGCCGAAGACTTCGGGCAATTCAGCGAAGACGCGAGGGGTCACTGCTGCCGCCGGGGTCTTGAGCATGGCGAGCATTTGCGCGCGCAATTCCTTCAGTCCTTCGCCCTGGCTGGCCACGAGCGGCACGACGGGAACGCCCAAGGCCTTGCTCAGGCCGGCCGCATCGATCTCGTGGCCATTCTCCTGCGCCACGTCGCTCATGTTGAGCGCGAGGAGGGTCGGGTAACCGAGTTCAATGACCTGGGTGGCGAAGTAGAGGTTGCGCTGGAGGTTCGAGGCATCGAGCACCACGACCACGAGATCAGGCGGCGGCACATCCTGGACGCGATGGAACAACACATCGCGCGCGATTTGCTCATCGAGCGACTGCGGGCTGAGCGAGTAGGTGCCGGGCAGATCAAGAATTCGAACGGTGGGACCGGGAGGTGGGTCGAGCAACCAGCCCTCCTTGCGTTCGACGGTGACGCCGGGGTAGTTGCCGACTTTGCCGCGCAAACCGGTCAGGGCGTTGAAGAGCGTGGTCTTGCCGCAATTGGGATTGCCGGTGAGAACGATGTGGCGGGATGTATGTTCGGCTGCGGGCATTTACGAAGGACCCAGTTTGAATGACGAATGCGCGGAGGACCAGGCATCAAAGCCGGGCTGGGGCCCGCGGATGAGTGATTGGGGATATGGAAATGCTTTCGTCATTCGACATTCGGCCTTCGTCATTTCCTCGTGACGAGGATCTGCTCCGCCTCATGCTTGCGGAGCGAAAGGTTATATCCTCGCACTTTGATCTCGACCGGGTCGCCCAGCGGGGCGAAGCGCACCAGTTCGACCGTGGTGCCGACGATCAGTCCCATTTCGAGGATGCGCGCGCGATGTTCGACTGGGATTTTGATTTCGGTGACGACGGCGCGCGCACCGGCTTCGAGGGAAGTCAGGGGTTGGGAGGCGGCAGACATCTTACGCGGCGAGGCGGCGCGACTTGATCTTCTCGACCCAGATCAAATCGGCGAGCTGTGAACTCAGCCCGAGCCGCGCGTTGCAGACCTGGCAGATGAGATTGGGATTGCGGCTGAGGAGCTTGACCCGCTGCTCCTCGCAAAAGCCCAGTTCCCGGAGACGCTTGGACATCTCGGGGGAAGCGGAGAGCTGCTTGATGCGGACGGAATCGCCCGCCTGCACGTCGCTCAACTGGCAGAGCGTCGATGGCGTGCCTGGAGGGTTGGCCGGCTGCTTTGATTCCTCGTCCACGATGGGCGGCAACGTAGGAGGGCGGGGGAAGTGATTCAAGAAGGGAAATCGGGCGCGGTGGGGTTTAGGCCCGTTCACCTCCACCTTCAACCGGTCGGCAGAGTCTCGCCCGCAAACGGCCCGGGCTTCCGGCAAAGGAACACGCCCTCCTCGCCCGCCGCATTCTGCCATTGCGCTGCCACCACGAGGCCGTGTTCCAGCAGGTGCTTGGAGATGGTGCTGGCAGTGTGGCGGTAGGAAAAGAAAACCCGGATACGGTCGTGGCGGACGAAGGGAATGGTTTCGCCGTGAACTTGGATTTGGCGCGGACGGTTTAATTCAAAGTAAGCGGCGATCCGGAGCAGACCTTGGGGATCGGTTTCGACGGTGAACTGAAGCCGACCGTCGCTGGCTTCAAAGCCCAGATCGAGGAGCAAAGTGAGCAGCCAGTCGTGGGTCAAGGCGTTGTCATACTGCGGCCGCACGGCCTGCACGCCAGTGGCGTAGTCGGGTCCGGGCGCGAGGTTGGCGCTGAGGAGGAGCGCGTCGCCGGGGCGCAGCAGCGCGGACACGCGGGAGAGCAGGGGAGCCGGTTCGAAGTTTGGGATCAGACCGAACAGGGTGAACAGCCGGGGCTGGTGCGGCGCGATTCTGTCCAGCGTGGCGCCGAGTCCCTCGGTCGTGGCTAGGTCGCAGACGATGCTTTGACAATGCTCTTCGCCGAGGTGGAGCCGGGCCGCTTCCCGCGCGGTGAGCACGAGCGGCAAACTGACATCGGCAAGCGTGCATGTGATTTTGGAGCGGCGGGCGTTGAGCAGTTCCAACAATCGCGCCTCCTTCTGTCCGCCGCCACAGCCGAGACCCACGAGGTGAAGCGTCGGCGTCATGCAGTCATCCGCCGCGCGGGAAAACGCCTCGTCGTAGGTGCGCAGCGCACTCGGGTCGTGTCGCGCCGGGGAAAAAGCCTCGTGGAGGGCGAGCCACTTCGCGGCCTGCTTGTGGCTTTCATAGTGGAACTTGTGGTTGAAGGCGCGGGCGCGGAGCGAGTCGAGCAGATCACGCCGCACGTTCGCAGGGAACTGACTGCGGTCGATGAAAACTTGGGCGCCGGACATGGTGCGCGCGAGCGAACAGCATCCCGCGCGCAAAAGCGAACGGGAATTATATCACCGACCGGACGGCGCGGCGGCGCGGGCGGAGGCTTGGTGCGACGCTCAGACGGTCAGACCGCTGTGGACATATTGGAAGGCGTGTTGCACGAGTTCGGTGCCGTTGGCCAGGTTCAACTTGTCCTTGATGTACTCGCGGTAGGCTTCGACGGTGCGCACGCTGAGGCGGAGTTCCTCGGCGATCTGGCGCGTGCCGCGGCCTTCGCCAATCAGCCGGAACACTTCCAGTTCCCGGTCCGACAGACTGTCGATGGAGGTCTCGCCCTTCTTGATCCGACCGCCGACCATCTGATTGATCAAGCGGCCTTTCATTCGCTCGCTCAGGAATATATCGCCGCCGATGACCTGGCGGATGGCGATGAGCACTTTCTCCAGCGCCTCCTCTTTCATGATGTAGCCCAGGCTGCCGGCGCGCAGGGCACGTTCGGCGTAGAGCGTCTCGTCGTGCATGGAGAGGACGAGCAGCGGCAAATCAGGATGCAAGGCCTTGATGTTCTTGATCAGTTCGAGGCCATTGCCGCCTTTGAGTGAAATGTCCACCACCGCCACGTCTGGTTTCAACTGGTTCACGGCCTCGAAAGCCTTGGGTGCCTCCTCCGCTTCGCCGCAGACCACGAGGTCGGCTTCCTGGTTGATGAGTTGCGCCAGGCCTTTGCGGAGGATCGGGTGATCATCAATCAGCAGCACGCGGCGCTTCGACTTGCTGCCATTCGGACTGGCGGCGGCGGGCAGATTGACCGGCGCGGCCGATCGTTTGCTCGTTCCGGACAGAGCGGAGACGATTTTAGTGCGGTTAATTCGATTCATATTTGTTGTGGAACAAGCAGGTGACGCGGGTTCCTCCCTGGGCGTTGGTGGTGACTTCCAGGCTGCCGCCGATGCGACGAGCCCGATAATTCATGATTCGCAAGCCGAGTCCATCGACCCGCGACTCGGGCGAGAATCCGGTGCCATCGTCGCTGATGGACAGCTCGATCCGGTCGCCGTTGGACTTGAGAGAGACGTGGATGTGCTGCGCCTGCCCATGCTTCACAGCGTTGTTCATGGCTTCCTGCGCGATGCGGAAAACGTGGGTGGCCAGGACGTGATCCTGCACCGAAGCCGTTTCCTCCATCTCTAATTCGCAGCGGACATGGCACGATTTTTGGATGGAGCTGATCAATTCACGCAGCGCGGTCACGAGTCCACCTTGCTCCAACTCCGCCGGGAAGAGACCGCGGGCGAGATTGCGTGTTTGAGCCAGGGCCTGGACGATCAGGCGTCCGATCTCGGCGGCTTCCTCCGCCTCCTCCACGGCCTTCGCGGCCAGCTTGCGCTCCAGAACTTTGCTCAGGAAACTGATCGCCGTGAGATGTTGCCCGAGGCTGTCGTGCAAATCCTGCCCGATGCGCTGCTGCTCGCGACTGGCGGCCTCCACGATTTCGCGCTCCAGCCGTTTGTGTTCGGTGACGTCGCGAACCAGCACCATGGCCTCATCCTCGGCGCACGCGATGAGCCGGGTTTCAAAGTCGCGCAGTTCCTCGGGCCAAAGATGCTCGCAGGTGAAAGTCACCAATTGTCTCGTCTTGAGCGCCTGCCCGAGGTGGTTCATGGCCTGGGTGGCCAGGTGGAGCGGCAGGACATGCCGTAAATTTTTCCCCGCGATTTGATTCGCCAGATTGCTCAACGGGTTGTCGGTCCCCAAATGTGAATCAAGAATCTGACCGTCCTTGCGGATGCGGAACACGAGATCGGGAATGATGCTGTGCAGCGCCCTGGTGCGCGTGGCGGATTGCGTGGCCGTCTCGTGCAGGGCACGCGCGTCGGTCACATCCTCGGCGATGCCCAGCACCCGTTGCACCCGGCCCGAGTTATCGCGCAGCGGGAAGATGCGGTCGCGAATCCAGCGCACCGACCCATCCGGGGCCGCGACCTGGTAGAGTTGCTCGGACTTCCCCCTCGGTCCCGGCGTGGAGCCGCGGGTGGTGCGTTTGAAGGAATGCACCCAGTCCTGGGGGGAGGCGTAACTGCCTTCGCGGGTTCTGGCCCAGACCTCATCGAAGCCGGGACTGACGTAAATAAGCTCGTTGGTTTGAGGATCGCTGATCCAAAGAAACTTTCCGGTGTGTTCGCTCAATTGACGGAAACGTTCGTCCGATTCGCGCACCGAAGCCTCGGCCCGGAGGCGGCGGGAGACCTCGATGTCGATCCGTCCCATGGCTTCATCCAGAGTGACCGGCGGCACCTCCGCGCCCACGGAGGGCGAAGCCGCAGCTGCTCCGACCGCGCTGGCACCGCGATCCGACATTTCCTGAATGGCACTGAACTCTTTCATCACCTTGGGACAGTCATAGTCTGAACTCCCATTAACAGGTTTTGTGCCACGCTTCCGGTCGGCTTCTGGAAGCTGAATTCCGCAAGTGAGTCTTGAGTTGTGAGCTTATGGAACCCCTGTGGTGGTGGGCGTTGAGACGCTGCTCACTTTTGCGACGGTTGAGGGGCCGCGCAAATCGGTTCCTGCCAGAGGTTTGTTTCTCGGCTGTCCCAATTCTGGAGTGAGCGGACACACGGCGTGGCGTTCCCAATCATATCGCCCAGCCCCAGGAGCGTCAGGCCGGGTGCGACTTGGAGTTCCCGCCGGAGGTGGGTCGTAAGTATGAGCACTCCCGTCCTCAGGACAGGATTCCGGCCGTTCCGCTGCTTCAACTCCGGGGCCGGAAGTCGCAGGAACTATTTCGATCCTCGTCGTGAGCTACAGGCTGAGGGTTGAAACCCGCGCGCCGATGAGGGATGCAGTGCGCCCGCGGCCAGCCTGCCCTTCCTGCCTCGGAATGTGGTTTCATTACGGCGTCCCGAATCATCGGCGTGGCCGGCGGAGTTAAAAACTGGCTAGTCCGTCTCCGGTGAGGGAATGGGCCGACTAGGGCCCGGCCCGAACAGGCGCTGATGAATGGAGAGGGCGTAACGATCTGTCATGCCGGCGAGGTAATCGCACACGGCCTGGTGGCACCCCAGCTTGCGGGCCCGCTGGCGGGACAGCTCTCCGATTTCCGACGGGTGCTTCAGGTAGTAATGAAACAAACCTTCGAGCATCCGCACCGCTTGCCGGTTGGGCTGGTTGACCTGCGGACTGTAGTAGAGGTTCTGATAAAGATATTTGCGCAGTTCAAGGTTCAGGCTCCGGCGCTCCGGGCTGTACTGGACGAGCAGTTTGGGGTGACTGCGCACCGCGTCCGCGCTCGCCACGCCGGAGTCAGCGATGTGCTGCCCGGTGGTCTCCACGACGTCTTTCACCTGTGAGTCAATCAGGCAACGAATGATGAAGTAGCGACGGCATTCATCGGGCAGCCGCCCATGTTGCTTCTGAATTTGCCGGGCGGCGCGGGCCCAGATGGCCACATCCCTCCGGAGTGCCTGCTCGGACAATAAGCCCGCCTCGAGGCCGTCGTCCAAGTCATGGCTGTAGTAAGCAATTTCGTCCGCCAGGTTCGCGACCTGCGCTTCGAGCGAACGCTGCAGTCCAAGTTTCAACTTCCGTCCCACCGGTCGAAAGGCCGGACGCAAGCCATGTTTCATCAACCCCTCGCGCACCTCCCAGGTCAGGTTCAAGCCCGGGAAGCCGGGATACTTCTGCTCGAGTTCCTCGACGATCTTCAAGCTCTGGCGGTTGTGTTCGAAACCGCCGTGCCCCTTCATCAAACGATTGAGCGCCTGCTCGCCGCTGTGCCCGAAGGGCGGATGCCCGAGGTCGTGCGCCAGCGCAATCGTCTCGGTGAGATCCTCATTGAGCCGCAGGGCGCGGGCGATGTTCCGCGAAATACCCGCCACCTCCATGGTGTGGGTCAAGCGTGTCCGCAAATGATCCCCGGTGCCGTTGAGGAAGACTTGCGTCTTGTATTCCAGGCGGCGGAAGGCGCGCGAATGAATCACCCGGTCGCGATCCCGCTGGAATTGCGTGCGCCAGTCGGGAGCGTCTTCGGGGAATTTCCGCCCGCGCGAGTCCTCGCTGAATTGGGCGCAGGGGGCGAGAAACTGCCGCTCGCGGGCTTCCAGTTCAGCGCAGGTGGCCGGCATGGGGCTGGAAAGATTTTTCCGTGTTCACGCGCGCAGCATGTCGTTTCCACGCCGCGTCCGCAAGCCGCGCCTCATCGCCGGATGCGCTGGGTGTCCGGTTGCATCGGGCGCGGCTGACTGCGAGGGGAAAATATCTTGACTCTGGAGCAACATACCTTTGAAGTGCGCGGCCAAGCCTATGAGCGGATTCCCAGTCCAACTCAGCCCGCCCAGCGCAACAGCGCAACAGCGCAACAGCGCAACAGCGCAACAGCGCAACAGCGCAACAGCGCAACAGCGCCATAAGCGGCGGTCTCCCTTCTCCAGGTTTTCCCGTCGGCGGGGCGTTCGCACTTGCGGTTGGTGACGCATTTTTTCCCGCTGGTGGCGTCCCAGGAACCAAAAGTGATGCCACACCAGCCATTGGTGACGCCTCACTTTTCGTAAAAAATGCTGCACCCGCCGCGGGTGGCGCCTCACCAGCCCCGGAAAACACGCCACCAACGGCAAAAAGAACGTCACCAGCGGCAAAAAGAACATCACCAACCGCTGGTGATGCGCCACCCGCCGTGGAAAATACGCCACTTCCCGCTGGTGAAACGCCCCCAACCGCAAAATATCAGGCACTTGCGCCGAAAAACCGCCGTTTGACCACGGATTATCCCCGAATTCACCCTCCTACTCCTTCGACCACCCATGAGAACCGCCTATTGGGACTCCGGCCTGAGATTCGACGACCCGAACCTCCGCTGGGGCGACCCCTCTTACCTCCTCGAACCCGGCGACCCCGGCTATGTTCCCCCGCCCGAAAATCCAACCCTCAAAAAAACCAAACGTATGCGACGCAATAGTTACTTCCCCATCCGCCAATCCGACCAGATCGTCTGGCTGACCAATTTCTGCAACAAACTCGGCGGATATTCCGCGACGCTCGGCCTCAGCGCCGGGCAACTGGCCACCGCCACCGCCGATTGCGGCTGGCTCATCTACGTGCTCCAGTCCTGGCTCCCGGCCTCCCGCGCCTGGGCCATGGCCTGCACGGACGCCGCCACCGCCGCCCAAACCGGCCCGGGTGCCGTGGCCATGACGTTGCCCGTATTCACCGCGCCCGCCCTCCCGGCCGGCGTGGCGGCGGTCGCCCCCGGCGCGCTCGACCGCGTTTTTGCCCTCATCCAAACCATCAAGGACACCGGCCAGGCCACGGAAGCCATCGCCACCGACCTCGGCATCATCGGCTCCGAGGCCGCCGCGCCGGACTTCGCCACCCTGCAACCCGCGATCAAAGCCCGCGCCACCGCCTCGGGCGTGGAGATCGATTGGAACTGGTCTGGCTTCGCCGCCTTCCTCGATGCGCTGCTCATCCAGGTGGATCGCGGCGACGGCCAGGGCTATCGCCTGCTCGTCCACGACACCACGCCTGACTACAAGGACACCGCCGCGCCGGCCGCCGCCCTGACCCGCTGGACCTATCGCGCCATTTACATCAAGGACGATGGGCAGGTGGGATTGTGGAGCAACGCGGTGAGCGTGACGGTGGGCGGGTGAGACCGAGATATTTCCAAAGTTCAAAAACGAGGAACCAAAAGACTATGAAGCTATACCTGAAGATGATTAAGGCGATTCCTTTCGCCGCAGTGGCCGGAGCCGCGCTGACCGGCTGTGTGACCAATCAACCTCCTCCGCCTCCACCTGTGCCTGTGGTTATTAAAAGCGATCCTGACCACGCAGATGTTTATCGCAAGGGAAGTTCCTTGGGCCAAAAAACGCCGCATACCGTCTCGTTCAGATTTCTCGCTGATACATGGGATGGCGAACTCAGGAAAGAAGGGTATGTGCCACAATCGGTAACGGTCTCAAAAAACGGTCCGCGCGAAGTATTGGTCACGCTCGAAAAAATCATCCCAAAAATCACGCTGACCAGTGTCCCGAGCAAGGCTGATGTCTTCACACCATCTGGAGCGATGATTGGGCAGACTCCTGTTGTCATTTCAGTTACGAATGATGCTCAGACTTATCAACTGAGTCTCTATGCGTACGAATCCAAAAGTGTGACACTGACACCTTCTTCATCCAAGACGGTCGAGGTGGACTTAGGCGGAAAAATCCCCGGCTTCGATCTCCCAGAAGCCGTAATCGTGGACAATCGAATGGTTGTGCAAACCAGGACAGTTTTCGCGGATCGAGACGTTATTGAGCGTTCCCCATCGGTTCGGGCTGTCCGCCGATTAACTGATTTCCCAGTGACCCGCGTGGTCGGCGGCGGCTCACTTTCGCCAGACGGCAAGCGGCTTATGATGAATGTTTTCGAACGAGTAACCGCTCCAGACGGCAAATTGATGCGTTATTCCAGCTTGTGGTCCATTGATGTCGGTGCCGGTGGCAGCCTGCTGCGAAATACCGATGGAGATTACATTGATGATAGCCCCTGCTACTCGCCTGATGGGAAATATGTCTATTTCGCGGCGAATCGCTCCGGAAAGAACAGCATCTTCCGTATGCCTTCCAACGGGAAGGGCGGGCTTGGGCTGGTCACTCCAGGAACGACCATCGACCGTTTTCCAAGTGCGGCCCCGAACAGCGAGACGCTGATGTGGACCGCCTACACAGAAGGCACGACCGTCCCGCAATTGTGGAGTCTCGCCCTGTTGCCAAACGGACTGCCCACTGGCTTGCCATTGCAGATTCGGGAAGGCCAGGGTCCTCATTGGTCGCCGGACGGCAAGACCATCCTTTATTGCGTTATGGATCGAAGCATCAAAAAGCTAAAGATATGGACGATGCTGCCGGATGGTTCCCAGCCGACTCAGCTAACGACCGGCTCGGATGCGAACGACATTGATCCCGCTTGGTCACCCGATGGCACCAAAATTGTCTTTGCCAGTGATCGGGGCGTCGCGAACGGCGTACACAACTATGACATCTGGATCATGAATGCCGACGGCTCGAACCCAAAACAACTGACCACCAACGGCTCTCACGACGACCATCCGGTCATCACTCCAGATGGGAAGACGATCTTTTTCCGGTCTAATCGCGGACTGAAATGGGACATGTGGGTCATGGAACTCGCGGAGTAGGAGATTCACAAGTTAGGCGACAGCCGGCAGTTCCACGTCAACATCAACAAAAACAACAGAAAGAAAAACATATGTCTGAAGTAACGCAGGGAAAATCAAAAGTCTTGGCGGGCCTATTAGGGATATTCCCGCCCACAGGCGCTCTCGGAATTCATCGGTTTTATTTGGGTTACATGAAGCTGGGTATTTCCCACGTCATCCTGTTAGGCGCTGGCCTCGTTCTTTCGCTCATCGGTATCGGGATACCAATAGTGATTGGAAACATTATTTGGTGTGTTATTGAAGGCATCATGATCTTGGTTGGATCTATTTCTAAGGACGCTTCTGGCCGTTCACTGATCAAGTAATGGCCGCAGCCTGATTAACGGAAACCGAATAAATCAATTCACCTATGAAACGCATGTTTTCCCTCGCACTCGCTTGCGCTCTGCATCTCTTCCTCACCGGCTGCGTCACTCAACCGCCTCGGTTGCAGAGAGACACGGCAGTCCTTATTTCTCTAACCGATGGGGATGTTCTGGTATCCGGCATAGGGCCAGATGTGTCCAAGAACTTCTCGAAACAGGTGCTCAAACAAGTCACCGATGGATTGGATTCCCGTGGAGTCAGGCACGAATCGACTGCGTTGGGTAAAAACGAACATGCGAAGCTCACGATCGACTTGGTCGGTATCCAGGCGGAAGGCAAGTTGGATGTGGGATTCGCCAGTGCCGAGACCAAGCAATTGTTCCGCGCCCGCTATGTGGCGACTCTTGTCTCTCCGGAAGGCATACAGCTTTTTCGATTGGAAATTCGGGAAGCGAGCGAACTGTTCGCTGAGCTGCCGGGAAAGGTAGGCCAGTACATCGCCAAGCGCGTCGCTGCCGAGTACACGGAAAGCAAACACTGGTCCGTCGGACATTAGCGTGGGAATATTCATGGAATGGAAACCACGGCGTCCGCATAGGAGTCCCGGAAGAGCTGGGGAAAGTCGCAACTGGCCTCGCTTCGATTTGGTGAGCAAGCTTTGGGTAATTGTGGAAATCGTGGCGCTGTAAGAAAACATGGCTGCATCTCCATGGCTGCATCTCGCGAGATGCGCGGGTGATTATAGAAAATTAGCGGCGTTCTCACGAGACGCCGCTACGGCAAATTAAATTTATGAAAACATTTCCCTTCACGCTGGTCGTCATCATTTGCACCACGCTGCTTTCTTCCCACCCTGCCCTAGCGCAACTAAACCTCACCGGGACGTTCTCTGGAACGGCGACAGATGCGAATGGAATTGGCGGACCGATGAGCCTGGTACTAACTCAGACTGGGGGTAGCATCTCCGGTTACGGTTCCACTTTCTATGAACCCGTCTGGCCTGTAACAGCTGTGCTCGTTTCCGGCACGGTAAACGGCCCTACTGTAACTCTGACATTGACTGGCAATAATGGAGGCTGCCCCATCTATTTTACTCATTCGATTACTGCAGCCTCGAATGAGTCTATCACTGGCACCTATGTAAAGTGGGGTGGTTGCTCCGGAAATGTAAGGTCTGGGTCATTCGCTGTAACTAAGGAATCACCCCCGACAATTACAACGCACCCCTTGAATCGGACGGTGACGGCAAGCCAGAATGCAGTCTTCACGGTGGTGGCCAGCGGCAACCCAGCGCCGAGTTATCAGTGGCAGCGCTCTACGGATGGCGGAGCAAACTGGAGCAATCTGAGCAACGGTATATTTCATTCGGGCGTCACCACGGCGATTTTGACGGTAAAGAACACGAGCACCGGGATGAGTGGGTATCGTTTCCGTACTGTAGTCAGCAATGGCATCAATCCAAATGCGACCAGTGCTTCGGCAACGCTCACGGTGAACCCGGTGAACATTCCAGTGGCGGTGCAGCCGAGCCTATCAGGTCGCTCTTTTACTGTTGATGGCACGACATACACAAGTGCCCAAGGTTTCGGTTGGGTTTCGGGTTCGAGCCACACGATTGCCACGACTTCTCCGCAGAGCGGAGGCTCGGGCGTTTGGTACGTCTGGACCAGTTGGAGCGACGGCGGCGCAATCTCGCATACGGTCGCCCCGACCAGTGGCGCGACCTACACCGCCAATTTCACGACGGCGCCACGGATGGACCTTGCGGTCAAGAGCGTTCGATGGAACACCGCGCGGGGAGGACTCAAGGTGACTTATTCTTATAGCGGCCCCATCGATCACTCCGCATCACTCGTGCTTTTTTGGGCGAACGGCGATTCGTCGGCAAACATCATCGGCAACCTGATCTATTCGACCAACATCCCGCCGCGGACGGCGAGGACTTCGGTAACTAAAACTGTTAATGTTGAGGGTGCCGCTTTGGTTAACCCGCCCGCGGATGCCACACACCTCGTCGCCATTATTGATCCAGAACACCTGGTGCTTGAGACTCAGGAACTGAACAACGAAGCATTCGTGGCGGATGTTCAGATCACCTATGAGAATCCCGACCGGGACGAAAGCCACGTCAGCACAAAGAGTCAGCGGATAATCAAAAGCTTGCTTCGCCAAGCGGGCCACCCCAATGGCGTCATTACCAGCACCTATCGCAGCGCCGCAGATCAGGCGCGCGTCATGTTCGAGAACCTGATCAACGGCAGTAGTGCCAAATATGGAACCTACGGCCAGATGGTGGTTGACGTTTACAGGGCAAATGCCGCGAAACACACCAAGGCATGGATCCGAGACCACTCCGAGGAAATCATCACCGCTATGACAGACAAAATTATTGAGATCGGCCCGTTGAACGTCTCGCATCATGCCTACGATCCTGCTGTGCTCAACGTCATCGACATCGGGCCTGTCATCAGCCGCTTCACCTCTTCGGCGAAAAGACGCTTCATGTGTGCGGCTTTGGACGGCGTGGAAAGCGGTTCCATCTTGGCCTTCTATGGACCTCAGAATGTCCCCACCTGCAAACCGCCGGTCAAAGATCCGGCCTTCCATCTCGAAATTATTCCATAATCGTCAACGCGCCATGTTCTGGCCCGCCATATGAACTGAAGCTCTTACCGCCCAACTCTAAAATTCGGCTTGGTGCTGTTCACTCAGGAACGGGATCAGAACGGAACGGGGTCAGAATGGGTCAAGAATGAGGTCACCCATTAGCCTGAGCAGTCAGTTCCTAGTTTCTACAACCTTTAAGAAAAGCGGCAAGCATGCGGGGCGACATTGCTCGGCGTGCTCTCGCGGCCAGTTCAGTTCTTCAACAACTCCTGCACCGACACCCCACGCAATTCGAACAGCCGCCGGACGCGGCCTCTCACTCACCGCCCTTTTGCTTGCTGCCCGGCAGCCGTCGCTCGAAGCGGAGCAAAACATTCTCCATTCGGAGGGCCAGTTTTTCGCGTTCGTGGCCGTCGGTTTCAGCGACGCGACGCAGTTCGTAGGACAGGTGGCGCACTTCGGCGGTCAAATCCCGGAACTCGCGGCGCAACTCCTTGATCTCCGTTTTGTTTTGCTGCGTGTCGTCCAGCAGGCTCCAAAGCCGCCCGGCGAAATTAAAAAAGTGCCGCCACATCGTTCACCGCCGCGTCTTCAACTCCGCCAGCATCGAGCGCGTCTCGGTTTTCAGCCGCTCAATCTCGGCTTGGTCGCGCCGCATCTGCTTTTTCGCGCGATCCACTGCGGCGGTGAAATCTTTGAAGAACGACTCCAACCTCAGCAGTACCTTGGCCGGCACGTCCACGCTCACAGTTTTACTCGTCATGCCGCATTTGTACCATGGCGACCGCCGGGGGCAAGGCAGGAATCTGTCGCAGACGCTCCCGACAGAGCGCGAGAAAACTCGTTTGAGACAGGCTGGAAGCGCTGTCCTACGTGAGCGCGGGCCGGTCGTTTGCGGCGAGCCCGGCGCACACGAGGCGATCGCGTGGCTCAGTTCTTCAACAACTCCTGCACCGACACGCCGCGCAATTCGAACAGCCGCCGGATGGCGTCTTCGATCAAGTTGTTCGGGCACGCACCTCAGCGGTCACCCGGCGGCTCTGGCGCAACCGGGGGCGCCGGCTCGAACCAGTTTTCAATCGGCAATCCGCCGACGTGATCGAAGTGGCGCGTGTTGCGGGTCACCAGGATCAGTGCGTGAGCCTGGGCCGTCGCGGCGATGAGTCCGTCCCGGTAGCCGACGGGCGTTCCGCGCACCTTCCACTCGCCGCGCAGGGCACCGGCCACTTTTGCCACAACATCGTCCAGAGCCAGCACTGCCACGCGGAACAGCACCCGGCTTTCCATGCGCTGCCGCACCATGTCACCGTCCGGCCCGGCGGCGATGCCGAAATGGATTTCTTCGATGCAAATGGCCGAAGTGAACAAGGCCGCGTCCGGCGCGGCGCGGAAGCGCGCGAGCACATCCGGGTGGGGCCGACTGCGGGCGATTTCGCTGAGAACGTTCGTGTCGAGCAGATACACGGCTCAGTTGAAATCGGGCGGAGGAGGGCCAAAATCGCGCCGCCGGGCGGCTTCGTCTGCTTCGAGGATCGTGAAGAAGGCATGGTCATTCGGAATGCCCTCTTCCGCCATGCGGGGGCGGGCGGCGGAACCGTGGGATTGCCGCGCCAACAGTTCGGAACGGTAACGGGCCATCTCGCTGTAGATGGCCTGCTGTTCCGGCAGCGGGAGGCTCTTGACCAGTTCAATGATGTGCAACGCCGTGGTGCTCATGGGGCCATTCTTAATCCGTCGCGGGCCGGGTGGCAAGCCGTGGCCCACCCGTGTTATCCGTCAAATCCGTGGTTCCAACTGCGAAACTCGGATTCAGTTCTTCAACAACTCCTGCACCGACACGCCGCGCAGCTCGAACAGCCGCCGGATCGCGTCCTCGATCAAGTTGTTCGGACAGGAAGCGCCGGCGGTGATGCCCACAGTAATGTTCCCCGAGGGCAGCCAGTCCCGCGTCTCGACTTCCTCGTGCTGGTGCAGGTCGAAGTGAACGATCAGCTTGTCCGAGGCCATCTTGGCCGCGTTCTTGATGAAGTAAGTCGGCAGCAGCGCCTCGCCCATCTCCGCCAGATGCGAGGTGTTCGAGGAATTGTAACCGCCGATCACCAGCAGCAGGTTCATTGGCTCCTTGAGCAGCTTCTGCAAGGCGTCCTGCCGATCCTGAGTGGCCCCACAGATGGTGTCGAAGAACCGGAAATGCTGATCGATGCTCGCAACTCCAAAGCGTTCCACCATCGCGGCCTTCAACCGCCGCTGCACTTCCTCTGTCTCGCCGCGCAGCATGGTGGTCTGGTTGGCCACGCCGATGGCCTTGAGGTGCTCGTCGGGATCGAATCCCGCCGAGTAGGCGCCCTTGAACTTGGCGAGAAACTCCTCCTTGTTCCCGCCCCGCAAGATGTAGCCGCAGACGTAATCCGTCTCCGCGAGGTTGAAGACCACGAGGTAATGTCCGCTGCCGTAGGCCGTGGCCTGCGAGGTCGTGGCTTTAGTTTCCTCGTGCTTGGCCTTGCCGTGGATGATGCTCGTGACCGCCTCCTTGGAATACTGCCGCACCCGCTTCCACACGCTCATCACGTCGCCGCAAGTTGTATCCACCAGCACGCAGCCCTTCTCCTCCAGCTTGCGCCGTGTGACGACCTCGGTGCCGAAGGCCGGGATGATGACCACATCTTCGCGATTCAATTGCGCGATTTCGGCATCGGTCGGCTTGTTGGAAATGGTCTTGATGCCCAGATTGCGAATCTGATCGTTGACCTCGGGATTGTGAATGATTTCCCCGAGCAGAAAAATAGGTTTGTCCGCCGGAAATGATTTCCGCGCCGCATACGCCAGATCGATGGCGCGCTCCACGCCGTAGCAAAAGCCAAACTCCTTGGCCAGCTTCACGGTCAGGCCCTGGGCCGAGATGACGTTGCCCGTGGCGCGAATGCGCTCCACTACTTCGCTGCGGTAATGTGAGATGACCTGAGCCTGCACCGCCTCCATGATTTCCGGGCGGCGGAGGTTAATCTTTTTGGGCGCGATGGGCGCGGGTATCGTCATACCGGGCAAATGTACCAGCGTCACCCGCCCCGTCTAGCCACATTTCCCCCGTGCCTGATGGTTGTCCGAAATCCTCGTTGCGTGCTGCGGGCCGTTATGTGACTAATTCCGCACCTCGGTTCGGAGCGTAGCTCAGCCTGGCTAGAGCGCGTGGTTTGGGTCCACGAAGTCGCAGGTTCGAATCCTGTCGCTCCGACCATCTCTTTCCTCAGAGGCTTTGGCCCCCAAACGTGGTCGCGGATGCCTGTGGGTTCACGTTTCATTATTCATCACCGTCCCGATACTCGTCCAGATCGCGCGGCGCTTGGCATGGAAGAAACTCCCGGCCCCTCTCGATGGGGAAACCGGTCCTCGGGCGGTCATGGGACTCGCCGACCATCGGCCAGCGCGCAATGCATGGTTCAAATCCCTGTTCCGCCGGGTGCGGTGTTCAAAAAGTGCTTGGGCATCCCGCCGCGCCGTGACTAAGCTGCGCCGCAATTCCTATGGCGAACGACAATCAAATCGAGGCTTTGCGGAGATTCGAGATTCCCGGTCGCGTCTCCATCATCGAGGGCAATGGCGAGCTGCCCAAGATCGAGGTGACCAGCGACACGGCCAGCGCCGAGGTTTATCTGCACGGCGCGCATGTCACCGATTTCCAACTCCACGGACAGCCGCCCTTGCTCTTCATGAGCCAGTGCAGCCGCTTCGCGCGTCGGGAACCGATTCGCGGCGGCATCCCGTTGATCCTTCCCTGGTTCGGCGCGCGCGAAGGCGAGCCGGCCCACGGTTTCGCCCGCACCACCGATTGGGAGCTGCACGAGACCAGCGCGTTGCCCGAGGGCGGCGCCTCCTTGCGTTTCCGCCTGCCGGAGACGAGTGCCGGCGCCATGTGGTCTGCGTTCACGGCCAACTACGTCGTGACCGTGACCGACAAGCTGGCCCTGGAACTGATCGTCACGAACAATTCGCGCGACCAGCAGTTCAGTTTCGAGAATTGTCTCCACACCTACTTTCACGTCGGGGACATCACGCAGGTGTCCGTGACCGGTTTGAAGGGGAACACCTGCCTCGACAAGGTGGAGAGCTACGCCCAAAAGACCGAGATCAGCGAGGCCATCGTGATTGCCTCGGAAGTGGACCGAATCTATCTCGACACGACCAGCCCGATCGAAATCCGCGACCCGTCGCTGCGCCGGAAAATCTCGATCGAGAAGTCCGGCTCCCAGTCCACCGTGGTCTGGAACCCGTGGATCGCGAAATCCGCCCAGATGCCCGACTTCGGCGAGGACGAATACAAGCAGATGATCTGCGTGGAGTCCGGCAACGTGGGGCGGAACAAAATCACGCTCGCGCCGGGGCGCTCCTCCTTGCTGCGCGTGGTCCTGAGCAGCGCGGCGCTGTAACGTGCCACCGGCATCCTGCCGGCTCCTCGCCTGCCAGCGAGACGCGGGCGGCACGTTGTTGACTGCCGCTTCAGTTTCCCAAATCCTCCGGCCATCAAATTCCTTCGACCCACCCTGGCTTTCGCGCTGGTCGCGATTTCTTCCACCACGCTCCTGTCCGCCGCGCAGAAAAAGCTCACCGTCGGCTTCTCCCAGATCGGTGCCGAGAGCGCCTGGCGCAGCGCGGAGACCCAGTCCATCCAGGACGAGGCCAGGAAGCGTGGCGTGAACCTCAAGTTCTCCGACGCGCAGCAAAAGCAGGAGAACCAGATCAAAGCCCTCCGCGTCTTCCTCGCCCAAGGCGTCGATGCCATCATCCTCGCGCCCGTGGTCGAGACGGGCTGGGAACCGGTGCTCAAGGAAGTGAAGCGCGCCAAGATTCCCATCATCCTCGTGGACCGCGGCATCAAGGTCTCCGACGAATCGCTCTACACCACGCTCATCGCCTCGGACTTCGTTGCCGAAGGCCGCCTGGCCGGCGAATGGCTGGCCAAGAAGCTCGGAGGGTAGGGCGGCATCGTGGAACTGCAAGGCACGCCCGGTGCCGCACCGGCGATTGATCGCAAGAAGGGCTTCGAGGAAATCATCGCCAAAACTCCCGGCCTCAAGATCATCAAGTCCCAGACTGGCGACTTCACCCGCTCCAAGGGCTAGGAAGTCATGGAAGCCTTCCTCAAGGCCGAGGGCAAAAAGATCGCCGCCGTCTATGCGCACAACGACGACATGGCTCTCGGCGCGATCCAGGCCATCGAGGAAGCGGGCCTCAAGCCCGGCACCGATGTCATCGTCGTGTCCATCGACGGCGTGAAGGGCGCGTTCGAAGCGATGGTGCGGGCAAGCTGAACTGCACCGTCGAGTGCAATCCGCTGCTTGGGCCGGCCGCGTTCGACGCCATCGAGGCCGTGAAGGCCAGCAAGACCCTGCCCAAGAAAACCATCGTGAAGGACGAAGTCTTCAAGCAGTCCGTGGCCAAGGACGTGATCGGCAGCCGGAAGTATTAGCCCGCCGTTCCCCTTTACCAGCGGCGGGAAAATGCCCTACACCTGCGCACCAATATGAACACCCCGCGAAAAATTGCCCCCAGCGCGATCAGCCAGGAACTCGGAATCGGGCGGGTGGCCCGATGGTACCGCGTCTGGCCGGGTCGCATGGAGGTCGTGGCGCTGCTCCTGGTCATGGGCCTTTCTGGCTCCGTGACGCAGTCTGCAACCACCGCCGAGAAACACCCTGCCACGTTGGAATGGGCCGCTACGAACCAAGTTTTGGCCATTGCGCTCGCCGACAAGGGACAACATGCCCAAGCCGAAAGACTGTTCCGTGAGGTCATCCGCATTCGGACGGAGCAATTGGGGTCCGAACATCCCGACATACTGGAGAGCCGGAACCAACTGGCCAAGGCACTGAATGGCCAAGGCAAGTCTGCGGAGGCGGAGGCAGAACATCGGGCGGTGCTTAAGCTCAGGGAGCGTGTGCTTGGATCCGAACATCCCGACACGCTGACCAGCCGGAACAATCTGGGCGGTGCGCTGGGTGCCCAAGGCAAGAATGTGGCGGCGGAGGCAGAGTTTCGGGCGGTGTTTAAGATCAGCGAGCGTGTGTTTGGTCCCGAACATCCCAACACGCTGCGCAGCCGGCACAATCTGGCCAACGCGCTGGATGCCCAGGGCAAGTCTGCGGAGGCGGAGGCAGAGTTTCGGGCGGTAATTAAGCTCAGGGAGCGCGTGCTTGGAACGGAACATCCCGACACGCTGAAAAGCCGGGACGATCTGGCCAATGCGCTAGATGCCCAGGGCAAGTCTGCGGAGGCGGAGGCAGAGCATCGGGCGGTGCTTAAGCTCATGGAGCGCGTGCTTGGTCCCGAACATCCCGGCACGCTGACCAGCCGGAACAACCTGGCCAGTGCGCTGGTTGCCCATGGCAAGCATGCGGAGGCGGAGGCAGAGTTTCGGGCGGTGCTTAAGCTCAAGGAGCGCGTGCTTGGTCCCGAGCATCCCGACACGGTGGACAGCCGAAACAATCTGGCCAGTGCGCTGTGTGCCCAAGGCAAGTCTGCGGAGGCGGAGGCAGAGTTTCAGGCGGTGTTTAAGATCAGGGAGCGCGTGCTTGGGCC
>JANOQV010000279.1:0-4831 GCA_031414955.1 Pedosphaera sp. | reverse complement strand
TCGTCGCGCCCGTCGTCGTCCACGTCGCTGACATACACGCCGCCGGTGACGACTTGCCGGTCGTTGGTGTTGGGCATGCTCCAGTTGTCGCGGAAGAGGTTCGTGTCGATGCCGCTCTGCCGGGCGACCTCGGCCATCAGGTCGCCTTTCGCCGTCGCCTCGTTGAACATCACGAAACGCAGGGAACGAATCCACCCCGGCGTCTCCGCCATCACGTCCACGTCGGGCACGGAGGCCAGATCCGCCGCGATATCGCTGTTCAATTCCTCGCGCCGCCCATCCAGCCGCTCGCCGGCGATGCGAAACAGGAACACGCCCTTGAAAGCGCCGTGCATGTCGTCACGCTTCATTGGCTGGAAATTCTTGACCGCCATCTCGATGACCGGGTCGGGCTTGAATCGGTTCCACAATCCAATCAGGTGGCGGGCGAATTCGTCGCCATTCACGTCCAGCGGCCGGGCCGGAGCGTTCGTCGCGTTGGTGATGCGGCGGACCTTCAGCGCGTCCGTCTCCAGGCCCGCGGCCTTGCCCATGTCGAGGATCTGCCCGGTGAAATTCGTCGCGAAGAACCGCGTGATGCGTTCGGGCTTGCCGCTCTTGATGGCCTCGGCCAGCGCGGGAAATCCTTTGCGTCCTATGGTGAGCGCTCGGTGCTCGATCTCGGCGAGAAACACCCGCTCAGATTCGACCAGCACCGGCCCGCTCGGGGCAACCTGGCTTCGGGGCGTGGCGGCGGAGACGGCAGCAACGCCAGCCGCAAGGCCGATGCAGATCGCCACACAGGCCAAAGCCCTGGCGGGGCGGGCATGGCGACAAAGGTGCGAGGGCATCGGCTCGTGAATTGTTTTGCGGATGACAATCACGACTGTAGGGAATCCGGCGTGCCCGGTCAAGCGTCAGCCAACCTTGTGTGCGATCAGAACAGGGTTCAGTGAAGTATGGGCTCGAGTGGTTGGGGGCGGGGGGGGAAAGTTTTCGCTAAACTCAAAGGTCCTTTTCTGGCTTCCTTCACTGGAATGAAAGTTTTCAATTCCACCCCGCTCCCAGTCTGCACTTCACTCACCGTCCGCGTCGTTGAATCCCACGAGGTCGCGGCCTTCGACGGCCAACTGGCCGCTGACCACTACCGGGGCGCGGGCGGGTCGGTCGGCGATCACGCGCCCAGATCCATCGCGACGAGATCCTTGTTCTTGACCGACTCCGGCACATCGCCGCTGATGATGCGCCGCGCCAGCCCCTCCACGATGGCCGTCTTGCCGACGCCCGGCTCGCCGATGAGCACCGGATTGTTCTTAGTCCGGCGCGTCAGCACCTGCATCACGCGGCGGATCTCCTCGTCACGGCCGATGACCGGATCAATCTTCCCCTGCCGCGCCAGCGCCGTGAGATCCTTCCCGTATTTTTCGAGCGACTGGAACTTGTCCTCCGGATTCTGGTCCGTGACCCGCTGATTGCCGCGCAACTCCGCCAGCGCCTTGAGCACAGCGTCATGCTTCAACCCGTGCGCCTGGAAAATCCGCTTCAACGCCGGCCCGCCCTGCGCCAGCAAGCCGAGCAACAGATGCTCCGTGCTCGTGTAATCATCCTTGAGCTTGGCCGCCTCCGCCTGCGCCGCATCCAGCGCCCGCTTGAGATTCTGCCCGAGGAACGCATCCGACGACGTGGCCCCCTGCACCTTGGCGCGCCGCGACAACTCCCCCTCCACCTCGCCCGTGAGCGCGGCCAGCGACGCGCCGAGCTTCTGCAACAACGGTGCGATCAACCCCTCCGGCTGCTCCAGCAAGGCGAGCAAGAGATGCTCCCCATCGATCTCCAGGTGCGAAAACCGCCCCGCGACCTGCTGCGCGCCTTGCAGGGCCTCCTGCGCCTTGATGGTGAAACGATCCATTTGCATGGAAGTAAGCTCAGAAGTATCGGCGGAAACGTCAAGTCAGGCGCGTGTCGTGCGTTGGCGAAAGACAAACGGAATTTGTTCCACGACTCACGAATGCTTGAACTTCCCCTCCCGAGGTCAAACCGAAGTAGAAGGCGTCCCGGTGTGCGACCTCTGGCGCTCCTCCTTCACCCGTTGCTCTGCGACCCACCGCGCGTGGCGCGCTTGCGCCACACCCTGCACCCGCCGGCCAATGCGCCCACCGCGGCGAGCAGCCACATGGAGGGTTCAGGCACAGGGACGATGGAGAAGTTGTCGAGATTGAGCGGGGAATTGATGGCAAAGCCCCCGCCATCTCCAATGTCAATTCGGCCCAAGTTCATATACTGAGGTGTGGAAGTGTTGAAAGCCGCGTTGTTCCAAGCGAAGCTCGCGCCCCCAAAGGGCGTGACCGTGCCGCTGTAGGTCGCGGTGTCAAAAGCGCCATGGACCTCCACATGATACCACGTCAAAGGGCTTGGACTGAACACCAAGAGCCGGGGAGAATTTCCATTGCTAACCCGAAACTCGCCATTGAAACTGAGAGACAGACTGAACAAGGGGATGTCTATCCCGTTAAATCCGACGAGCCCCCATGTGTCGAGCGGTGGCATCGGCCCCCCCAGCCGAAAGTCGAAGCTCATGTCAAAGGCACCCGTAACCGGAGCAAATTCTTGAAGCAGCGTGGGAGCTGCGTTTTGAAGGCTATCATCGGTCATCAGCACGGAACGGGAAGACGTGCCGCCTGAAAATGGAAAGGGACTGACCAGAGTTGATGCGGTCATCCCTCCGGTGCTGGTCGGTACTGCCACCCAACCATCCGGGCTGCCAAATATTCCATTGAAAGTCTCGAAGCCACCGTTGACCAATCGCTCGCCGGGGACCGTCGCTGCACACCGGGCTGCCGCCATGAGCAAAAGCATCAATCCGCACGCAAAGACAAGAGAAGACCCCGTCAATCTTGGTTTCATAATGGAATGTGGATATGGTAACTCTGGTAAGACGGCGAACCAAACTCTTTATTCCCGCACTGGTTTGGCACGCGTCAGCCCACGGATCGTCGCCCCTCATCGCCCCGCGCCGCGTCATCGCGCTTTGAGGGCCAAAGGCCCGGCCCCAAGCCAGCCCAGGGCAAGCGCGGCCCGATCGGCCGCCCTGTTGGGAATGGGGAGCGCACGCGCCCTCGCGTGCCGTTTTCCGCGCCCTCGCGGAAAACACCGTGGCGCACGCGCCTGCAAGCACTCCCGCCCCACGCCGACCGGCGAGGGCGCCGGTCGGAACACGCGAGGGCGCGTGTGCTCCCCGCGGTTTGCGGGCGCGCGCGGTGCGTCGCGCCCTGCCTTCGGCCGTTCGTAGCCCGCCCGTTCTGTCCCGGTTTGGGACACTTTTTCCGCTTTGTGGACAGTGGGCGCTTGGAATGGCCCGCTTTGTTTCCCGAGCGGCTCACTTTGTCGTCCGAATCACTCACTGAGTGGATCGAGCGGCTCACTTTTTGGATCGAGCAGGCGACTCGGCGGGTCGAGCGGCGCACGTTTGTCCCCGAACGGGACACTCAGGGCGTCGAGGGGCGGACTGAGTGGCTCAGTTTGGGATTCGAGGCGGGGGGCGGGGGGCTCGGCCTCGCGCGTTGGTGTTCTCCGGCTGGTTGGTGGTGCTTCAAAAAAAGTGGTGAAGGGCCTCAAGTAAGTCGCGGAATGGTCGATGGGGTTTTTGAAACAAGGCCCGTCCGCGGGCAGCGAACAACGAAAACGTCAACACCCTGATATTATGGCAATCACCGGTCCTGGATCCTTCGGCCCCACGATGAATCTTTTCAACGCCCAGTGGGAAGTCGCCAATGCCCTGCTGGGTGCCACGCCGTACATCGTGCGGCTGGCGGACGCCAACACGACGTTGACGCGCGCGCAGTTTGAGGCGTTGAAGAACACGCTGGTGGCGCAGCAGGACGTGGTGCAGAGTTGCCTGACGCAGCAGCAGGTCGCGCGCGGGGAGATCAACATGCAGAAGACGGCGTTGCTGGCGCAGTTCGCCTTGTTCGCCAGCGTGCTGGACGGGTATTTCCAGAACACGAAGTTTTACGAGGACCGGCCGGTGGCGCCGAGTTTCAATGACGGGCAACTGGTGTTCAACAGGCCGTTGAAGAAGGTGCTGAATTTGTGGGAGGAGATCAACAAGGGGCCGGCCCCGGCGGGGGTGGCGCTGCCGCTGGTGTTGAGCGACGGCACAACGCACGGCACGTTCGCCAGCGCGGTGTCGGCGCTGCAGTTCGCCTACGATCAGGAGGGGAAGAAGGAGACGCTGGTGGGTCTGGCACGGGGGGAACGCAATCTGACGCAGGCCAAGGCCTACGAGGCGATGAAGTTTTACCGGGAGGGCGCGCGGAATGCGTTCCGCGCGTTTCCGCAGTTGCTGGCGACGCTGCCGCGGCTGACGCCGCTGCCGGGCCACACGCCCGTGCCGGTGCCGGCGAGCGCGGTATTCCAGGCGCCCAACGCGACGAAGGTGGTGCATGAGGCGTCCACGGACCCGGACCTGCACAGTTATCAATTGCGCGGCACGGCGGGCGATCATTACGACGAGGAGGATGCGGTGGTGCTCGGCACGCACGGGCCGGATGCGCCGCGGGAGTTCATCACCACGTTCGGCCTGACGCAGCCGGGGGTGAAGATCGCGCTGAAGGTGTTTGTGATTCTCAACACGGACAACGAGTCGGGCAGCGCGCCGATGATCGTCGAGCGGCCGCTGGCGATGGCGGCGTAACGCGCGCGGCGCGGCTACCGCCCCGGGCTGCTGAAGGTGAAGCTGGCGATGCCGGCGATCTGTTGCGCGAGCTGCTCGATGGCGTCCGCATCACGAAGTGGGACTACGAAGCCGGCGCGGAGAACCGCTTGTTCGACGGGCGCGACTTTGATTGCGCCT
>JANOQV010000278.1:0-3289 GCA_031414955.1 Pedosphaera sp. | reverse complement strand
TACAGCCTGGGCGTGTTGCTCTATCAGTTGCTCACGAGCAAGACGCCCTTCGATGGGAAGGAACTGCTCTCCATGGGCATCGACGCGATGCGCAAGACAATCCGCGAGAAGGAGCCGATGCGGCCGAGCACGCGGCTGGCGTCGCTCCAAGGCGAGGAGCTGACGACCACGGCCAAACGCCGTTCAGCGGAAGCGCCCAAGCTCATTCATCTGCTCCAAGGCGACCTCGATTGGATCGTGATGAAGGCGTTGGAGAAGGATCGCACGCGCCGCTACGACACGGCCAACGGGCTGGCGATGGACATCCAGCGGCATCTCCGCAACGAGCCGGTCGTCGCGCGTCCGCCCAGCACGGCCTACAAGATTCAGAAGGCGTGGCAGCGGAACAAACTCGCGTTCACGGCGGCGATGGCGGTGGCGCTGGCGCTGGTTGGGTTGATGGTTTCGATCGTCGTCTTCTCGGTCCTGTTCGGACGGGAACAACAGCGGACGGCGGCCACGCTGCGTTCCAGTCTGGCGGGCGAGTATCTGCGGCGCGGCCAGAGTTTGTGTCTCGAAGGCAAAGTCACCGAGGGCTTGCACTGGATGGTCCGCAGCCTGGTGCAGGCCCCCGCCGACCAAACGAATTTGATCGCCGTGGCTCGCCAGAATCTCGGCGGTTGGACGGCGGTGCGGCACCGGCCGCTCGCGGTCGTTTACCAGAAGGCGCTCCTCTACGCGTCGGCGTTCAGCCCCATGGAAGACCGCGTGGTGCTGGGGGGCATGGAGAACAGTGTGCAGATGTATTCCGCCACCACCGGCGAACCCATCGGCCCGCCCATGCCTCATGACCACTCGGTCCAACAGGCCGTGTTCAGCCCGGATGGTCGGTTCATTGCCACCAAGGATCGCCGGGCGTGGTTGTGGCGGGTGACGGACGGACGGCCCGCGTTCCCGTCCCTCGGCCCCACGCAGCTCGTGCGGTCCGTCGCGTTCAGTCCCGATTCGCGGCGGCTGTTGATCGCCGGTGACAACCGCGCCGCCCAGCAGTGGTCGGTCGAAACCGGCCAGGCGTTCGGTCCCTCCATGACCCACACCGCCACCGTGATGAGCGCACGCTTCAGCGCGGACGGGCGATGGATTGCCACGGCCAGCACGGACAAGACGGCGCGCCTCTGGAATGCGGAGACGGGGGCGCCCGCCAGCCCGCCGTTGCGCCATGAAGATGCGGTGATCGAGGTTGCCTTCAGCCCGGACGGTCTCTTGCTCGCCACGCTGGGCCGGGACCGCACCGTGAGACTGTGGTCGGTCAGCAGCGGTGAATCGCTTGCGCCGCCCGTTCGCCACAATGGAGTGGTGAAAGCGATGGCCTTCAGCCCGGACAGCCAGCGCCTGCTGACGGGCAGCGAGGATGGTTTCGCCCGACTGTGGAATCGTTCGGGCGAACCCGTCGGCTCCCCCATGCGTCACGAAGGCGGAGTGTTGGCGGTGACTTTCACGCCGGACGGAAAACGAGTGCTCACTGGCGGCCGCGATCGGGCCGCGCGATTCTGGTCCGCGGAAACCGGCGAGCCGCTGGGCCAGCCGCTGGAGCACGACGGCTGGGTTGCGGAGCTTCATTTCAGCCGCGATGGCTCGAAGGTTTTGGGCCGCACCTACGGCCATTCCGCCGCCGTCTGGTCGGCCAGCCTCGACGCCGCGCCCGACGTGGAACTCAAGGAGCAACCCTTGCTCGCGGGTGTCTTCAGTCCCGATGGCCAGCGTCTGCTCACCGGCAGCATTCTCGGTGAAGCGCGCATCTGGTCCGCCGAGACGGGCGAACCCACCGGCGTGGTCGTGAAGCATTCGTTGTGGAACGTGGCCTACAGTCCGGATGGACAACTCTTCCTGACCGCCGGGCGAGATGGCCTCGTCAGGCTCTGGTCCGCCGCGACGGGAGAGCCATTGGGCGAACCCCTGACCCATCCCGCTGAAGTGCGCGCCGCCGTGTTCAGCCATGACGGGAAGCGGGTGGCCACCGCGTGCTTCGACAAGACCGCGCGCGTCTGGTCCGTCGCGACGCGGCAACCAATCGGCGCACCGCTCGTCCACCCGCAACTGGTCGAGGACATTGCATTCAGCCTGGACGACACGCGGTTGGTGACGGCGGGCAGCGATGGCCGCGCGCTCGTCTGGTCCGTCGCCTCGGGGCAGTTGGCGCTGCCGCCGCTGGAACATCGCAGCGCGGTGCTCGGCGCGGTCTTCAGTCCCGACGGCCGGCGCATCCTGACGGGCAGTCGCGACACCACGGCCCGGCTTTGGGACGCCGCGACCGGCCAGCCCGCAGGCCCGCCGATGCAGCATCCCGACTGGGTGGAGGAAGTGGCCTTCAGCCCGGACGGGCAAATGATCCTGACCGGCTCCAACGATGGCGGGGCGCGTTTGTGGTCGGCGGCCACCGCACAATTGCTCGGGCCGCCGGTGTTCAATCACGGGCCGCTCATGGACGTGCAGTTCAGTCCCGACGGCCTGCGCGCCATCGTCAGCAGTCAGGCCAAGGCATTCTGGCAGCCGCAAGGGCCAACCTTTCGCGGCGCGAAAATCTGGCGCGTCCCGGAACCCTTCACCGGTCCGGTTCCAACCATCGAGCATTGGATCGAGGCGCAGACCGGCATGTCCCTGGATGAGCGCGGCGTTATGAGTTGGTTGGACGGAAACACCTGGCGCCTGCGGATGCAAGAGTTTGCCAAATCGGGCCGGATAAATGCGCCCTGAGATGTTGAATGTTTCCAATCGGTGTAGGCGCGTGTCCGCCGCAACTTGATGAACGAAACCAAATAACGATGAACCCAGACCGTGAAGAACTTCTGTTTCAGCTCGCACTGAGCAAGCCCGCAGCGAAACGCGCCGCGTGGCTCGACGCCGAATGCGAAGGCGATGCGGCCTTGCGCGCCCGTCTCGACGCCCTGCTCGCCGCGCACGACCAGCCGGAGGACGTACTGAGCACCGCTGCGTCCACCGTCAAAGCCACCATCAAACTCGACTTCGCCGACGCACCCGACGAAGCCGTGGGCCAGACGCTCGGCCGCTACAAACTTCTCGAGCGGGTCGGCGAGGGCGGGTGCGGCGTGGTCTATGTGGCCGAGCAGACGGAGCCGGTGCGGCGGCGAGTGGCGCTGAAGGTGATCAAGCTGGGCATGGACACCAAGCAGGTGGTCGCGCGCTTCGAGGCGGAGCGGCAGGCGCTGGCGATGATGGATCATCCGAACATCGCCAAGGTGCTGGACGCGGGCACGACCGACGTAGGCCGTCCGTTCTTCGTAATGGAACT
>JANOQV010000277.1:0-9024 GCA_031414955.1 Pedosphaera sp. | reverse complement strand
CGGCAGGTTCATCGAGGCGTGCAGATCGTTCGGCCCGATGAACACGGCGTCGATGCCCGGCACGGAGAAGATTTCATCCGCGCGCTCCACCGCGTCCACATGCTCGGCCATGATGATGACGAGGATTTCGTCGTTGGCCTTCGCGTAATAGGTCGAGGGATCGGTGTCGAAGTTCGCGCCGTGCAGCGAGCCGCCGATGGAGCGCTTGCCGATGGGCCGGTAGCGCGCCGCCTCGACGACGGCCTCGGCTTCCGCGCGCGAATTGACCATCGGCACCACGATGCCCCACGCGCCGGTGTCGAGCACGCGCTTGATGTTCTCGACGCTGTTGATGGGAATGCGCGTGAGCGGCACGACGCCGGCATTGGCCACGGTGGCGCACATCGCCGCCGTCATGTCGATGGACATGGGCGCGTGCTCCATCTCGATGGTGAGCCAGTCGAAGCCCATCTTGCTCATGAGCTGGGCGGTGAAAATGTCGGGCAGCGTGAGCCAGGTGCCGAAGGAGGCTTCGCCGCGTTTGAGTTTGTGTCGGACGGGATTCTGTTTCATGGGTTGTTGAGAAATGTTGCCGCGGAAAAAGAAGCTCCAAGATCCAAGCACCAAGATCCAAAGAAGCTCCAAACTACAAACATCAAACACCAGACGGCGGCGCGCGGGTTGGAGCTTGGTGTTTGGTTTTTATCTGGAGCTTGGATCTTGGTGCTTGGAGCTTTCATCCGAGTTTCGCCCGCAGATTCGCCGCCGTATACACCTTCTCATCCACCACCCAGCGCGGCTTGCGTCCGTTCATCAGTTCCACAATCGCCGCTGCTGCCGCGTCGCTCACTTGCTCGCCCGTCTCGTAGCTGCACGAAGCCTGGTGCGGCGTGATGAGCAGATTCGGCGCGCTGCGCAGCGGATGCTCCTTCGGCAATGGCTCGACAACGTAGGCATCGAGCGCCGCGCCCGCGATCCACTTCTCGGTCACAGCGCGCACCAGCGCATTCTCGTCGATGAGCGCGCCGCGCGCGGTGTTGATGAGGTAGCTGCTCGGTTTCATGCGGCGTAGTTGGGTTTCTCCGATCATGTTGCGGTTCTCCGGCGTGAGCGCGGAATGCAGGGTGAGAAAATCGCTTTGCGCGAGCAGTTCGTCGAGCGAGACAAACTGGACGCCGAGCTTCTTCGCTTCTTCGCTGGGCGCAACATCGTAGCCGAGCAGCTTCATCCCGAAGCCCGCCGCGCGCCGCGCCATGGCCTGCCCGATGCGCCCGCAGCCGAGAATGCCCAGCGTCTTGCCGTGAATGTTGTGGCCCCAGGCCAGCTTCCATTCGCCGCCGCGCATGATGACGTGCCCTTCATGCACGCGCCGCGCCAGCGCGCAGAGCAGCGAGAAGGCGTAGTCGGCCACGGCCTCATTCAACATGCCGGGGCAATACGCGATCGCGATGCCGTTGCGCGTGGCGGAAGGAATATCAATCGCATCGTAGCCCACGCCCCAGCGCGAGATGAGCTTGAGCGACTGGGCCTCGGGCGAACTGAGCACCGCGTCCGTGAACTTGTCCATGCTCGCGAGCACGGCATCGACGTTCGGAAGATGCGGCAGCAGTTCCGCCTCGGGCAGCGGCCCCTGCTTGGGCGGGATGATGACGTTGGCACCGGCGTCGCGCAGGGATTGCAAAGCGCGCAGGCCGGTTTCGTTCATGGTGCGGGCGGTGATCAGGACGTTCCAGGACATGGGGAGAGCAAACACGAAGAAAGCTCCAAGCTCCAAGCACCAAGATCCAAAGAAGCTCCAAATCTCAAACACCACCAGAGCGCGCTCGTTTGGTTCTTGGTGTTTGGTGTTTATCTGGAGCTTGGACCTTGGTGCTTGATGCCTCTGCTTTCGCTCACTCCTGCCCAATCTTGTTCCGCAACTGCGCCAACCGGCGGTCGGTGGGGTTCAAAATCTCGGCCTGACGCGCGACGGCTTGGGCCTCAACCCGCGCGCCCAGATCGAAGAGCAGGTCCGCGAGCAGGATATAGCTGTCGATACGTTCGGGGTTGTGGCGAATGGCTTCGCGGAAAGAAGCGACGGCTTCGGGCTTCTGGCCGGAGCGCCCGAGCGCGACGCCCAGATTAAAATACGCGGGACCAAAATCAGGTTTCAGTTGCACCGCGCGGGCAAACACGGTGGCGGCTTCCCCCAGCTTGTCTTGTTCGAGCAGGACGAGCCCAAGCTGGAACAGACCGTTGACTGAATTCGTTTCCAGCGTGAGATGCCGCGCCAGGGAAGCCTCCGCCTCCGCGAAGCGCCGCTGCATCAATTGCAGGCGACCCGCGACCAGCCACGTCTCGGCGAAGCCAGGGTGTTCGCGCTGCAACTGGTCCACGAAGGGCGCGGCGGCGCTGAGTTGCCGGGTCATGAGGAGGCGTTGCGCCTGATCGCTCAGCCAACGTGGATCGGAACGCGACTGGCGGGCGTCGTTGGCAAACGGATCCTGGACCGGCAAATCCGGAGGCAGGCTCGCGGCGCGGACGGAAGCGGACTGGGCGTCGTCAGACTTTCCGGCCCGTTGCAAGAGCACGCCGCGCAAAGTCCAGGCGGCGCGGGCGGTGCGCGGATCCTTGAGGCACCGATCCGTGAGAGCCAGCGCGGTCGCGGCGTCGCCGCGAGCATTCTCAAGCTGGGCCAGGGTCAGCAGGGCGGGCGCATGATCCGGAACAGCGAGGAGGAGCGCTTCGAGTTCGCGCCGCGCCTCGTCCGGGCGGCCGTTCTCGGCCAGCAACGACGCAAGGCGCAGACGCGGAGCGGCCGGCGTGTTACCGCAGAGCACCACGGCACGTTGCAGAAAAGGAACCGCCTCCAGCGGCGAACGCAGCGCGACCAACGTGCCGTGGAGATAGGGCCAGCGGGCCTCCTGCGGATCGAGGTGCGCAGCAATAGAGAGACAATGTTCCGCCTGAGTCTTGAACTCGAAGGTCCGCAGCGACGCACCCAGATTTCCCCAAGCCGCACCCGAGCGAGGCGCGACTCGCACTGCGTCGAGGTGTTTCTGGAGCAACCCGGCGGAGGATGCATCCAGGGTCTGCATGGGAATTTTCGGAACAGCAGGAACCATTTCCCGGGCCCGCCAGAGTGCGAAGGCGATTACCAGCACCGCCGCTCCGAGCACGACGAAAATCCACCGCCTGCGGGAAAGTGGCGCGACGCGGCGCTTGGGCTGACGGCGTGACTTCATTTCTTTTTCCCGCCGCCCTGACTGAGGACGAGTAACTGATCCGCCTGGCCGCCTGGGAAGATTTCTTCGGTGCCATCCGGCCAAATCACCGTCACGGAGTCGAACGTTGTCGCGCTGCCCAATCCGAAGTGTGCGCGCGGATCATTGCTGACCAGATACCCGGTGCCGGGCTGCACCAATCGCCACCAGCGTTTCGCGCCTGACAACACGATGACTTCCGCTCCGTAGGCATCGCGCCCGCCCTGTGGGGAGTTCACCGCACGCACCGAGAGCCAGTGACCACGACGCGATGCAATGTTGCGGAAGACACGGGCCGGGCCGCCTGCACTGGTCGCGATGACGTCCATTGCACCGTCGTTGTCGAGATCGCCGGAGAGCAATCCGCGGCCGACCGCAGCCAAGCCAGAGAACGCGGCGTTGTCGGCGGAGATGTCACGAAAGCGGCCCTGCCCATCGTTAGCGAACAGTTGATTGCGCTGCGCGTAGGGCGACCAGAACGAGGCGAGGCCGGGCAGGCGCGGCGCGGGATCATCACCGCGCTTGATCAAACCATTCACCAGCGCGAGGTCGTTGGCGCCATCCAGATCGAAATCAGCCAGCGTGGTGCCGAAGCCCGTGCCGCGCCACGCGGCCACGTTGAGTCCCGCCGCCGCCGTGCGGTCCTGAAACACACCGCGCGGGCCTTGCTGCCAGAGCGTATGTTGCTCCCACGCGAGATGGGTCACGAACACGTCGAACAGTTCGTCGCCGTTCACATCGCCGAGCGCCACGCCCATGTTCGCCGCCGTGCCGCCCAGCATGGTGTAAGCAAGCCCGCGGGTTGCCGCTTCCTCGGTGAACGTGCCGTCGTGACGGTTCACGAACAGGCGATTGGGCTGGCCATCATCGGCGAGAAAAATATCCGGCCAACGGTCACCCGTGAAATCGGCGCAGACCACGCCCAGCGCGGGGCCAATCTTGCGCGCCAGCCCCGAGCGCACGGATTCATCTGAGAAGCGCGCGGCACCGTTTGTCGCGCCGAGATTACGGAAGAGTTTGGTGACGGTGCCGGGCATCGCCTGCGGGCCGCAGTATTCCTGCGCCCCGCGCGTGTCGAAGCATTTCTCGGTGGGGCTGTAATCGACGTAGTTGGCGATCACGAGATCGAGCCAGCCGTCGCGGTCGTAGTCGAAGAAGGCCGCCGAGGTTCCCCAGCGCGTGTTGTCGATTCCAGACGTGGCAGTCACGTCCTCAAACTTTCCGCTGCCGCGATTCAGGAAGAGTCGCGCGCGACCGTACTCGGTCAGGAGCACGTCCACCCGTCCGTCGTTGTTCACATCGCCGGTGGCGACGCCCATGCCGTGGCCGTTCACGTCGAGTCCTGAGCCGGCGCTCACGTCGCGGAACGCACCGTCGGACTGCTGATGAAAGAGTTGATGGCGCGAGGTAAAATTCGTTCCGCCACAATGGACGAGATAGACATCCAGCCGCCCGTCGTTGTCGAAGTCAAAGAGCGCGCCGCCCGAGCCGATGGATTCGGGCATGAAGAATGTTCCTGTCGCGCCGGAGTCATGGACGAAGTGCAAGCCGCTTTTCACCGTCACGTCTTCGAACCACGCGGGTTGCCGGGTCGAGGACGACGGGCGCGAATCGACCGCAGGCTTGCAACTCGTCAGCCCGGCGGCAACCAGTGCAAGCACCATCAAAGCAAGACTGACTGGTGTTGGGAGCACGGGCCGATGGTGAACGCGGCGGGCACGCGGCGGCAATGGCAGAATTGCGAGGGACAACAGCGCATCCGAAAGGTCCGCGCTGCAAAATGATTTGGCCCCAGCGCCGCGATGCTTTTTATTGGCCTGATGACACGCCACTGCCAGAACTGCGGCTGCGACTACAAACTGCCGGGCAACCCTGGCCGCATTGAGACCTGCGCCCAATGCGGGGCCGACCTCAAGGTCTGCCTCAATTGCATCCACTATGACCGGACAGTGTCCGAACAGTGCCGCGAACGCCGGGCCGATCTGGTGCTGGAGAAGCACATGGCGAACTTCTGCGAATACTTCGACATGAAGAAGGCCGCTTGGACTGGCAAGGGTGCGAATGCCCGCGAGGACGATGCGCGGTCGAAGTTGAAGCGGCTCCTCGGGGACTGAAGCAGGTACGACTTAGCTTCATGGATACCGGGGTTATACGGAGGGCAGGTGCCTCAAGAGTACGACTTGTGAAGTGTCTCGCTCCCAGGCATTGATCTACCCAGAATGAATTTGGTCGCGACCACCATTGGTGAACTATTCCGTCTCCCGCGCCTTCTGTCCTGCCTGCTGCTGGCGGCCACCGCCCTGCCCTGCTTCGCGTTGACGCCCATTTTGTTCGCGCCGGTACACACGCAGTTGACCAACGATATTGCCCAACTGACGGCGCTGCCCACTCTGAGTCTGGCCCAGCGGGCGCAACTGCGCAGACTCCAACAGACCAAAACCATTCTGGATGACACCACGCGCCGGGATGGGAAGACCCTCCTGCTTTTGAGCGACCGGCTGCATCACCGTTCGGCTTACACCAATGGGCTTCGGATCGTGGCCTCGAATCTGGTGGCGGTATTTAACAACGAATACAGCTTTATCTCCGGCCTCGTGCTCGAACTCCCCACCTCCACGGCGGCGGCGGCGGCGGAAAGGAAGTTTGACCGTCTCTCTCGCACCCACCGGCGATTGAACAATGCCGTCAGGATTCGTCGCGTCGCGAGCCTCTACGACCCGGCCAAGCGGCGGCTGGACAACTTGCTCTCCCAGGCCACGACGGCGCTGATCATTCCCTTCCCGGACGACATGCTGCGGAACTCGGTGGAAGCCAAGGTGAACGGGGTCAACTTCCGCACCACGTCCGGCCTGGCCACGGAGAATCTTTTCGAGGCCATTGTCACCTCGTCGAACTTCATCATCAACGTCAGCGCCGTCGATTTGCCGCGGGGCTTTCTGTTCTCCGTGCCGAACGCGCAGCCGGGAAGTTTTCGCTACGGGTTTTCCGAGGCGGCTTCGTTTGTGAACCGCGCCGCGCTCTACACCGATTTGGAGACCAGCACCGCCGCGACCAACGGCGCCATCTACGTCAGCACCACCGCCACGGAAGTGTACGGCAGCTTCCGGTGCAGCGGGGATGGCTTCGAGATCGAGGACGGACGGTTTCGCATCACACTTTCCAGCGCGCCTTGACCGGTCTGGCCGGTCCGCGCTGTGCCACCCAAACGGGACGGCGCCAGCTTGCGCTGGCGCCGTCTTCGTTACTCCGAGGAATGTCTTCGGTTACTTCAGCACCGCCGCATGGAATTCCTGCCAGTCGTCCAGGTTGTTCAGGTCCACCGCGCCGGGATTCACTCCGCTCTCATCCGTGATGCCGCCGGCGCCGAGGATGCCCTTGCGCGTGGCGTCGTCGTGCATGTAGCCGAGGATGGACTGGTTGTGCTTGTAGAGCGTGGCCTTGTCGAGCTTCACGCCGGGCTGGGCTTTGACCCAGGACTCGAACTGCGGATAGGTCGGCTTGCTCGCGATGAACGCGCGTACCGCCGCCTCGTTCAAACCAAGGGCACTGATCGTCATCATGTCATAGCCCTTGCCGATGCCGGGATAGCCGGCGGCAAGTTTGCCGGCCGCTTCCAGCGAAGCCTTGAGCCAGAGACGAGGAAGGTGAAGCACGCCGAGTGGGCCGGCGACTCCGGAACTGATCATTGGAACGTAAGTGTTACTCATAATTTTTTTAGTTGCTGCGCGGGAGTGTTTAAGCGCTCGCGAAAAAGCTGTCTAGCCTGAATGCGCAGGAAGGACGGAACGGAATTGAGGGAACGCTCAGTGGGCAGCCGCAACCTGCGTGGCCGCGACTTTGGCCAGAGCTTCACGAACAGTTTCGACGATGCAGGCCATTGAAAACGGCTTGAGCAGGACCAGGTTCGATCCCTTTGCATCGTATTGCTTCATGTAAGGAAAGCCCGTCATGAGCACCACCGGAGTGTCTTTGGTCGCGGGATCGTCCTTCAGGGTGCGCACCGTGTCGAAGCCCACGGCGTCAGGAAGAATCACATCGCACAGGATGACATCGGGGTGTTCTTCCCGCGCGGCGGCCACGCCGGCTTCGGAAGTTTCTGCCAGCGCCACGCGAAAATTGAACGCGCTCAGAATGTCCGAGATGAGTTCACGAACTTTCTCGTCGTCGTCGATGACCAAAATTAGCGGTTCCATTGCACATGGTTTATCGAGAGCGCCCGCCGCTGGCTTAAGTGAAGATTCTGTGACAACAGCGCCTCAGACCCAGGGCAGACGCATCAAAATACTTGGCTCCACGGGCTAAAACCCAAAATCCAAATCCCAAACAAGCTCTCAATTCCAAACTCCCATGGGAGTGCGAACGCCTGGTTTTGGGTTTTGGGATTTCTTGCGAAACACCGCGAAATTAGATGCGTCTGCCCTGGCCTCAGACCCTTCCCACCTGCTCATCGGTCGATGGGTTGAGTGAGTTTTCGAGCTGGGTTTATTGCCTTGTGGATTCGCTCCAACTTCGTTTCTCAGACCAAAGTGGATTATGAGCAGTTGAAATCACCTCGTTCGTTCGCCACACTCCGCGCCCTTGAATGAAAGCCATTGCTGTCAATCCGAAGAAACGCAACGTGGGAATGATCGAACATCCCGCGCCGGTGCTCTCCGCCTCCACCGAGGTGAAATTTCGCACCATCGAGGTCGGCATCTGCGGCACGGATCGCGAGATCTGCCGGTTTGACTACGGCAATCCGCCGGACGGATTTGAACACTTGGTTCTCGGTCATGAATGCCTGGGGGAAGTCACGGAAGTAGGGGCTGGCGTCAGCGACATGAAGCCCGGCGACCTCGTGGTGCCGATGGTGCGCCGCCCCTGCCCTCACTCGCACTGCGTGCCGTGCCGGCATGATCGCTCCGACTTCTGCACCACCGGTGATTTCGTGGAGCGCGGCATCAAGGAGTATCACGGCTTTATGACCGAGGAGGTCGTGGATCATGAGAAGTTTCTCTGCACTGTGCCCCAATCCCTGCGCGACGTGGCGGTCTTGATGGAACCGCTGACCGTGGCGGAAAAGGCGCTGATTCAAATCGCGCAGGTGCAAAAGCGCCTGCACTGGGGCTGGCCGGCCGCGCCGGGCAGCCCGGCGGCCACCGGCCACCGGGCGGTGATTCTTGGCGCAGGTCCCATCGGCATCCTTGGCGCGATGGCCTTCAAGGTGGCGGGCTTCGACACCTACGTTTATTCGCGCTCCAAGGCGCCGAATCCAAAATCCGAACTCGTACAGAGCTTCGGCGTGGAATACATCTCTTCCGAGGAAGTTTCCCCGGCCGAACTGGAACAGCGCCTGGGCAAGATCGACGTGATTTACGAGGCTGTGGGCGGGGCCAAGATCGCCTTTGACGTGCTGCAAGTGCTCGGCTTGAACGGCATCTTTGTTTTCACCGGCATCCCGGGACATCCGCTGCCGCACATCTCCGTTGATGGCGAATTCATCATGCGCAACATGGTCCTGAAAAATCAGGTGCTGGTCGGCACGGTGAATGCCGGACGCGACGCCTTCGACGCCGCAACCCGCGACCTGGGCCTCTTCATGCAACGCTGGCCGCACGCGGTGCGCGCGGTCATCACGGCCCGGCATGATCTCGGGAAAGCGAACGAGTTGTTGCTGGGCAAGGCCACCGGGATCAAGAACGTGCTGAGGTTTGCTTGACCGAGCGCGGGCCGCCCGGGGCGCGGGGTTGAATTAAGCACCCGCGGTTCCTCAAACACGCAGTCGCGGACGCGGGGGGGGGGGGAGCCGGTGCGAGGGCCAACC
>JANOQV010000276.1:0-1794 GCA_031414955.1 Pedosphaera sp. | reverse complement strand
AGCACACGCTTCTTCACGTCGTCGTTGGCGCTGAGGCTGGCGCGCGATTCCTGCATCTTGTCCGTGGCGGCACGCAAATATTCGGAGGCGATGGGCGCGAGCGTGTCGATGTCGCGGCGGATGAGATCCGTGTCGTCCACCACGGCGGCCTGGTCGGTGGCGCGCTTGTCGGCCTCGTCGCTCTTGCGGGCCTTGACGGTTTCCGCGGCGAGACCCTTCTGTGAATCGATGGCGCGATCGAGTTCGAGAATGGCCTGCTTCAACGAGTCGGCAGCATCCTGCGAAAGGATGAGCAGCCGCGCCACTTCGCGCATCTGATCGCGGGCCTTCTTCTCGTTGCCGATGGCGGAGAGGATTTTCAGTTTCTCCTCCTTCAATTCATCCGCCGCTGAGACGAGCGCGCTGCTCAACCCGCCTTCTTTCGCCTGTTGAACGGCAGCCTTGGCGCGATCCGCCGCGGAGCCGTCGGTGATTTCCTTCGCGAGACGTTCGAGCCGGCCGAGGATGGCGGCGGTCTCGTCCTTGAGCGGGTTTTGCTCGGACTGCTGGTAGCGCAGGCTGATGCGCTGGTTTTCGTCGAACGCGCCGAAGCTGGTCTTGTTTTCGGTGGCCTTGGCTAGCGCGACGCCCTGCCACATGTTCGCGGTCTGGCGCGTGGCGAGTTCCTTGAGACGGAGCGAAATCTCGTAGAGCGCCTGCTGGCGTTGATACTCGAGCACGAGCTGCTGGAGCTGGACCACGATGGCCTTCTGGCCGGCGTAGGCTTCGGTGGCGCTTCGGTTGGCCACGGTGGAATCGGTCGCGGTGCGGGATTGCTGGAGAAACTCGAGCACGGTCGCCATCTCCTTTTCGGACAACCGATCCAGCACGCCGCGAATCGCGCGCAGCACCTTCGCGTCTTCGCCGGTGATGCCATTGCGGTCGAACTCGCCAATGACGCCTTCCAGCTGATCGCCGACGCGCTTGGTCGTGGCTTTGATCTGCTGCTGCTTGGCAAAGTCCTGGGCTGAGATGGCGCTGGTATTGGTCGCGGTGGAAAGGTCCGCGCCAATAAGCGACGCCACGTCGAGACTCCACAGAGCGACGAGGCAATATAGCCAGGCGAGGCGACGGTTCATGGTTTTGAAAGAGTCGGGCAGAGCAGGAGCTTGGGCAAATGAAAAGTCACGGCTGGCGCGTTGGGGTGGAGGGAAATTTCTGTGAAGTGGAGCGGGCGGCGGGAATCGAACCCGCGTGGCCAGTTTGGAAGACTGGAACTCTACCATTGAGCTACGCCCGCGACTGTGGACGGACTATATCGAGCACTCTTGCCTTGTCAATTCGCGTCCGTGTAGGCTCCGCCCCGCATGAGTTCCTTGCTTCTAACCGGCGGACGCGTCATCGACCCAGCCAACCACTTTGATGCGATGGCCGATGTCTTGATTTGCGACGGCAAAATCGCCGCCGTGGGCGCGGATGCCGGACGTCAGGCGGCTGCGGACGTGGAGCGGCGCGATGTCTCCGGGATGGTGGTTTGCCCCGGCTTGATCGATTTGCATGTTCACCTGCGCGAGCCGGGCCAGTCGGCCAAGGAAACCATCGCCACCGGAACCAAGGCGGCGGCGCGCGGTGGTTTTACTTCGGTCGTCTGCATGCCGAACACGTCGCCCTCCATCGACAACGCCGGCACGGTGGCGTTGATTCACGACAAGGCGGAGCGCGACGGTGTGGTGAATGTCTTCCTGACGGGCGCGATTACCAAAGGCATCGCAGGCGAGGAGCTGGCGCCGATTGGTTCGCTCAAACAGGCGGGCG
>JANOQV010000275.1:0-9877 GCA_031414955.1 Pedosphaera sp. | reverse complement strand
CCGCTTGGAGCCGCCGCTTCTCCATCGCTCCATGATCGCGTTGCTTGGACATGGCCCCATCCTGCCCGCACCCGGCCCGCTTGTCACTCTATTAGACGAGTCTCAGTAATGCGATCACTACTGCGACTCTAAACGCTTTTGTTTTATACCATTTTATTCCGGGCATAATCTTAAAAAGACCGGAGCCACTTGCGCAGCTCCGGCCCTTTGGTTCCCCCCAACCCTTCTTGGTCAGAAGCTGTTTAGCTGCACCCCAGTGATTCGCCGCAGTTCAGGCATTTGTAGCAGGCGCCGTTGCGCACGGTCATGCTGCCGCAACTCGGGCAGTGCGGCGCGTCGGTCTGGTTCACGAAACTGGAGGTGAGCGTGATCTGGGTAGTGCGGCTCTGCACCTGCACGGTGCTGCCCATGGGGCGGTGCTCGATCAGGTCGGTGTCGTGGGTGGGCGGCAGCTCCTGCGAGGTGCGGTTGGCGGCGGCCTGGTCCACCTCGGGCAGGCCGGCCAGCGGAAGGTCGGGCTGCGGATGCTTGGGCGCGGTGCTTTCCTTGTAGCCGCTCACGAACTGGCAGCCCATCCAGCGGAACACGTAGTCGATGATGGAGCTGGCGTTGCGGATGTCGGGGTTCTTGGTGAAGCCGCTCGGCTCGAAGCGCTGGTGCGCGAACTTCTTGACCAGGCTTTCCAGGGGCACGCCGTATTGCAAGGCCATGCTGGTGAGCGCGCCGATGGTGTCCATGAGGCCGCCGATGGTGCTGCCTTCCTTGGCCATGGTGACGAAAAGCTCGCCGGGGCGGCCGTCATCGAAGCAGCCGACAGTGAGGTAGCCCTCGTGGCCGGCGATGTCGAACTTGTGGTTGACGGCCATGCGGGTGTCGGAGAGGCGGCGGCGGAGGGGCTTGCCGGTTTCCTTGCGCAGGCCGGCGACGAGGGTTTCGAGTTCCTCGATCTCGCCCTCGAGTTCCTGCATGCGCCCGACGGCGGCGGTGGCGGTGGCGGTCTGGCCGTCCTTGTTTTCGTTCGTCTTCTTGGTGTTGAGGGGCTGGCTGCGCTTGGAGCCGTCGCGATAAATGGCGACGCACTTGAGGCCCATCTGCCAGGCATCGACGTAGGCGCTGCGGATTTCCTCGGCGGTGGCGTCGTTGGGCATGTTGACGGTCTTGGAGATGGCGCCGGAGATGAAGGGCTGGGCGGCACCCATCATCTTGAGATGCGCGGTGTAGCTGATGGAGCGGGTGCCTTTGTGGGCCTTGAACGCGCAGTCGAAGACGGGGAGGTGGCCGGCCTTGAGGCCGCTCTTGATGAGGCTGCCATCTTCCTCGGTGACGTCTTCAATGGTGTCGTGCTGCTCGATGTGGGCGATGATCTTCGCGTTTTGCGCGGCGGTGTATCCAAGTCGTTCGAGGGCCTGGGGCACGCCGCGGTTGACGAGCTTCAACATGCCGCCGCCGGCGAGCAGTTTGTATTTCACGAGCGCGATGTCCGGCTCGATGCCGGTGGTGTCGCAGTCCATGAGGAAGGCAATGGTGCCGGTGGGCGCGAGGACGGTGACCTGGGCGTTGCGGTAGCCGTGCTTCTCGCCCTTGGCGAGGGCACTGGTCCAGGTGGCACGGGCCTCTTCCTTGAGATAGTTGAAGTCAGCGCTGGGTTGGATGGTCTCCACGGCGGCGCGGTGGAGCTTGATGACGTCGAGCATGGATTCGACGTTGTCCTTCTTGACGGTCTTCTCGACGCCGGAGCAGCGCGCGTCGCGGTAGCCCTTGAAGGCACCCATCTGCGCGGCGATGTCGGCGGATTGCTCGTAGGCTTCACCGGTCATGATGGCGGTGAGGGCACCGGCGAGGGCACGGCCTTCGTCGGAGTCGTAGGGCAAACCGTAGCTCATGCAGAGCGAGCCGAGATTGGCGAAGCCGAGGCCGAGGGTGCGGAAGATGTGGGAGTTCTCGGCGATGACCGCGGTGGGATAGCAGGCGTTGTCCACGAGGATTTCCTGCGCGGTGATGTAGATGCGGGCAGCGGCCTTGTAGCGCTCGACATCGAACACGCCGTCGTCCTTCTTGAACTTCATCAAGTTGAGCGAAGCAAGATTGCAGGCGGTGTTGTTGAGGAACACGTATTCGCTGCACGGGTTGGTGCTGTGAATGGGCTCGGTGCCCTTGCAGGTGTGCCACTTCTGGATGGCGCCGTCGTATTGCAGGCCGGGGTCACCGCAGATCCAGGTGCCCTGGGCAATCTTGTCGAGGAGCGTGGAGGCGTCCTTCTTCTGGAGGTTCTTGCCGTTGACGGTCTTGGTCCACCATTCCTTGCCGTCGAGCGCGGCGGTCATGAATTCATCGCTGACGCGCACGGAGAGGTTCTCGTTCTGATACATGACGGAGCCGTAGGCGTCGCCATTGTAGCTGCCGTCGTAGCCCATCTCGATGAGCGCCCAGGCTTTCTTTTCTTCCTTCTGCTTGGCGTCGATGAATTCCTCGATGTCGCCGTGCCAGTCTCGGAGGGTGTTCATCTTGGCCGCGCGGCGCGTCTTGCCACCGGACTTCACCACATTCGCGACCTGATCGTAAACTTTGAGGAACGACAAAGGACCGCTGGGGCGGCCACCGCCGGAAAGTTTTTCGCGCGAGGAGCGGATGGGCGAAAGATCGGTGCCGGTACCGGAACCAAACTTGAAGAGCATGGCCTCGCTGTAGGCGAGGTGCATGATGCTCTCCATGTTGTCATCGACGCTCTGGATGAAGCAGGCGCTGCCTTGGGGATATTCGTACTGGGTCTTGGCGCGCTCGGCTTTGCCGGTCTTGCGGTTGTAGAACCAGTTGCCCTTGGTCGAAGCTTTGCCGACGTTGTACTCGTGGTAGAGGCCGACGTTGAACCAGACCGGAGAGTTGAACGCGCCGTGCTGATTGACGCAGAGCCAGGTCAGCTCGTCGTAGAACACCTCACCCTGCTCCTTGGTGAAGTAGCCGTCCTTGACGCCCCAGTCCGCGATGGTGCGGGTGACGCGGTGGATGAGCTGGCGGACGCTCGTCTCGCGCTCAGGAGTGTGCTGCTCGCCGTAGAAGTATTTCGACACGACGACCTTCGTCGCGAGCACCGACCATGACTTCGGCACTTCGACGTTCTCCTGCTTGAAGATGACCTTACCGCCGTCATCGGTGATTTCGGCGGTGCGCCGATCCCATTCGATCTGATCGAAAGGTTTGATTTTGGCATCGCTGAAGACGCGCTCGAGGCGGAGTCCTTTCTTGGCCGCGCCGGGTTTGGTGGCCCGGGCGGGGGCGGCGGCGGTCGCGGCACTGCGACGCGACGACTTGGTGGCGGACGAGGCGACTTCTTCGCGGGCGTCAATCATGGCATTTTCCTTTGGCTTAGAGTTGGGCGCGTCCGGAGGCATGGTGACAACGTAGTAAACTGCGTGTTCCTGTGCGATTCCGGACGCTTACTACCCAAAAAATGGCAGTTCAATCCCTCGGTTCCTCTACCGGGAGACCCACCATTACTGGGCAGCGTGGGCGACGATAGCCCCACACCTTGTGGCGGCAAGAATTTTCTTCGGGAATAATTGCTGGTAGGTTTTTGGCCGGTTTTTCACAAAACAAATGAGGGAAAAACCGAAGAAAAACGAGGGAACGGGGCGGTTATTAACAGGTGTGAACAAGCACGAAGCTAGGAAGTAATCGGTGAAACACTCATCAGTAATCAGTATCGCGGCTTGGAGCCTGACCGGGCGATGCAGCACTGACTTGCGGGACACTGATTACTGTTTCACGGAACACTTTCCGCAATCACCCCTTGCGCCCCGGCAAGGATGCCCGGGGCCGACGCGCATCGTGCTTCGCGTCGCGCGCAGTGCGCGGCCCGCGATCCTTGAACTTGCGCACCGGATCGATGGTCTTCGGGCGGGCCTTCGGGACGAGCAGGATCGGGCAGCCTTCGTAGCCGAAGGCTTCGCGCATCTTGCCCGCGAGATACTTCTTGTAGGCGTCGGAGAAAAGCTCGTCACGATTCACGAAGAGCAGAAACGTCGGCGGTGCCTGGCGCACTTGCGTGGAGTAAAAGAATTTCAGGCGATGGCCAACGGCGCTGACCGGCTGACGACGCACGACGGCATCGTGCAAGGTGCGGTTGAGAATCGAAGTCGGAACCTTCTTCTGCAACTCGGCTGCGACGTAACGAACCGCTTCGAGCAAACGGTCCAGATGAAATCCAGATTTTGCCGAGGTGAAAATCACTGGCGCATAGTCGAGAAAGAACAACAAGTCCTGCACCCATTCGCCGAACTCGACCAGCGTGCTCAGGCGCTTGCCGTGGCCGCGATCCTTCTTGTTCCGCCGCTCGATTTCCTCCTCGCGCGTTTTGCGGACCGCATCCTCCATCAAGTCCCATTTGTTGATCACGATGATGCAGGCCTTGCGGGCCTCGGTGATCTTGGCCGCGATCTTCTTGTCCTGCTCGATGATGCCCTCCTCGGCATCCAGCACGAGGATACAGATGTCGGCGCGCTCGATGGAGTCTTCGCTGCGCTTCACGCTGAAGAACTCAATCGAATCGTCCACGCGGCCCTTCTTCCTCATGCCGGCGGTGTCGATCAGAATGTACTTTTGTCGCACGCCATCCGTCTCGACCTCGAAGGGCACGTCGATGGCGTCGCGCGTCGTGCCGGGAATCGGGCTGACGATGACGCGCTCGGATTTGGTGAGCGCGTTGATGATGGAAGACTTGCCGACGTTGGGACGTCCGACGATGGCGAGCTTGAGCGGTCCTGCTTTGAACTTCTTCGGTTCGGCTTCGTCGCCTGGCTCGTCGGCGGGAGAATCCTCCGGCTCCTCCGGAAGGACATCTTCACGCGAAAGATGCTTCGCCGCTTCAGTCATCAACTCATTAATGCCCTCGCCGTGAATGGCGGTGACGGGAAAAATCTTGTCGAAGCCCAACCGGCTAAAAGCATCGACCTCGGGAATCACCCGCTCCGTGTCCACCTTGTTCACGGCCACCAGCACGGGGCGATTGGCCTGGCGCAGGCGCTTGGCCACTTCTTGATCCAGGGGCGTGATGCCCTCCTGCACGTTGACGACGAGAATGATGACGTTGGCCGACTCGATGGCGATCTCGACCTGCTCGATGGCGGCCTTGATGATCACATCGTCCGACTTCTCGCGCCGCAGCAGGCCGATGCCGCCGGTATCCACCAGCATGAACGGCACTCCCTCCCACTCCACTTCCGCTGTGACGCGATCGCGCGTCACACCCGGCTGGTCGTGAACGATGGCAATGCGCCGACGCGCGATGCGATTAAACAGCGCGGACTTCCCGACATTCGGCCTTCCAACGATGGCGATCAAACCTGACATGGGTGGAGAATGGAGCACCACGAAGCACGGACAAAGGGAAATTCTTCGGCCGCAAGGTGCGCTGATTCAGCAAATCCTGCCCTCCCGAAAAGAAAAACCGCCCGGTTCGCAAGCAAACCGGACGGCTTCAGAATGGGTGAGTTCGAGTCGGCCTCGCTTACATGTGCGCGATCATGTTGTCGCCGAACTGCGAGCATTTGATCTCGGTCGCGCCTTCCATCTGGCGGGCGAAGTCGTAGGTGACGCGCTTGCTGCCGATGGCCCCATTGAGACCCTTGAGGATCAAATCCGCCGCCTCGGTCCAGCCCAGGTAGCGCAGCATCATCTCGCCGCTCAGCACCACCGAGCCGGGGTTCACCACGTCCTTGTTCGCATACTTGGGCGCGGTGCCGTGCGTGGCTTCGAAGATGGCGTGGCCGGTGAGGTAATTGATGTTGCCGCCGGGCGCGATGCCGATGCCGCCGACCTGCGCGGCGAGGGCGTCGCTCAGATAATCACCGTTGAGGTTCAAGGTGGCGATGACTTCAAATTCATTCGGGCGCGTGAGCACCTGCTGGAGCGTGATGTCGGCGATGCTGTCCTTGAAGACCAAGCCCGCGCCGCGCTTGCCCTCGGGAATCTTGCACCACGGGCCGCCGTCCACGAGTTCCGCGCCGTATTCCTCGCGCGCGAGCTGGTAGCCCCACTGCATGAACGCGCCTTCGGTGTATTTCATGATGTTGCCCTTGTGGACGAACGTCACGGACTTCTTCTGCTGCGCGATGGCGTATTCGATGGCCGCACGCACGAGGCGTTGCGTGCCCGTCTTGGACACGGGCTTGATACCGATACCGACCACGTCGGGCGTTTCGCCGAAGCGAATTTTTTTGAACTCCTTGGGGAAATTCGTTTTCAAGAACTCAATCGTCTTGAGCGCCATTTCCTGGCCAGCCTCGAAATCGATGCCCGCGTAAATGTCCTCGGTGTTCTCGCGGAAGATGACCATGTTGACCTTCTCGGGATGCTTCACAGGCGAGGGCACGCCGGTGAACCATTGCACGGGCCGGAGGCAGACGTAGAGGTCGAGCATCTGGCGCAACGCGACGTTGAGCGAGCGGATACCGCCGCCGGTGGGGGTGGTGAGCGGCCCCTTGATGCCGACGAGATATTCCCTGAACGCCTCGACCGTGTCGTCGGGCAGCCAGTTGTTGAACTTCTTGAACGACTCCTCACCGGCGAACACCTCGAACCAGGAAATTTTGCGCTTCCCGCCGTAGGCCTTCTCCACCGCCGCGTCCATGACGCGCACACTCGCGGCCCAGATGTCCGGGCCGGTGCCATCGCCCCGGATGAAGGGAACGATGGGATTCTCCGGCACGGTCAGCTTGCCGTTTTCGATTGAGATCTTGCCGCCTGCGGGCGGGGTCACGTCTTTGTAAGCCATGTTCGTAATGAAGTTTTAGTTCCTAAAAATGCGTGGGGTTCTTAACTGACCCCGCCAGATTGCGGCAAGCGTTTGCTTTGCCTTTTGCGGGCCTTTCCTTGTCCTTGGCCCGTTTTGTCCCGGTGAACTAGGAATGCGCCCAGCCGCGATCCGCGAGGATCTCCTGCCCGGTCAATACCGTGCTCAAGTCGCTGGCGAGAAACAGAATCACTCGTGCGATCTCCTCCGGCTGAATGTGGTCCGGGATGCACTGGTGCTCGTCGATGAGTTGCAGCGCCGCGTCGTTGAGATGTTCGCGCAACTGCCGCTCGGTGAACACCCAGCCGGGCGAGACACAATTCACGCGGATGCGCAGGCTGCCCAACTCGCGCGCCAGGCATCGCGTGAAACCCAGCATCGCGCCTTTTGTGGCCACGTAGGCGACGAGTTGCTTCGGCGAATTGTAGAGCACGATGGAGGTGACGTTGATGATGGAAGCCCCCGGCGGCATGGCTGGGGCACACTCCCGCGCCAGGAGGAAACCAGCGCGCACATTTACAGCGAAGAGTTCGTCCCATTGTTGCGCAGTCGTTTCGAGAAATGGAATGCGCGGATCGCGCCCCGCGTTGTTCACCACCACGCGGATGCTGCCGACGGCGGTTTTGATGGATTCAATCCACGCCAGAATCTCCGCCTCCACCGCCAGATTGACGACGCCGAAGGTGACGGCTGCGCCCAGTTCGCCAGCCAGCGCCTCACCACGCGCGGCATCCGTGTCGCAAAAGAAAACCCGCGCCTCCTGCTGGTGGAATGCCCTAACCGTGGCCGCGCCAATGCCGTTGGCACCACCGGTGATGACCACCGCCTGCCCTTTCAACTCTGGAAATTGCGTCATGTGTGGATGTTGGAAGCGGTTGGCGGAAAAGCGAAGCGGAAACAATGGAGCGCCGAGCATTGCTCGGCCTGAGAGCCGGTCTGAAAATTCGGCCCCGGAGTGCGCCCGTCCACGGGCGCAGCAAGGTGATGAGGCCGAGCGCGTTGGAGAAATCCACACCGGCCGCCTTTTCCACGTGGCTGCGCCCGGGGACGGGCGCACTCCGGGGCCAGTGGCCTGCGCCGCCAAACGACTTTTCAGACAGCCTCTGAGGTCAACCCTGTGTCCAGGCCGAACAAAACTCGGAGCTTCTACTCAGTTCAATCGCGCAGAAAGTGGCAGTTGTAGCCGCCAGGGTTCTTAACCAGGTACTTCTGGTGATAATCCTCGCCCGGCCAGAACTCGCCGGCCTTGGTGATCTCGGTGACGATGGGCTTCTTCCACTTGCCCGACTTGTCCACGCGTTCCTTGACCTTTTCGGCGGTCTTCTTCTGCTCTTCGCTGGTGTAGAAAATCGCGGAGCGATACTGCGTGCCCCGGTCGTTGTGCTGCTGGTTCAGCGTGGTCGGATCGTGCAGACGGAAGAAATAGCCCAGCACTTCCTCGTAGGTCAGTTTGGCCGGATCGAAAGTGATTTGCACTCCCTCGGCGTGGCCGGTGATGCCGGTGCAGATCAGCTTGTAAGTAGGACGAGCCAGGGTTCCGCCGGTGTAGCCGACCTTGGTCTCCAGCACGCCGGGAATCTTGCGCAGAATCTCCTCCATGCCCCAGAAGCAACCTCCAGCCAGGAGGGCGACTTCACGTTTGGCGGCAGTCGAGGCGTTGGTTTCCATGGGACGATTGGGTTTCGGAGTGAGGGGCGTCTGAGCACAAGCGCACACCGCGACCAGCGCGGCAAAAACCAGAATGGATCGAAGTTTCGTTTGCACGGGGTGTTTATAGCACAGCCAGGGAGTTTGGGAATGGAGGAATTATACCCGGACATCCGCGGCACGGGCCGACCCGCGAGTTTGCATTGGGCAGTCCTCGAGTGCTCAGGGTAAATTCCCGGCGGATGAGTGATTACGAATTCAGGTTTGGCGGCATCGGGCGGTTGTTCGGCGCGGAGGCCCTGGGGCGGCTGCGCGCGGCGCATGTCTGCGTGGTGGGCATCGGCGGCGTGGGTTCGTGGGCGGTCGAGGCGCTGGCTCGCTCGGGCCTCGGCCACCTCACGCTCATCGACCTCGACGAGATTTGTGTGAGCAATGTGAACCGTCAGTTGCATGCGCTCGATCCCAACATCGGCCGAGCCAAGGTCGAGGTCATGGCGGAACGGGTTCGCGCCATCAACCCCGAGTGTGTCGTGCGCCCGGTGCCGGATTTCTTCACCGAGTCCAACGCGGCGGCGCTGCTCCAGGATCGCTATCAGTATGTCGTCGATGCCATCGACACCATGACCAACAAATGCCGGCTAATAGCTCTCTGCCGGGAGAAACAGATTTCCATCGTGACTTGCGGCGGAGCAGGCGGACGCCAGGACCCGACCCAGGTCCGCATCGCTGATCTGGCGCGGACCACCCATGACCGGTTGCTAACCAAGGTCCGCGATACGCTCCGCAAGGAGTTCGGCTTTCCGGGCGGCGCAAAGGCCTTTGGAGTGGAAGCCGTTTACTCGCCGGAAGCGCCTGTCTTTCCCGCGCGCGATGGCGGCACCTGCGCCCGGCGTGAACCGGCGGTGGACGGCGAATCGTTGAAACTGAATTGCGATTCCGGTTACGGCACCGCGACCTTCGTCACCGGGGCTTTCGGTTTCGCCGCCGCGGGTCTGGTCATCCGGCGCATCGCCGGCGGAACCTGAAGGCCGAATTCAGTAAGCAGAACCGCCCGCCCCCGTAACCTCCGAGGTGCGCCAGAGCAGCCAGTAGAGATCTCCGCGCTGCCCCGATCCCAGTTCCATGGGCAGGTCGGCCGCATCGGGCACGGGAGGAACTTTGGTGGGGCCGAGCTTCCAACGGTGCAGTTCCGCGTGCCCGTCCACGTAGGCGAGATTGGCCCCACCACGATGATACGAGGCCGGAAGATCGATCCACTCGTGGTAATTGAACCGGTTCAGGAAATAGCCGTCGTTGATGCTGTCGGGATGTTCCTCGACGAAGGCGAAAATCTGCGACGGCTCCGGGACATCGCCCAGGCGGAAGAACTGCCGGTAACCGGGGTTGTTGGTGTTCACGGTGCCGGCGAGGAATTCCCAATAGTTGGACTGGCCGTCGCCATCG
>JANOQV010000274.1:0-1562 GCA_031414955.1 Pedosphaera sp. | reverse complement strand
CCCCGTCCAGCTTCAACAGTCGCCACGCTTCGCGCAGATAGTCCGTGAAGTTCGCGCCCATGAGCGACAACGAGAACAACGCCACGTCGAGCGCGCCGTCTTCCAGCGGCACCTTCGACATGTCGCACGCTGTGATATCATCGTTCGTTCCAACATGGTCGAAGCTGTAAACCGTGTGCCGGTCTGCCAGAGCCTCCGCCACCTTCGCCTCACCGCACCCAAAATCGCCGATGACGTAATCACTCCGCTGCTTCGCCCAGCGGATGAACTCCTCGAATGGCACCACGGTCCAGCCCTTCCGCGCCTTACGGTAGAGCGTGTGATATTGCGCCCACTCTTCCGGGTTCTTCTGTAATCGCTCGAACGTCGTGCTGCTACGGCTCTGATTCCACGTCCGGTTCATCGCTGAGAAGTCGCCGTAGGTGCGCGCCCGCCGCTCGACTTCGCCACTGTCGTCCTGCGACAGCGGCACGACGATGCGCACCCGACTGATGACCTCCACTTCGCCTTTGCTCAGGCGACCCAGCCAGCCCATCACGTCCTGAAACGCCTGCGCCGGCGAGCGCAAGTGACCTTCCGGCACCACGCCGTCCACCGCCGCGTCCGCGATGGACTTCTTGAAGTGCAGCCGCCGCAACTTCGACTCGCACCACGACCACCGCTCGCCGTTCATGTCGGCATACGTGACCGGGACGATGACCGTGACCTTCTCCGCGTGCTGGCCCTGACGAAAGATGCGCCCCTTCAGTTGCTCGAACTCCGCGTGCGTCCACGGCAGCACGTTGACCACGAGCCGCTGACACACCGCCTGCAAACCATCCACGCCCGTCCCGATGGCGCTGGAACCAATCAACACGTCCACGTCGCCATGCAGAAACCCATCAAGCCCGCTCTTGTCATCGCCCGTGAAAAAGCCGACGCGCCAGCCGTCCGTCGTCAGCGCGTCGTAAAGCTCCCGGTCAATGCCTTGCAGGTAATGCGTGTAGAGTAACGTCTTCGCCCGCATCTCGCGCCGGATGATGGGCAGCCGCACTCGCGTCAAAATCTGCTCCAGTTGCAACGGCGAGCCGCCGCGACCGAGCGCGCGAATCTCCTCCACCGCCGCTGCGCAATCCACCTCCGGCGTCTGCACGTCGCACACGATTTGGTAATCCGGCACCCAGCGCGTGCCGAGCGCCACCAACCGCTGATGCAGTTTCATGCAGTTCGGCACCGTCGGACGCGTGTTCAATTCCTCGTGCGCCAGCCCTGACACCATCTCCACCAGACTCTTGCCCTCTTGCAGATTGTTGATGACCGGCGTCGCCGACATGCCCAGCACGCACAGGCCGGGATTCTTCGCGTTCGCGAGACTGATGAGCGCCGTCACCAGCTTCTTGCGCTTGGAAATGTCTTCCGTCCGCTGCTTGGTGAAATGAATCTCATCCACCACGACAAAATTAATTCCCTCGCGCGCCGCGAATCGCTGCACCTTGCCCTCGGAATCCTCCTGCTGAAACGCCTCGTAGTTCAGCACCAGATACCGGGACGCCGCCGCCTTGCCGAAACCCGTCTCGTCTCCC
>JANOQV010000273.1:0-18763 GCA_031414955.1 Pedosphaera sp. | reverse complement strand
AGTTACACGAGCGCCTCCAGCAATGAACTCGACGCCGTCATCAAAACCCAGGAGGCGTTCCTCAAAGGCTCCCTGCGCGTGGACATCTTCGGCGTGCGCGAAGGCGGCACGATTGACGGCAAGCTCCTCGCCCCGCTGCGCCCGACGCTGCCGGTGCTCAAACGTGGTCAGACTTATCTCATCGAAGTGGTGCTCCGCACGCTCCGCGTCGGTCATCCTTTCACCCAGGGCACGGTGGACTCGAACGAAGTCTGGGTGGATGCCAAGGTGGCGGGCGCGGGCAAAATCCTCGGCCGGAGCGGCGGTCTCGGCAGGCACAAGGAGGTCGATGCGTGGTCGCACTTCCTGAACGTCTTCATGCTCGACCGCGACGGCAACCGCATCGACCGCCGGAATCCGCAGGACATTTTCACGCCGCTCTACAACCACCAGATTCCGCCCGGCGCGGCGCAGATCGCGCACTACACCTTCACCGTGCCGGCCGACGCGGGCGATGCCGTGACGTTCGAGGCGAAGCTGAACTACCGGAAGTTCGACACCATCTACATGAACTACGTCTTCGGGAAGGGCTACTCGAATGGCGCGCCGTTCCAGCTCACCAACGAGCTGCCCATCACCACCATCGCGGGTGACTCGATCACGTTCCCTGTTTCCGACTCTCAACTCTCCCCCCCCCAACTCTCAACCGTCCCCGAGTGGCAGCGCTGGAATGATTACGGCATCGGCCTGCTCCTCGAAGGCACGGACAAGGGCAGCGAGAAGGGGCAGTTACGCCAAGCCACCGAAGCCTTCGAGCAGGTCGAGAAGCTGGGCCGCTACGACGGTCCGGTGAACCTGGCCCGTGTCTATTTCAAGGAAGGCCGGCTCGACGACGCCGTGGTCGCACTGCAACGGGCCGCGAAGTTCAACCCGCCCGCACCGCGCTGGACCGTGGCGTGGTTCAACGGCCTCGTGAACAAGCAGAACGGTTACCTCGACAAGGCCATCACCGAGTTCACCAGCATCCTCGAAGACCGCTATGAGGAACTGGACAGGCGCGGCTTCGATTTCAGCCTCGACTACGAGGTGATCAACGAACTGGGCCAGACCCTTTTCGAGCGGGCCAAGCAGGAGCGCGGCGACGCAGCGGCCCAGAAGAAGTGGTTGCAGGACGCCATCACTCGCTTCAAACGCACGCTGGAAATCGACAGCGAGAACGTGACGGCGCACTACAACCTCGCGCTCATCTACGAACGCCTCGGCCAGCCTGAGCTTGCCACGCAGCACCGCAAACTCCACGAGCGCTACCGCCCCGACGACAACGCCCGCGACCGCGCCGTGGCCGCCGCCCGCCGTCGCGATCCCGCCGCCGACCACGCCGCGCAGGCGACGGTGATTTATCCGCTCCAGCGGAATGGCGCGCCGGAATTGGAACCGAAGAAAGACGTGGCGGCGTCCCGGCCCAGCGCCGCCAAATAGCAGCAGGGCAGCAACGCACGGCCCGGACGCAGCACATTCAACAACGCATGAACACTGACCCAAAAGAACAGAATCCCGGACCGGAGGAGGAAACCACGCATCTCGACGACAAAGTTGTCGGCCGGGCGTTCTCGTGGTCAGCGGTGGTGCTCGTCGTCCTCGCGGTGGCCATGCTGGGCGGAATTCTTTACGCCAGGCGCACCAAGCCGAAGGCCACGCCCCAGGTCACGCAGCTCAGCGCGCCCACGGCGGCGGCGAGCCAGGCGGCGGAAATTCCCACGGTGAAATTCACCGACATCACCGCCACCGCTGGAATCAACTTCACGCACTTCAACGGCGCGTCACCGGAGAAGCTGCTGCCTGAGACGATGGGTGCGGGCGTGGCCTTCTTCGATTTCGACCACGACGGCGATCAGGATTTGCTGTTCATCAATGGCCGGCCGTGGCCGGGCACCCCGTGGGGCGGCGCGATGCCGACGCTGCGGCTCTACGCCAACGACGGCACCGGCAAGTTCACCGATGTGACGCGCGACTCCGGCCTCGACGTGAGCCTGCTGGGCATGGGCGTGGCCGTGGGCGATTTCGACAACGACGGCCTGCCCGACCTTTACGTCACTAGCGTCTCTGATAACCACCTCTTCAAAAATCTCGGCGGCGGAAAATTTCAGAACGTGACCACCAGCTCCGGCGTGGGCGGCGATGCGAAGGAGTGGAGCACGGCCGCGTGCTTCTTCGACTACGACAACGATGGCCAGCTCGATCTGTTCGTGGGCCATTACGTGAAGTGGTCGCGCGAGATTGATGCGGAGGTCGGCTACAAGATTGATGGCAAGACCCGCGCCTACGGCCAGCCGATGAACTTCGGCGGCACCTTCCCCACGCTCTATCACAACGACGGCCATGGGAAGTTCACCGACGTTTCGGCGCAAGCCGGCGTGCAGATCAAGAACGCCTCCACGGGCGTGCCCGCCGCCAAGACCCTCGGCGTGGTGCCGGTGGATTTGGATGGCGATGGTTTCATGGATCTCGTCGTCGCCAACGACACCACGGCAAACTTCGTCCTCCACAATCAGAAGAACGGCACCTTCAAGGAAATTGGCGCGAGCGCGGGCGTGGCCTTTGACAGCTACGGCAATGCGCGGGGCGCTATGGGCATCGACGCGGCGCACTATCGCAACGACGCCGCGCTTGGCATCACCATCGGCAACTTCGCCAACGAGATGACCGCGCTCTACGTCTCGCAGCCCGGCGGCATGAGCTTCACCGACGAGGCCATTCCCGAGGGCATCGGTCCCGCCAGCCGGCTGCTGCTGAAGTTTGGCGTTTTTTTCTTCGACTACGATCTCGACGGACGCCTCGACGTGCTCTCGGCGAATGGCCATCTCGACGAGGAAATCGTGAAGCTGCAAAAGAGCCAGAGCTACCGCCAGCCCGCGCAGCTTTTCTGGAACACGGGCGCGAAGAGCGGTGCGAGTTTTGCCGTGGTCGATGCTGCGCACGCGGGCGCAGATTTGTTTAAGCCGCTGGTGGGCCGGGCCTCCGCTTTCGCCGACCTTGATGGTGACGGCGATCTCGATGTGGTGCTCACGCAAACGGGAGGCGCTCCCCTGCTCCTCCGCAACGATCAGCAGCTCCAGCATCACTGGCTGCGGGTGAAGCTTGTCGGCACGAAATCCAACCGCAGCGCCATTGGGGCGAAGCTGACCGCGAAAGTCGGCGGCCAGACTCTCCTGCGCGAGGTGAACCCAGCGCGAAGTTATCTCGCGGCCTCCGAACTGCCGGTCACGTTCGGCCTCGGCACCGCCACGAAAGTGGACTCGCTCGAAATCACCTGGCCCAGCGGACAGAAGCAGACCCTCACGCCGGAGAAGGTGGATACAATGCTGACGGTCGAGGAGTCGCGCTGACCTTCGTAACAGCCGACGCAAGGAGGCTCTGATCAAAAACGAGAGTGAGCCTCGACACCTCGACTGCTACACTCCACGCGCATGAATTATTGGCTCGTGAAATCAGAACCTGTGGCTTACTCGTGGGCCACCTTTGTGAAAGACCAGCGCGCGGCGTGGACGGGCGTGCGGAATTTCCAGGCGCGCAACAATCTGCGCGCCATGAAACGCGGCGACCTCGTGCTCTTCTACCACAGCGTCACCGACAAACACGTCGTCGGCCTCGCGCGGGTCGAGAAGGAATTCTACCCCGATGCCACGGCGAAGGAAGGCGACTGGTCGTGCGTGGATCTCGTTCCGGTGAAGGCGCTCGCCCAACCCGTGACGTTGGAGCAAATCAAAGCCGACAAAGTGCTGGCCGACCTGCCGCTCGTGAAGCAGTCGCGCCTCTCCGTCACTCCGCTGAACACCGCGCAGTTCCTACGAGTGCTGACCTTGGGTGGAACCAGGATGTAGGGCTGGTTTTATCGCCCACGGCAAAATCCTGGTTTGCCGACCGGCCCACCGGTGCCCCGGCCGCTGGCGCTTTGATTCGCATTCTCAATCCCCCCGCGCCCCACGGCCGGGCCTGACAAAACTCTTGCCATCAAGGAGAGATGTGGGAATTTCTCGCGCCAGTCGGAGGCCAGTGTAGCTCAGTGGTAGAGCAACGGTTTCGTAAACCGTAGGTCGTCGGTTCAATCCCGACCACTGGCTCCAGTCCTTCGCGGATAGAAAAGCCCCGGATTTGCGCGCCTTCCCCATCTCGAGCTTTTTCTGGCAGCTTCGGAATTATGCAGCGGATGTTCTCCCGCGCCCTACGCTTTACCATCGCAGTTGAGAAACATCACCGGACCAGGGACAAGCGGTGAGCCGCGGTGAGCCTTGCCCGATTCGGCGGAGGCGCGTATCGTGCGCGGACGTGGTCAGCATTTTGAGAAACTTTTTATTCCTCGCCGGCTCCTTGGGCCTGGCGCTGAATTTGTGCGCCCATGGCGACGTGCATGATCGGATTGTGCTTCTCACGCAGCAGATCTCCCAGTCTCCCACCAATGCTTCGCTCTACTTCAATCGCGCCGAGCTTTACCGCATTGATGGCGATTTCACCAATGCGCTGACTGATCTCCGGCGCACTGCGGCGTTGGATGCGTCGTTGCGCCGCGTCGATTTTTGCCTTGGCCTGGTCCACTTCGAGGCGAACCAGCCGCAAGCGGCACTCCCGCCGCTGAACCGTTACCTCGCACGGCCGCAAAAGGATCAGGAAGCCTACACCGTGCGCGCCCGCGTCCTGGCGAAACTGGGCCAGCACCAGGCCGCCACGGATGACTACGCCACGGCCATCGGCTTCGGTTCCGCCAACCCCGAGCTGTTCATCGAGCGCGCGGCCGCCTTCCGCTCAATGGGCAAACCAGAGGAGGCGTTGCGCACTTTGGACATGGGCATCAAGCGCCTTGGCCCCCTCGTGACGTTTGAACTGCCAGCCATCGAAGTGGAGGTTTCCATGAAGCGTTTCGACGACGCCCTCGCGCGCATCGACGCAGTGAGCGCGCGACTGCAACGCAAGGAGACCTGGTTGATGCGGCGCGGCGAGGTATTGCGCCAGGCGGGCCGGGAGCCAGAGGCCGCCGCGAATTATCGGGACGCCCTCGCGGCCATTGACCGGCTCCCGCCCTCGCATCGCAGCACTCGAGCCACGCTGGAGTTGGAAGGGCGCATTCGTGCGGCGCTGGCGGCGACTTCTCCGGTCGTCGCACCCGTGAAATAGCGCCCGGCGCGTTCGCAGCGAGTTTTGGCCTGCGGAGTTACTGGCCACCAAGCCGTGCTTGCGATAGGCTTCGTCCCATACCCAATGAAACGGCATCTCAGTAACTGGCTTTGTCTCGCGCTCGCGCTGGCCGGGTTCGTCCTGGCGTCCCACCGGCTGCACGGGGCGACCACCCTGCTTCCGTTTTACTCCGGCTGGTACTTTTTTGATCAGGGCTACGCGCCCGGCTCGAACTGGTCTGAACTGGGTTACGACGAGGGTGATTACGGCTGGAGCTTCGGCTTTGCGCAATTCGGCTATGGCGACGGCGATGAGGAGACGTCGATCAGCTACGGCCCGGATGACGAGGACAAGTACGTGACCACCTATTTCCGAGGTTACGTGCTCATCGCCGACCCGGGCGAGTATGCCTCGTTGGTGGTGAACCTGTTGAGCGATGACGGCGCGGTGGTGTATGTGAACGGCCAGGAGGTTTTTCGCAACAACATGCCTGGCGGCATCATCGACTGTGAAACCTACGCGGCCAGCCGGCTCAGTTACCCCGATGAGGCCGACCTCAGCAGCACCACGTTAAGCCCTTCGCTCTTCGTCTCCGGTTACAACTTGATTGCGGTGGAGGTGCATCAGTACGAGCCAGCCAGCCCGGACCTGAGCTTCGACTTGGAATTGCTGGCCAATCCCGGCGGGGGTGTCACGCCCACGGTGACGCGCGGGCCGTACCTCCAAGTGGGCACTTCCAGCAACTTGGTGGTGCGCTGGAGGACCGGCGGGCCGAGCACCACGCGCGTGCTGTATGGAACCAATCTCGCCAATCTGAACCTGGGCGTAAGCAATGCGACCTTCGTCACCGACCACGAAATCACGCTGACCGGCCTGGTGCCCGACACGAAATACTTCTACGCCATCGGCATTCTCACGCAGTCCCTGGCCGGCGATGCCAGCTACTTCTTTCACACTTCTCCCCGGCCCGGCCCGGCCAAGCCCACGCGCATCTGGGCCATCGGCGATTTCGGCACTGGCTACGGCCCGCAGTATCAAGTGCGCGATGCTTACTACAATTTCACCAGCAACCGGAACACCGACGTGTGGCTGATGTTGGGCGACAACGCCTATGGCCAGGGCTACGACAGCCAGTATCAATCGTACGTGTTCAACATCTACCCGTCGTTGCTCCGCCAGACCGTGGTCTGGCCCACCATCGGCAATCATGAAACCGGCACCGGCAGCCAGGTGCTGACGGATGATTACGATTACTACCGCATCTTCACCATGCCGACGAACGGCCAGGCCGGCGGGCTGGCCTCGGGCACCGAGCACTACTATTCCTACGACTACGCGAACATCCACTTCGTCTGCCTCGACTCGATGACCGCCGTTTTTCGCCAGCCCGGCAGCGCCATGCTGCAATGGCTTCAGGCCGACCTCGCCGACAACACGCGCGATTGGGTCATCGCCTACTGGCATCATCCCGCTTACACCAAAGGCTCGCACGACTCGGATGCTGAGCCTGAACTGATCCAGATGCGGCGGAACGTGCTGCCCATTCTGGAAGCGGCCGGGGTGGATTTGGTCCTGTTCGGCCACAGTCACTCCTATGAACGCTCTTACCTGATCGATGGCTTCTATGGATATTCCTCGGAAGTCAGTGCGACCAATTACCTCAACGGTGGCAACGGTCAAACCAACGGGCAGGGCGCTTACTTGAAGCCTGCCGGCGGACTCGGGGCCCGGCGCGGCACGGTCTATGTCGTGGATGGAAGTTCCGGCGGGCAATATGGCGGCGGGTCGCTTGATCATCCGGCCATGGCCTACTCGGTGCTCACGGCCGGGGCGCTGGTCATTGATGTGGATGGATTGAAGCTGGACGCGAGCTTCGTCACGGCCGGCGGAACGGTGGACGACTCCTTCACGATCTTCAAAGGCGACTACCCCGGCACACCGCAGCCCACGATGACCATTGCGCGCGCCCAGACCAACGCCGTGATCACCTGGCCAACTTCCTTCCCGGATTACGAACTGGTGGCCGCGCCGAACCTTCCCTCACCCCAATGGCTGCCGCCGGGTGGCACGGTATCCACGAACAGTCGGCGCAAGATCGTCACCGTGCCGACGACGAATTCGCACCACTTCTACCAGTTACGCCGCGTCCCTTGAGCGGCCATGCGCGTGCAGAGCGCAAGCGCACCAGCCCCGAGGATGCGGAGCCTCCAACCTTCTGCCTCCCATTTTTCAGCCGCCACGCCATGCTGAAACCAGAATGATGAACGATGAGACGGGCCAGCCGGTTCGCCAGACCTCCGAAGCTGCCCCGCGTCCCGCCGGCTGGCAGTTCGACAACACTTACGCCCGCCTGCCGGAAGTGTTCCACGCCCAGGTCAATCCCACCCCGGTCACCCAACCGCGCCTCGTTCTCTTCAACCATCCGCTGGCCCGAGCCCTCGGACTCGACCCCGCCGCCTGCACCGGCGCGGGTGCGGCTGCCTTCTTCACCGGCAACAAAATCCTTCCCGGGGCCGAGCCTATCGCCCAGGCCTATGCCGGACATCAGTACGGAAATTTTGTCCGGCTCGGCGACGGGCGCGCCATCCTGCTCGGTGAACACCGCACACCCTCGGGCGAGCGGTTCGACATCCAGTTGAAAGGCGCCGGGCCGACTCCCTACTCGCGCCGCGGCGACGGCCGGGCCGCCCTCGGCCCCATGCTGCGCGAGTATCTGATCAGCGAAGCCATGCACGCCCTCGGCATCCCGACCACGCGCAGCCTCGCCGTAGCCAGCACCGGCGAACCGGTCTTCCGCGAACAACCGCTTCTCGGTGCGGTGCTCACCCGCGTCGCCGCCAGCCACATCCGCGTCGGCACCTTCGAATACTTCGCCGCGCTCGGCGACACCGAGGCTCTGCGCGTCCTGGCCGACTACACGCTTCGCCGCCACTTTCCGAACCGGGTCGAGTCCGGGCCTCCAGCGCTCGGACTTTTGGAAGCAGTGATGGAAAGACAGGGTTCGCTCCTCGCCCACTGGATGCGGGTCGGCTTCGTGCATGGCGTCATGAACACCGACAACATGGCGCTCTCCGGCGAAACCATCGACTACGGTCCCTGCGCCTTCCTGGATGCCTACGATCCGGCGGCTGTGTTCAGTTCCATCGACCGTCACGGCCGCTACGCCTTTGGACAGCAACCCCAGATTGCGGCCTGGAACCTGGCCCGCCTCGCCGAGACCCTGCTGCCCCTCCTGCACCCGGAACCAGAGACCGCCCTGGCCCGCGCCCAGCAGGTGATCGAAACTTTCTCCACGCGCTTTCAGCAACACTGGCTTGCGGCCCTGCGCGCCAAGCTCGGCCTGTTCACCGCTGAACCGGAAGACACTTCCCTCGGCGACGAGTTGCTCCGCTGGATGCACCAAGCTCGGGCCGACTACACCCACACCTTCCGGAACCTGCGACCCCAAGCCCCGCCGCAAACAACTCCTCCGGCCGAAGGGACATTCATCACCTGGCACCGACGCTGGACCGACCGCCTCGCGCGGCAAACCCAGCCTTGGACAGAAACACTGCGGCTCATGCACGCCCACAACCCGGCGGTGATTCCCCGGAACCACGAAGTGGAAGCCGCCCTCGCCGCCGCCAACGGCAACGATCTCGCCCCGTTGGAACGCCTCCTCGCCGCGTTGGCCAACCCCTACGACGAAGCTGGCCAACCCGCCGCCCTGCTGAATCCGCCGCCCCCCGGCACTCCGATCTGCCGAACCTTCTGCGGCACCTGAGAGGAGCGCGGTGGTGGGTGAGGGCCAACGGCCCGTGGCCATGCCAGCATGGGGCATCGCCCATGTCCTCGGCGCAACCAACCCATGAGCGCCAACGGCGTGATTCATCCATCCGCTCCTGGTGGGTGGTTGCACGGTGCGTGGCGCATGGCGTGATGATGGGCCGGACTTGACCTGAACTCCGAAGTCGCACCGGGAGGCCGCCAGCGAAGCTGGGCCGGAGCGCGGGTTTTCAACCCGCAGCAGGTTGCTGGGGCGGAAGTCACAGGAACTATTTCGATCCTCGGCGGCAGCGGCGTGCTGCGGGTTGAAAACCAATAGTGTTCGGCATGGCGGTGGACGGGCCGACACTGAACTTTCGCCCGAGCGCAGCAAGCACCATTAAAATCTATCGGCGCCCCACGCCCACTCTACTCCCGACCGCGAACCTGACCCGGCGCGCGAGGTGAACCGTACTCCCGGCCTCGGGCGAGACCCGAACCACCGCTGGCGCGACACTCCGACCGCCGCGGGCAGTACTGCCGACGACCCGCGCTCCATACTCCCGGCCTCCCGCGACACTGCTCCCGCGCTCCGCTCCATACCGGCGCCACCCGACCACACTGCGCACGTTCCCAGCTCCATACCGTCGAGCCGGGACCACACTGCGAACTGCGCCCGCTCCATACGCCCGAGGCCGGACCACACTGCGCGCGGCTCCCGCTCCATACGGTCGAGGCGGGGCCATACTGCTGGCCAGCCGCGCAGTATGGGCCACGGGCCGCGCAGTACTGTTTACGCCCCAAGCAGTGTTGTTTTTGCGAAAAACAACATCGTTTCCGCCAGAAGTGACATGCCAATGGATAGCTAACCATCAGACAAACAGCCCTTTATATGATTTCAGGCTGGTGGGTGCTCGAAACGCGAGCTTTCTGGGTTGATGCGCTTCATGAGTGGAATCCGCCGGGTTGCGCCTGAGGAAAATCGACTTGCAGAAACTAGGAATCGACCTCTTTTCGGCCCAGTTCTCGAACTCGAACGGCGGGATGGCGCGCAGCTTTTCTTCAGAGGAGATAGCCCTTCTGCAATCCATAAGAAACACCGCCTTCCCAATTCGATGTGAGATGGGCGCAAACAGTCTTGAAGAGATGTTCGACAACATCGAGGTAGACCGGGTTCTTTTCGTAGTCCGGCAGAAAACGAAATTCGCGATCCGTGTTCTTCTGTTTCCGCAGCACGTAAATCTGATCCACCTTGAATTTTCGGAGGTTCACATTGCCCGTTAGCTTGAGCCATTCGGAAACCACGAGGTAAAGCGCGTTGGGATTCCGAAACTTCAACTGCTCGGCAGCGGTTGAAGAACCTTCCAACATGGTTTTGTCCAAATACGTTTTGCACTCGATGGCCACGGCTGGGATTTGAAAGTGATGCACCTCGCCTTTTTCCTGGCCGGCACAATTCAGGCAGGCACTCACGCTGACCCCAATGGCAAAGTCATGATCTTTTCTTTCGATTCGCGCGTGGGGAGCGTCGAGCATCGCCGTATAGTTTGGCGGCATGAAGAAAATGTCTTTGAAAGTGTGCGCTTTCCCGATGAGCGCTCGCTCAGTGAATTCACTCACGAGGTCGCGGAACAGGTAGTAGATGAATTCTTCCAAAACGGACGAGTGAAGATTCGAGCGCGAGTCAAACTTCTCCGCGTATTTTTGTTGGTCGATGAAATCCTTGTAAGTCGTGAACAAAACCACCCGCTTGCCGAGAATTTCGCTGTCATGAGCAGTCGCTATCTTGCCCGGCCCTTTCAGTTCCTGATTCGCATTTCGCCACACTTCGTATTGTTTGCGAATTTCTCGCAAAAATCGCCGAGACTCCGCATCGGCATATTTTGCTTCGGCAGTTTCTTTCTGTTGAAGATTGTCACCGTGAACATGCATATCGGGTTGTCGGTTCGTATCGCGTCTGAGTCAGCAGATTCTCGGCTATGGCCTTTGCCAGCAGCGGCGGCACTGCATTACCAATCTGATTGTACTGGCACAGATGCTTTTCATCGGTGCGGCCTTCACGAGCCAACAATTTGTGGCTGACGACCGTTGGTTTGCCCTTGAACACAAACCGGTCCGGGAATGATTGCAATCTTGCTCCCTCGCGAGGAGTAAAGTTTCGGTGTTGATGTGGGTGAACAAAATTGGCGTAAAATGATGCGGGGATGGTGTGGCACGGCCGGTTAGGGTGAAGCCGGCGATTGTTCTGGTCATAGACCTTTCCCGAAATCTTGCCATTGCCATTCCGTTGGAGCGGGCGCAGATGCTTCGGAACGTCGGAAACCGACTGGCCACAGGTCATGGAAGCAAATCGCTCAATTACCCGTTTCGAGTGGCACATGGCTTTATGGTTCCAAAGCGATTCACTGTCGGCCCGAAGTCGGCGCTGATATTCGTTCTCTGGATCGTTTGTGTAATCTTGCAACTCGCTCCCTTCACCCGCCTTCAAAGCGGGCAAGTCAGAAATCGCGTCCCATAGCGTTGGACAGGGTTCCAGCGAACCGGCGAATAAATCGTCCACACCTCTTCGGATGCAATGCGTCGGAATTGGAAAGGGTGTTTCAAGATTTGGCGCGGAGGCTACAACGAAGAGGCGTTTCCGAATTTGTGGGATGCCGAAGTCCGTGGCTTCAAGAACAGTGTGAGAAACGTGGTAGTCCAAGGCATTCAACTCCCGCTTGATGATTTCGATCACAGTTTGACCACCGTGGGTGCGCGCGTTTTCAATGTTTGGAACATTCTCCATGATCACGTAATCCGGCTCCAAGGCTCTGGCGATGCGCAGGAATTCGACAAACAAAGAATTCTTTGGGTCCATTGGATCGCCGGCGTTTTTCCGGCACAGTGAGAAACCCTGGCAAGGCGGGCCACCAAGTAGAATGTCGGGACGTCGATCCGCGAAGGCGTCACGCAGTTCGTCGTCGCTGACGAGTTGAATATCCCGCGTAATGACCAGTGCATTTGGGTGATTGTGGGCAAAGGTTTCACTGGCCCAGGAATCCATCTCAATCCCGCCCACAACCGCGCACCCAGCCAGTTCAAATCCGAGACTAAACCCTCCGGCTCCCGCGAATGTGTCCAAAACTTTCAACATTTTCTAGATGATGCAGAAAAACTTGAGCGTTGGAAATTATTCTCCCCGAAAATCTGGTCGAGCATCACCTTGACGTAATGGGCGGCGTGCCAGTCGCAGTGGTAGTAGAAGCTGCCGGTCTTCTTGAGCACGCGGGCCAGTTCCATGCAGCGCGGGCGCATGAAGTCGATGTAAGCCTGAGTGTTTTCGTGGCGGTCGTCGAAGGCGCGCATCTCCTTGGTCTCGCCCCAGAACACTTCGTAGTTGCGGTTCGAGTTGAAGGGCGGGGCGATGTAAATCAAATCCACGCACTGCGGCGGGAGCTTGCGGAGCTGTTCCAGATTGTCGCCGCAGTAAACGACGCGGGTGTCGAGCAGGGCAGAGGTGCGAGGAGCGCGGGCTTCAGCCCGCTTCACGCTGCTCTGGTCGGCGGACGTGGAAGCGGCGTGAACGCCGCGCTCCGTCGGCGTGCTCGAATTTGTTTTCGACACCTCACCCTTGGTCCCTCTCCCCGTTCGAGGCGGAGAGGGAGAGTCGGCGGCGGGAGCCGGAGTTTTCGCCGGTGCGTCGCCGGCCTGCTTGCGTGCCATGCGCGGCAGGGTGGCGGGGCGGGCGGAAAGTTCAAGGCTGCTGGCGCGAGCGATGGTCGTGCGCCGCCAACTCAACCTCGCTTCCTACGTCCAGTGGAGGCCGCGTCCGGTCGTTCGGCCAGGCATTGCGCGAAGTCCTCCGCCCCCCCGCCGCCAGTCGCGCCGGAACACGGCCCAGGATTCCGCCGGGTCGCCTTCCCCGCGCCGCTGTTCCAAGCGCTGCTGGAACTCGATGCGAACTGCTCGCGCAGCGAGCCGTCGCGCCGCGCAGAACGGCGCGGAGGATGGTGGGCGCGACTTTGATCCCCGTGCTGTCGAACCGCCCGCTCGGCGCGGGCTGGTTTTGTCGCAGCGCGACAAAACCCAACTCCTGGTGCCCGCCACTTACAATCGCACCCCGCCGAGATGCACGCCTTGATTAGCCGCCGCGCCACTCGCTAGGCTGATCAGAATGGCATCGGAGCCGATTCAGTATTTCAACCGCTCCACGGGACGCATGGAGACGGAGACGGTCTATGGCGAGGGCTTTCTGCGTTTCAGCTATGGGAATCCGCTCGGGCAACTGGCCTTGCACGCGCTGGTGAAACGCTCGGTCTTCTCGCGCTGGTACGGCTGGCGCATGGACCGGGCGGCGAGCCGGGCCAAGGTCGCGCCCTTCATCGAGACTTACGGCGTGAACGTGGCGGAGTTCGCCGCGGCGCCGGATTCCTATCGCACCTTCAACGAGTTCTTCTTTCGCAAGCTCAAGCCGGAGGCGCGGCCCATCGTCCCCGATCCGGCCACCGCCATTTTCCCGGCGGACGGGCGGCATCTGGGTTTTCAGGATCTCTCCCAGCTCGATGGCATCTTCGTCAAAGGCGCGGTCTTCGATCTGCGCAAACTGCTCGGCGACGACACGCTCGCGGAACATTTCCGCGACGGCGCGATGGTGATGTCGCGGCTCTGCCCGGTGGATTATCACCGGTTTCATTTCCCCGTGGCCGGAGTGGCGAACGCACCGCGCCTGATCAACGGACCGCTCTATTCGGTAAGCCCGATCGCCTTGCGCAAGAACATCCATATCTTCAGCGAGAACAAGCGCGCGGTGACGCGCATCGAGTCGCCCGAGTTCGGCACGGTGCTCATGCTGGAGGTGGGCGCGACCTGCGTGGGCGGATTTGAATACACCTTCCGGCCGGGGGCGCGCGTGGCCAAGGGGGCGGAGAAGGGTTACTTCCGCTTCGGCGGCTCCTCGACCATCACGCTCTTCGAGCGCGGGCGCGTCCGCCTAGCCGACGATCTGGTGGCGCAATCCTCCCGGCGCACGGAGCTGTACGCGCGCATGGGGGACCGGCTGGGGCGACAAGCTTGAAGGCGAGGCACGCACCATGAAGGCCGACCAGTTGGGATTGGCCGCGAGCTTGAAGTCGCTGCCGCGCGAGGCGTGGCTGCTCTACCTGGGCACGTTCATCAACCGCTTTGGTTCATTCGTCATCCCGTTCCTGACCATCTACGTGCGCGAGCGCGGCTTCTCGGACGGGGATGCGGCGCTGGCGCTCTCCGCCTACGGAGCGGGCCATTTCGTGGCGGCGTTCGTGGGCGGTGATCTCGCGGATCGCATCGGCCGCCGGAAGACCATTGCGCTCTCCATGTTCTCCTCGGCCGGGTCCATGCTGTTGCTGGCGCAGGCGGACTCTTTGCCAGCCATCATGGCGCTGACGGCGCTGGCCGGGCTGACGACGGAGTTGTATCGACCGGCCAGCACGGCGTTGCTGGCGGATCTGGTGACGCCGGAGCAGCGCGTGACGGCCTTCGCCGCATTGCGCTGGGCCCTGAACGCGGGCTTTGCCTTCGGGCCGGCCACGGCCGGTTTTCTCGCGCAGTATTCCTTCAAGTGGCTTTTCATTGGCGATGCCATCACCTCGGTGCTCTATGGACTGCTGGCGTGGTTTTTTCTGCCGCACGGCGTGCGGGCCGGCACGGCGGCGCTGAAGTGGAGCGCCGCCTGGCGCGTCATGCGGCAGGATCGGCGCTTGCACCTGATGCTGCTCTCGCAGTTTGCCATTGCGCTCGTCTTCCTCCAGATGAGTTCCACCTTTGGCCTGCATGTCCGGTCGTGTGGCTTGGACCTCAAGATTTACGGACTGCTGCTCTCACTCAACGGGGTGCTGATCGTGCTGTTTGAATTGCCGCTGACCGCATGGACCCGCCGCCTGCCAACCAGGCCCACCATCGCGGCGGGGTATCTGCTGATCGGGGTTGGGTTCGCGCTGATTGGCTGGGCCGCGACCATTCCGGCTTTGATCCTCGTCGTGCTCGTCTTCACCCTGGGCGAAATGATCGCCATGCCGGTGGCTTCAGCTTACATCGTGGGCGGAGTGCCGCCGGAGATGCGCGGTCGATACATGGGCGCGTACGGATTGGTCTGGGCGCTCGGACTCACCCTCGGACCCGGCACGGGCGTGCGCCTTCACGCCGCCGCCCCGTTCTGGCTCTGGATCGGTTGCGGCCTGCTCGGCGTGATCGCCGCGGCCACGATGCTCAGGACAAGATCGGAAGGCGAATCGCCTCAGCTCTGAGAGCCGGTCTGAAAATTCGGAGGCGGAGTGCGCCCGTCCCCGGGCGCAGCCACGTGATGACTTGGAGCGCGTCGGAAAATCCCATACCCGCTGAGGTTCGCACGTTGCTGCGCCCGGGGACGGGCGCACTCCGGGACTGGCAGCTTGCGCTGCCCCAGTGACTTTTCAGACCGGCTCTGCGGCATCGCCGAGCACAGACTGTTTGCGGGGCGGTGCTCTTAGACACGTCGGCAAATCCAACCGGGGCACGGCGGCAGCGATTCTTGTAACTGCTTCCGTGACAGGATTGTCACTCAACCTGCGTGGGAATTTTTTGTTTTTTGCCGGAAGCCGAGTATTTTCCGCCCTCATTTTGAAACGTCCGAACAAACAGGCCAGTTCCACCGCCCAGCAGGCGGGTCGCACAGTCATCTCCTACCTCTTTTTTATTGCGGCCGGCATGGGCTTGATGCTGCTGCTCCAGTTTCTGTTCTGGCCGGGGCACGGCGCGCTGAGTCCCCGCGCCTTGCCCGCCACCGCGCGAGCCGGCGAACCGGCCGCCGCCACCAAGACTTCTCCGTGGGGACAAATCGAGTACATGCCCATCGCGCTCGACCGTCCCGAGGCGCATTTCAATCAGGACCTGGGCCACGGCGAGAGGCCCGTCTGGATTTTCCGCAATCACACCGAGCAACAACTGACCGCGCTCCTGGCCGCGCTCGATTTGAACGGCGTGGCGCGCGCGCAACTGGGCAACCGCGCCCACTGGGAAATGCTCCCGGACGGCATCCGCCTCTCGCCCGCGCCGGAGGTGGTGCTGGGATTGAGCACCGCCACCCGACAGCGCCTCTACGGCCTGCTCGGGGCCAACCCGGAAAACGTGCCGCAGGCCATGCCCTTTCGCTTCCGGCGCGGAGGATTTGATGAATGGTTTGCCGACTGTGGCCTGCCCGCGACCAAGCGTGACCTCGCCCGCAGCCTGACCTACACACAGGAGAACAGCCTCTGCTTCGCCGACGCCGCCACCTTCTCCCAAGTCTCCACCCCCGAGGAAACCAAATGCCTGATCAAGAGCCTCTGGCGCGTCCCGACCTTCGTCATGCAACTCCATTTGGATGCGAAGACGGATCGGGACGCGCTCCTGAAATACTGGGGCGCGCTGGGCCCGGCCCACACTTACAAGCCGCTGCTGGAATCGATGGCGCGCGTGCCCGATGGATCGAGCCTCAACATTGCGGACCTGCTGCCGCCCTTCGCCCGGCTGCGGCTCTACACTTATCCCGCCCCGCGTGACCCGAAGCTGCGCCACCAGGACTGCTTCTGGACGGCCATGAATTTTTTCAACCCCGTACCCGACGACGGATTCTTCAACCCGGAACAAACCCAGCGTGCGCTCCGTGAGGACTACCTCCGGGTGCGCGACGGCTCGAAACAATTTGGCGACGTGCTGCTGCTCGTCGGTCGCGACCACCAGGCGCTGCACATGTGTGTCCATATCGCCGACGAAGTGGTCTTCACCAAAAACGGCGCCAACCCGCAGCAACCCTGGGTGTTGATGAAACTTCCCGAGATGCTCGACGAGTACGCGCCCAGCCGCCCCTACGAGATTCAAGTTTACCGCCGCAAGACGCCCCCTCCGTTGAGCGCCGTGCCTCAACTCTCCGCAGTGGCGGGCGCGCTCTGAACATCTGCACCGGTTTGCGCTCTCCGAAAAATCACTGGGGAGAGCTTTGGCAGGCCATGCCCCGCCGTGGATTCTAAGGAGGACGGCTTCCTCGCCCAGGAGATAAAGCTCAACCTGGGCGGAACAAACGGGCATCTTTGCCGTCCAATGCGCGTGACTGATTCATTCTTGAAGCTGCTGGCCTGCGCCGGGTGCGTCTGGGCCGCGGCTTTCCCCATTCAATCCGCGCCCGCCGCCGATCCCCGGACCCGCGCCAGCGAACTCATCCGGATGAGCGACAAGGATTTCTTCGCCGGATTCTTTTACTTCCATACCGCAGCCGCACGCGCCCAGCCTCCCCTTCCGGCGAGTGACTTGTGGCTGGTGCTTCAGCGCTTGGAGACCGCGCGCTCCAAGGGGACGGAACAGATTACTCACAGCCTGCACATGAGCTACCTCGTGCGACTGCTGGCGCGGAACGGAACCCGCGCCGACTTCGAACAGTGGCTCGATTTCGCCGACAAACTTCCGGCCGAAGGCCGGCCTCGCCAATACATGATGAACGCGCTCCTGGACTTTGCCGCAAGACTGGAGACCGAAGCATGGCGGGGAGATCCAGATCTTGGGGCCAAGTTGCCGGCGATGGCCGCAACCTCGCCGCCGGGCGCGGGCGCGGCCTCGCCCGAACTGGCCGGGGCCGGGCGCTGGTATCAGGCGGTCGTATCGCTTCAACCGCCCGCTCCCAGCAATGCCTGGATGACCGCGCAGGCCAACTGGGGTTTCTTCTACGATACGATCAGCCAGCTCCTGCACGGACGGGCGACGAATGCGTCCGAACAAATCCTGCGCTTCAAATGGGGTGGCTGGTGCGGCACCGGCTCGGACCTGTTCGAGGTGCCGCACTCCCGTGCATTATTTCTCGCCCTGCTCAAGGAAAACAATTCCGCCGCCGCGCTCGCGACGCTGCTCCGCCTCAGTGGTGAAGGATACTGGTCGTTGCCCATACCGGGGGATGACATGGCATGGAAGCGGCAGTTCATCACGAAGTGCGGGTTGGATTGGGAAACCCTTTACGCGGGCGAACTGGTCAATCGCCCTTCCTGGTCCAACGCAGGAGCCTCGCGGGCGTTGGCCAGGTTTGGTTCCGAGAAAGGCGTGAGGATGCTCGTGGACATGGCGAAGGTTCCCGGGTTGCTGGACGATCGAAACTATCTGCTGGCGCTCGGCGCGATCATCGGTCCCACCGAACGCATCTCCACCACCAACGCCATGAGATCGATCACTTTCAACACTCACTGGTCGGAGATGGAATTCGTGCGCCCTCTGACCAACGCGGTTTCGCCCGAGTTCCAACTCGCTCTGATCAAGCTGCTCGGCGACAAACTGAGCCAGCCCGACGTCAGCGGTCCGGTGGCGGAAACGATTGCGCGGATTCTGACCGAACTGCGGCGGAGTGAAGCGAGGCCGGCTTTGCGCGCCGGGCTTAATTCCCCCTACGCAAGAGTTCGGGAGAAGGCAAGTTCGGCCCTGAGCGACTTTGGCGAACATGTTCCGGCGCAAATCTCCAGGCCACGCGTCGCCTTCCGCTTCCTTGCCCAGGGCCAGCCGCTCACGAACCTGCCGGTTGAGTTCAACCTCCAGATGACCGGCGGGGGCAGCACCAGCAGCACGCCGCATACGGATTCCGACGGCACGATCCAGATCGAGCGCGACCTTTTTATCGATGCCCAACGCGTGGTCACCAACCTCGTCTTCGGACCACGCCAATTGAAGACCCTCCAGCAACCCTGGTTCAAAGTGGAGCACGGCGTTCCCGCCGACCTCGCACGGGGTGCATCTTGACACTGTTCTTAAAGTGAGGTGGTCACGGTTCCTCGACCGGCAAAAACAAGAACATGGCTGTCGTGTCGTCACATGAAAAAAGCATCGCCCCCAAGTCAACCCAGTCCCGCGCCCAAGCCCCGGCCCA
>JANOQV010000272.1:0-7378 GCA_031414955.1 Pedosphaera sp. | reverse complement strand
GTCCGCCGGAACAATCATCTCCTGCTGCACCGTCTCATCCCGCACCTCCAGCCCGACGACCGCGTCGAGCGGCAACACATGCGCCCCGCGCAAATCGTAATCCGAGTCCGGCGACGGAAATCCGTAGAGATGCGCCCCGCTGATCGTGGCAAACAACAGCGGATACGGCTGCGCGGCCACGATGCGGTGGAGGCGTGGGTCGATGGTCATCGGATGAAACCTTGGTAGATACCAAATGTTGTCAGGCCTTCATTTGTACCCACAGATGGCGAATGCGGATGTTGCGGCTGATCGCGCCGCCAACTCGCGAGTGGGACGACCAAGCCTGAGCGACACCGACGCTTTTATCTGACGTGAACTGATCCAGTTGTTCGATGGTGGACCATTTCTCGCCATCGAAACCAAGAGTTCCCTCGAGTTCTTGAATCCAACGGTTGATCCGTTTGAGCCAGTCGGCCGGTTCACCTTCTTGAACGTAGCCGATCATTGCGGCAAGGCCGTGTTCGGCTCCGTGAAGGCCCAGCTTGAATCGCTGAATGCCGCCGGACTTGGCATCACCACCTGTCACGTATTCACGCTCACGGCGACGGTCGTTGCGTGGAGGAGGAAGTCGTTTGCCCTCGAAGACGATGATGGGGTTGTACTTGGTACAGTATCGTTCGCCGACGAACTGCGCCTTCCTTGGCAGCGCGGAGAAATCGACACGGCGATTGGCGGTTTGTTTTTCCTCGTGGTGGAAGTGAACCATCGCGAATCGTTCGCTCGCGGCTACGTTGAGGTACTTGCACAGTTGGGCGTTGAGGTGCTCTTCCAATGTTTCTGCGGCGCGTTCCGGATCATCCCGCCAACCCGGAAGTTCCGCCTGAATGAAGCGCAATGTTTGTTCATCAAGGGTGCCGCGTTGCAGGCCCTTGGTGACTCGCCCGCTGCTTGTTCCTCCTTTGGAAATTCGCCGGCTCATCAATAATCCTGCTCGCGCAAGTCGGTGAGGGTTTCGTCGGCATCGCGGATGGCCGTCGAGCGAATCCAGTAACGGAGCCGGTCTGGTTTCACGATCAGGATTGTGTTCGCTTCGTAGAAGCGGAGCACGCGCACGGCGCGGAGCGCTTCGCCTTGGCGGGAATAAACCAGACTCCGCAGGTTCGGCTTCCAGTCAGCAGGCCAACGAAGCTCTGGCGCATCGCCAAAACAGAATGTTTGGCAAGCAAGCCCATCGAAAGTGAACGAGCGCGTGGCGCGCAGGTTGGAATACACGCTGACGAGCAGTCTGACGAACAGCGCTGAGTATTCTCCAAGTTGCGTGGGCGACACGGCATCACGCAGCAGTTTTGAATTCTGGCCTAGGCGCACGTATTCGGCCACATGTTCAACTAGGTCCTCACAAAGAACTGTTTCCCAGAAGCTCAACCGCCAATCTTTTTCTTCTTCAGGCCATGGAAGCGCGTCAATATCCCGCTTTAGGATCGCAGTGGCCTTGCTCACTAACAACTGCGAACTGAATAAGAAACAAAAGGCGCGAAGAAGCTGCCGATGGTTCGTAAAGCACTCAAAGAAAATCCGCAGTTCATGCCTTTGAGATTGCTTTGAGTGAATGCCAACAATCTTGTCTCGGTAGGCTAAAAAATCGCGACCAACCCATGCGCAGGGAAGCGATTCATGAGCCTTGATCAAAACGAGCGGCGAACTGTAGCGCGCAGAAGTGTATGCTGATCGAAATTTAGTTTCGGCAACCGATTCAATTCGATTTGTATCAATTCCACGTTCTGTAAAAGCGTCGGTCGGGAGGTATGGTTTTCCGGTCAGCCAAGGCGCAGGCTCACGACGGCCAGTAGTTGCAGCCACAAAGCCTTCTCCGTAATCCCAACCTTTTTCTTCAATAAATTCGCGAATTGTCGGCATCTCCGCGAGTCGCACGGTCAGTTGATGAAGCCTCCCACCGCCTAGTAGGTTTGCTCGCCAGACCCAATCATGCTGCTCCGCTACGCGCTGCGGCACGGCGTGACAGTCATAGTGATCCAGTTCAAACCCCAGTCGCTCATGCACACTGACGGTGCGGCGAAACGTGTAGTGAGCGATGGAATGTTCCGGCTTCGGCTTTCTTCGAGTGGCCAGCACGGCGACTGTCTTGGGATCCTTGCCGTCATAAAGTTTACGGATGGAACAGAAGTCGAGCACTGCATCGACCCGGTTGTTGGCAATGAAGTTTTGGCGGAATGCGCTGACCTTCGCATTGTAAAGGAAACCATGCGGTTGGATGAGGCACATGCGCCCTCCATCCTTGAGCAGCGTCATCACCTCGCGCGCGACGAGATAAGCCATCTGATTGTCGGGAACTTCATCTGCGTCGTCCCCGCTGTCGTCCTCGGTCTTCGCGGCGGCCTCGCTGAGTTTTGAAAGAAATGGCGGATTGCCAACGATGGTTGAGAAGCCATCCTTTCCGCCCTGCGTGCGCAGCGTAGTGAGGTGCGTGAAGAAGTCTCCCGACAAAAGATTGGAACCTTCGAGCTTGTCGAAACGCAGTTCGCGCCAAATCACATTGGGCTGAAGAGCATCGCACACCGCGAGGGCTAGGCTGAACGCGGTCAGATGCACCGCTTCCTCCTGCAATTCCACACCGAAGATGCTGCGCTTGAGAATTCCCTTAAGTGTTGCCACATCTGGGCGCCGCCAGTCGTGGCGGCTCTGCCAGTGATGCACCAACCGGCGGAATGCCCCGACGAGGAACACGCCCGATCCGCAGGTCGGGTCGAGCACCTTCTCCTTGCCAGTAAGCCGCGCGTAGGGCATCGCGTAATCCAAGATAAGACTGGCCAGGAACGGCGGGGTGAAGACGGCACCCTTTCCGGGCTGGGCGAAGCGTTGGTAAAGATGGCTGAGGACTTCCACCGGGATGTGCTCGAAAGAATGCGTGGCCCATAAGCAGCGTTGTGCCTTGATGGTGCGTGCTTCGACCAACTCAGCGAATCTTCTCAACTCGTTTTTGGTCAGCCGATGTTGGCCGGTTTCACCCAGACAGAAGACATCTCCGTTGAACTTGTTCTCCAACGCAGTCAGCAGCGAACGAACATCTTCTGGCGATCCTTCTTGAAGCACGGCGAAGAACGTGCGGCTGCCCGGGCAGAAGTGACCAAACCAGCCGTCAGGAAACACGTTTCGGTCTTCCAGATACTTGATAAGCACCACGAGCAAGAGCAGTCGGCGGAGCACCGGGTTCTTTTCGCCTTCGAGTTCGAGGTCGGTTTCGACCACGGCTTGAATAAGTCGCCGGTGCGCGGCCTTTTCGACTGCTGCAAGTTTGGCGTTCTCTTCGTTTTCCCAAAACGTCCCGTTGCTTAGGCGAACTGCGGAAAACCGTTCGCGCAAACTTTGGAGCGCGTCGGAAATTTGACCTGCGGTATCGATGGTCTCTGCCGGGTCATACTCAAGAGTGTCGCCTTTCTTCCAAAAATCCGGGCCGCGCGCGCAACTCAATACGTCAACCCGCGTCTGCCAACCCACGTAGAAGAGCGGCGCACCGCCATTCCACCAGAGTTTTTGGTGAATGACGGCCAGTTCACGTTCGCTGAAGCGGCTATCGTGATTGTCGATGACGTAGGCTGCAACTTGGGATGAGCGTCCGTCTGAGAACCGGCGAAAGAAGACGTAGTCGATGTCACCCATTGCGTCTGCGCGACGAACTGCCGCTTCCTCGTCCAGGCTGAGTCGCGCCCGCTTTCCTCGCACGGAAACCAATCCGGGGAATGATTTCCCGGATTCAGGACCGAGGTTTAGTGCGTTCAGAGCAGATTTCATTATAACAGCCCAAGATTAAACTGGGTAGCTGAGGCAAAACAAGATCGCCCTCAAGTTCAAATCTGATTTCCTAAAAATGTTGGAACGACATGCTCATTCAACCTGTTGCCTCCGCGCCTTCAGCAAAAACTGATTGGCCCAGGCGTAATCCGGACGTTCGGGCAATTGGGTGGAGGCAAATGCCTCATCGAATTCTTTGTGCAGACGCAGGCGCTAGGCGTTGACGTCCGGCCACGGGCGTTCACCGCGTTTCTGGTTCATCCTGATTTCTTCCCGGTCACCCGGTAAGGCGGCGGTTCTTCATGCAGCACGCTGGAGTTCGTCGCGGACGACGGCGGGCGCAGGGCGAGCGCGCGTTCACGAAGGGCATCGAGCATGGCCAGCTTTTCCTCCAAGGGCCGCGCGGTGAGGCGTTGCCGGAATTCCTTTTTGCTTTGCAGGATTTTGGCCGGGTCAAAAGTCATGAGGTCAGGAATTGTTGTTCAAAGCGTTGCCACGCGGGCGGCAATCCATGCCGGGCGAGGATGGCTTGAAACCGCGCGAGGTCCAGCGCGCCGGTTTCTACAAACTGAAGCAGGCGGGCCTTGTCTTTCGCGCGTCCAGTCTGGAGCGCGATGGCGGCGAGGTGTTCCGCCGTGAAGACCCAGGCGGACATGCCGGTGACGTTCTTTTCCACTGCTTGTGCCAGTGCTTCCTCCAGCAACGGGTTGGCGACGGGCAGAAACTGCACCGGCCAGCCGGCCACGACGATGTATTCGCCTTCCATCGTGCCGCCGCGCGCCTTGAGGTAATCGACGATGGGCTGCGGGCTGATGAGTGTTGTGCCTGCTTCGGGACGGAAAGTGATGAAGACATCCACATCCAGCGTGGAGACTGGCTCCAGGTAGAACGTCGCGCCGACCGCACCGCCGATGGCGTAGCGGTCAATGACGCCATCGGCTTGCATCCGATTGATGGCGGCGATGGTTTCTTTGATGTTCACGTTCTCGAATTTGGCCCAACCGCCATTTCGCGGCGAGCTTTCAACAGGAACTCGTTCGCCCAGTGGTAGTCGGGTCGCTCTGGCAACTTTGTTGTGGCGAACGCCTCATCGAATTCTTGGTGCAGGCGCAGACGCCATTCGTTGACGTCCGGCCACGGGCGTTCGCCGCGTTTGATGGTGAGCAGGGCGTCGCGCTCTTCGTCCAAGCGCACGCGGAGTTCGCCTTCGCGCAGGGCGCTGATGCCCGAGAGCAACAGGCGCATGAGGTGCATGGCGTGTTTCCATTTGATCTCGCCGCGCGCGCGGAGGTCCTGCTCCAGCTTCTTGAACTGGCTCATCACGTAGCCGTTGTAGGTCTGGTAAATGAGCTTGGAAAGAAAGCGCTGGCGCGCGGCCAACAGTTCCTGGGCCAGCGGCGTGGCGTGCTTGACGAGCGGGGTGTGCAGGCATTCGAGGATGTTCGGATTGGCTTTGAGGGCCATGACGAGAAATTTCTGGAGTTCCCAGTAGGCTTCCTGGGTGTCGTTGTTCTCGATCTGCTCGGGCACACCGTAGAGAGACCAGTGGAGTGCGGCGGGCGGCAGGCAGATGCCGCGACGATCCACGTCGGAGTCATTGACGCTCAGGCCGAATGCCTGCGAGCCGACGCCGCAGCGGTAGATGATGAAGGGTTGCCAGTCGTGGAAATCAGCATCGGCTCGACCGGTGTCTCGCCCCACCGCTTCATCATTCTTGAATTCCTTCAGGATGGAGAACTCATTGCGGCGGAGCATGGCTTCCGCGCCGTCGTTGCAGCGGACTTTGTAGGCGTGCTGCGCATCGGATGGCGAACCAGTGATGACGGCGACTGCGCCGGAGGGAATGCGCGGCCCGCCGCCAAGGCGATTGGCGTCGTTCCGCGTCACGATGCGCGTGCCGGGCGAGAGGATGAGATGAATCGGATGGCTCATCAGTGCGTGGCGTGGAGTGAAGCGAAGTGGGGCGCGAGCGGCAAACCGCATCCCGAACTTTCGGCGCGCTCATCCCATTATCCCATTAGGCCGGGAATAAACTTGCCGCTGGAATCATCCGACGATGTAGTTGCAACGGATGAACACCTTGCGAATCACTTCGCTGCGCGGGTTCGGCAAAGCGGCCTTGGCTGCCTTGCTGGTCGCGCTGTTGTTCCTCTCCGCCTTGGCCAGCGCGAGTCCCGCGCTCCACGACTGGTTGCACAAGGACCACCACACGGCCTCCCACTACTGTCTCGTTACGGCGCTGGAGCACGGGCAGTCGGATGTGGCGGGTGTGAGTGTTGCGGTGGTGACGCCGCCGGTCAGCTTCTGCGTCACGGCCCGTCTGGGCGAATCTTTCTTCATCTCCCACGATCTCACGCTCCATCCTGAGCGCGGCCCGCCTGCCTGGTCCTGATCCCCACCCGTAGCAGTCGTTGGTTGTCGGTTTCTTAACCCGTGTCGTCACTGTGTGTCGGCACCACAATTTCAGGATGAACAATGAAGAAGATATTTTTAATCGGTTGTCTGATGGGGCTGGGCGCAGTGTTGCTCCCGGCGCAGGAAAGTGATTTGGAAGCCTTGAAGCGCGCGCTTCAGGAACAGCAGAAGGTCATTCAGTCGCTGTTGCAGAAAGTGGAGACGCTGGAGAAACAGCAGGCCGGGGTCACGAATGAGCAGGCGGAATTGAAGAGGCTGGTGGCCTCCCCACCCTCGGAAGCGGGCAGCGCGCCGCCGGTGAAGAAGGAATGGTCGCCGAGTGATCCGATCAAGGTCTTCGGCGGACAGCAGAGCTACATGAACATCTCCTTCGACGGCTTGTTCGCCGTCGGCTCGTCCACCACGCCGAATGTCGAGGCGCTGGAATTCGGCGGGCACGATCCAAAGCAGCGCGGCTTCACCGTGCAAAATCTGGAGATGACGCTGGATGGCAAGGTGGACCACTACTTCCGGGGCCAGGCCAACATCATTCTCCAGATCGATCCGGACGGTGAGACAACCATCGAGGCCGAGGAAGCCTATCTCGAATCGCTTTCCTTGCCGTGGAACTTGCAGGTCAAGGGTGGGCAGTATTTCACCCCGTTTGGCCGGCTTAATTCTCAACACCCGCACGCGTGGGATTTCGTTGATCAGCCGCTCGTCAACGGGCGCTTCCTCGGCCCCGACGGGTTACGCAATCCCGGCGCGCAAATTTCCTGGCTGGCCCCGACGCCGTTTTACTCCGAACTGTTCTTCTCTGTGCAGAACAGTCAGGGCGAAACGGCTTTTGGATTCCGTAACGCCGAGGGGGCGGAGTTGATCGCCCAACGTCCCGCTCTGTCCACGAGCGTGAATGATCTGGGCGATATGCTGTATGCCCCGCGCTACGCGATGTCCTTTGACCTGGCCGATGAACACACCTTGATGCTGGGCGGTTCAGCGGCGTTCGGCCCGAATGCCAGCGGCCAGAGCACCGACACGCTGCTCTACGGCGCGGACTTGTTCTACAAATGGAAGCCGAGGAACCAGAGCAAAGGCTTTCCCTTCGTCACATGGCAGACGGAGTTCATGTTCAGCCGCTACGAGGCAGGCGCGTTCGCTGGCGACGCCACTACTCCGGCCCTCCCGGCTG
>JANOQV010000271.1:0-22747 GCA_031414955.1 Pedosphaera sp. | reverse complement strand
GGAGAAAACCACACCGGCCGCCTTTGCCACGAGGCTGCGCCCGGGGACGGGCGCACTCCGGGGCCAGCAGCCTTCGCTGCCCAAACGACTTTTCAGAATGGCTCTCAGCCGGAACGATGCAGTAGAAAAGACCCGGGGGCTCCCTTCGCTGCCATCGCGAGACCCAGATTTATTTCAAAGGAATGGTTCGGGCTCAGGATTGATCACCTGGCTCGGAAGAACTGATTCGTGGTCGTGGCGGTGGCGGTGTAAGGAGAAGTGGCTTCAGGGACGTTGGTGAAAGGCCCCGTGACCCGATCCGATTGTTGGAGAGTTCCCCCGAACCAAGTGATCACCGAGTTGCGGCCCGAGCGGACCAGAGAAATGAACGGAGGGTCGCTGCCGAACACGGCCCGGTAGCCGGCGGGGATATTCGTTACGGTGGCTGCGCCGGGACTGGACGGGCGGAATGGCGGCCAGTTCAGACTCCCAAACCAGACCGGTTTCCCAGCCAGGTAGTAGCTGTCGGGTAACGTGCGGTCCGGGGTCGCGGCGTCCCAGACGATGCCATTGTTTGTGGTGGTAACGACGTCATAGTTGGCGTGGATGAGCGTGCCTTGGATCAGCGGAGTGTCGTAGTTGGTCACATCACAAGTGGAGTTGTTGAAGTAGCCCAGACGAAAAATCGGCGTGCCGCCGCTGCAAACCGCCGGAGCCATTCGCGCATAAGCGGTCTGCGTGCCGGCCACTCCGAGAATGTTCCCGATGATGTTGTGCCCGCGATTGTAGCGCTCGAGGCTGATGGGCACCTGGTCGCCGCTGGCCGTGGCCAGACCGAGAATGCGGTTGCGGAACAGGGTGTGATGTGTCCCGCCCGATCCGTGGGTGTAGTCGAACAGCACTTTGTTGTGGCAATAGTTACCTTCGAACAAACACTGCCAGGTGCTCACGCCGTGCGCGGAGATGGCCGGTTCCTGATGCGAGGTCGAGAAGCCGTCCGCGATATAGTTGTAGCCAAACACGTTGCCGGAGCTGCCGTAATTCACCGTCATGCCGGCATGAGTGTGCCGGATGATGTTGTCTTCATAGAGGCTGGCGGTGGTGTAGTGGTATAAGGTGATCCCGTAGCCGTGCCCCCCGTCGTAAAGCTGCCCATAGCCAAATTCGCAATGCCGAATCTCACACCGGTAGCTGAAGACGTTCCAGAGGTGATAGGTGCCTGGACAATTCGAGGAGGTCACATTTCGCATCCAGCAACTGTCGCCGTTCTCAATCTTGATGCCTTCGCCCGCCGCATTTGTGTAAGTGAACTCGATGCGCAGATCCTCGAAGCCGGCGCGCTTCAAACTCGTCTGCCCCGAGGCGGTGTTATAGGCGGAACCGGATAGCTGCGCCGTCTGGTTGACGCGATAGGTCTCGTTGACCGGCAACTCCAGGGAAACCGTGGTGGCAGTCTTGGCTTTGACTTTGACCAGTTGGGCTTTGCCCCTTGGTCCGTTGCCTTCGATCTCGCGGTAGGTCCGGCCGGATTCATGGCCCGCGCCGCTGATCAAGGCCGGGTCATCCAACTCATCAAGGATGAACAGTTCCCCAAGCTTTACCCACGAAGGCACCGCCGCCATCGAGAGATTGGTCGCGCCTTTGATCGCATCCGCGCTCAAATCGACCTCCACACTCATGGAAGCTGTGCTCACGGCCGGAGCGCGCAGAATGAGGCGTCCGCCGGAGAAGATGATCTTCGTCAATGGCCGGCCCAGCGCATCGGTGGTCCCGCGCAGGACGACCCCGTTGCGGCTCAGGACCAGGTCCGAGCCAAATGTATTCGTCCAGACTCCGAGCTTGACCACTTGATTGCTGGGGCAACTTCCCAGCGCCGAAGCGAGCGCCGCCAAGGTGGGGGGCGAAGCGAAGTTGGTGTAAACCGTGGTGACATCCGGGATGCCTCCGACGAGGCCGGCGGCTCCCAGCCAGGCAATACGCCGATCCCCCGGGATGATCTCGGCCCGGACGGACGGCCCAGTCGCCACCAGTACCAGAAGCGTCCACAGTTTGAGCCGGATTCCTGTCCTTGGAACACTGTCATTCATGTCGATTCGAGAGCCTTGTTCGGAGCGGGCGCATCGTAGCAGATCGAATGACAAAACGCGAATGCCTTGAGGCAAGTGCGCGTCCGCCGGAAGCGCGCTGGCTGGTCAAGACGCTGTTCACCTCTTGAGCGTCCAGCAGTGATTGCCGCTAACCCTGCCATACGCCCGGCGATCACTGTGGTTAAGGAACTGCGGCTTGTGGTGACATGGCGGCAACAAACAATGAAATGATTTTACTTTGCGACGTCGAAAAGGGAGTTTGGGCGGCAAAGCACGGACAAAAATCAGATCAGAAAGGCACGTACTATGAGCAAATGGAAACCAACTTGGTGCAACGGTGTGGATCACCTCGGGCGGCCCAGTCGCCGTGAATTCCTACAGGTCGGCGTTCTCGGGACGATGGGGCTGACGTTGGGCAACCTTTTCAAGCTCGAAGCCGCCGGGGCCAAAGGCGCTGCGACTGGCGGTGCCGCGGCGAAATCAGTCATTCAAATTTACCTCCCGGGTGGCATGGCCGCGCAGGAGACGCTCGATCCGAAGATGTTCGCGCCCATCGAGTATCGCGGGCCGCTCGGCACGGTGAAGACCAAGATCCCCGGCGTCCATTTCTCCGAGTCGATGCCCCAGACCGCGAGCATCGCCGACAAGATCACCGTGGTGCGCTCCATGACGCACGGCGAAGCCGACCACGACCGCGGCACGCACAACATGTTCACGGGCTACCGCCCCAGCCCAGCCATTCATTTCCCCAGTCTCGGCAGCGTGGTGTCGCACGAGCTTGGGCCTCGCAATGATCTTCCGCCCTACGTCTGCATCCCCAGCATGCCGAACTCATTCGCGGGCACGGGCTATCTCGGCTCGGCCTACGGACCGTTCAGCCTCGGCTCCGATCCGGCAAACACCGCTTTCAAAGTCCGTGACTTGAGCCTGCCGGCCGGTGTGGATGAGAAACGCTTCACCGAGCGCAAGGACATCCGAGCTGCTGTGGACGAACATTTCAGCTCGCTGGAGAAGTCTGACGCGCTCGACGGTATGGATTCGTTTTATCAACGGGCCTACTCATTGCTCTCCTCGGACAAGGCCCGCGCGGCCTTCAACATTGGCGATGAGAAGGATTCCCTGCGCGACCAGTACGGTCGCAACACGGCGGGCCAGCGCATGATTCTCGCGCGGCGCCTCGTCGAGGCGGGCGTGCGCTTCGTCTCGCTCACCTACGGCGGTTGGGATCATCACGACAACATCAAGACCGCGATGACGGCCCAGATGCCGAGCTTCGATCAGGCTTTCGCCGCGCTCATCCGCGACCTCGATCAACGCGGGATGCTTGACAGCACGCTGGTCATGGTCACCAGCGAGTTCGGCCGCACGCCGAAGATCAACGCCACGGCGGGCCGCGACCATTATCCGAAAGTCTTCTCCATCATCCTCGCGGGTGGCGGCGTGAAGCGCGGACTCATCCACGGTTCCTCCGACCCGACGGGCGGCGAGCCGGATTCCGATCCTCTTTACGTGCCGGACCTGGCCGCGACGGTGTACAACCAGATCGGCATCGACTCGAACAAGGTGCTCTATGCGCCCGGCCCGCGCCCGATCGTCATCGTCAAGGACGGCAACGTCGTCAAAGAACTGCTGGCATAATTTTATGAAGGCGCTGCTGGTTGGTACTGTGCTTGCGGCGCTGGCTGTCGGCGCTCACGCGGCTTCACCGCGATTCAACTCCACGACCCCCGCTGGTGCCCAGCGCGGCACGGAGCTTTCTGTGAGCCTGTCGGGATCTCGACTTGAAGCATCGCCGGAAATCGTCTTCACCGGTTCCGGGATCAAAGTGGTGAAGATTGATGCCGTGAAGACCAATTCGATCAAGGCCACCCTCCAGATCGCGAAGGACTGCGAACTGGGCGAGCACCAGGTGCGCGTGCGGACGGCGGGCGGTGTGTCCGAGTTGCGCACCTTCTGGATCGGCGCATATCCGAACGTCACTGAATTGGAAACAAACAACGTCACCGCCAAAGCGCACTGGGTTCCGCTCGGCGTCACCGTGAATGGTTCGGCGGGCGGCGATGATACCGATTTTTTCCGTGTCGAGGCCAAGAAGGGCCAGCGCATCTCCGCCGAAGTGGAAGCGATTCGTCTTGGCCGCGCCATGCTCGACGCCTTTCTCGCCATTCGCGACAGCAACGGCAAGGTGCTCGCCTCGGTGGACGACACCACGCTGCTGATGCAGGACGCATTCGTCTCGGTGCTCGCACCCTCTGACGGTGCTTACTATATCGAGATGCGTGACGGCACCTACAGTGGCACCGACTCGGCCTACCGGCTGCACGTCGGCACTTTTCCGCGTCCGACCTCGGTGTTTCCGCTGGGCGGCAAGGCAGGGGAGAAGGTCTCGTTCAAGTTCATTGGCTCGGCTGGCGGGGATTTTGCCCAGCCGATCCAATTGCCCGCCGCGCCTGACAGCCGGTTTGGAGCATTGGCCGAACAAGACGGTCAGATCGCTCCGTCACCCAACTGGATTCGCGTCAGCACCTTCGGCAACGAACTGGAGTCGGAGCCGAACAACACCAAGGAAACGGCCACTGGCTATTACGGTTCGCTGCCCATCGCGCTCAACGGCGTCATCGAAAAGAAGAACGACGCGGACTGGTTCAGGTTCACCGCCAAGAAGGGCCAGGCGCTTGACCTCGCGGTTTACGCGCGGCGGCTGCGCTCGCCTATCGATTCCGCGATGGACATCTATGATGCGAAGGGCGTCCGGATCGACGGCAACGACGATGCGGTCGGGGCGGACAGCGCGCTCAAGTTCAATCCTCCGGCGGATGGCGAATATTTGCTGCGCGTCCGGGATCAGTTCGAGAATGGCGGCGCGGAGTTCACCTATCGCATCGAGATTTCTCCCCAACAGCCCACCGTGGTGATGAGCATTCCGCAGGTGGCGCGCAATGACTCGCAATCGCGGCAGTTCATCACCGTGCCGCGCGGCGGACGCTTCGCGACCATGATGTCGGCCAAGCGCGCGAACTTCGCTGGCGATGTGAACTTTCAGATCGCGGACCTTCCTTCGGGTGTGAAACTGATCGCGGATGTGCTGCCCGGCAAGCAGGAGCAGGAACCGCTGGTGTTTGAAGCCGCCTCAGACGCGCCGATCACGGGCAAGTTCGTGGAACTCACGGCCCAACCCACCGACAGCAGCAAGCCGGTCAATTCCAAGTACCGCCACGACTTGGAGATGATCGCGGGGCCGAACAACACTTATTATTACACGACCCATGAGGAGAAACTTTATGTGGCGGTGACCGAGGCCGCGCCGTTCAGTCTCCGCATTGAGGAGCCGAAAGCGCCGCTGGTTTCCTACGGTGCGCTGGATTTGAAAGTCATCGCCGAGCGCCGCGCCGGGTTCGACGGGCCGATTAACGTGAAGATGATGTGGAATCCTCCCGGCGTCGGTTCGCTGCCCGATGTCACAATCCTTAAGGGGCAGAACTCCGCCATCTACCAGCTCAACGCCAAGGCCGAGGTGGAGCCGCGCAAGTGGAAGATCGCGATGATCGCTTCGAGCGGCTCCTTCGAGCGCAATGGCGGTGGGGAACGCGGAGCCGGCGGCAGCGTGTTTGTGTCCTCCCAGCTGGCCACGCTGGAAACGGCCGAGCCGTTCGTGGTCGGCAGCATTGCTCCGCTCATTGTCTCGCCCGGCCAGGAAGTGAAGCTGGTCTGCAAGCTCGACCAGCGGAAGCCCTTCGAGGGCAAGGCCAAGGTTCACGTCCTCGGGCTGCCGGAAAAGATCACCGCCTCGGACGCGCAGATCAGCAGCACTGACAAGGAAGTGACGATCACGCTGAAGGTGGATGCGTCCATCGCGCCCGGCTCGTATCGTAATTTCATTTGCAGCGCGGATGTGATTCACAACGCGCACGTCATCCCCCACAACCTCGCCGCTGGCGCGGTCATCCGCGTGGTGCCCCCGAAGAAGGGCGACGCGGCGAAGAAGATCGCCTCCACCAAGTAGCATGAAGTTCGAGTGCCCCCATTGCAGTCAGCGGTTGTCGGCCGAACCAGAGTTGGTCGGACATCAGATCACCTGTCCGGTTTGCGCGAACAGCATCACGATTCCTGCGCCGGTCGCCGCCGTGGCTCCGGAACTGGCTGTTCCCGCCGTGCCGCCGTTGACAGCTCCGACGATCTCTAGTCCGGCTCCGGCGATTCCGACGGTTCTTGCTCCGGGGGCGGCCAGCCCCAAGCCGCGCCGGGGAGTGCCGGTTCTGGCCTTGGCCGCCGGGTTCGTGTTGATTGGTGTCGCCGCCGCGGCGTTCTTCATTTTCCGCGGCCAGGGCGGCTCGGGCCTGAATGTTCTCTCCGCCTGGACCGGCCCGGCGCCTTCCGATCTGCGGGTCTATCCCACCAACGTCAATCTCACCACCAAGGGTGACCGTCAGTCGGTCGTGGTGCAGGCGGTTTATGCCGATGGCCTGACGCGGGACGTGACTGGCGACGCCGACTTCCTGCTGGGGAACAAGACGCTGGCCCGGGTGGAGAAGGGGATGGTCACCCCGCTGGCCGATGGCAAGACCGACTTGCAGGTAAAATACGGTGGCAAGCAAGTCACGCTGTCGGTGACGGTGGCGCAGGCCAAAGTGGAGCGTCCGATCAGTTTCAATCTCGACGTCATGCCGGTGTTCATGAAGGCGGGCTGCAACTCCGGCAGTTGCCACGGTTCTTCGCGCGGCAAGGACGGCTTCGCCCTCTCGCTCTTCGGCTACGATCCCGAGGGCGACTATTTTCGCATCACCCGGCAGACCGTCGGACGCCGCATCAACCTGGCGCTGCCCGCCGAGAGTTTGATGATCGAGAAGGGACTGGGCAAAGTGCCGCACGGCGGCGGTGAGCGTTTCAAGGCGGACAGCGAGTTGAACCAGACCCTGATGCGCTGGCTCGAAGCCGGTGTGCCCAAAGACGGCACCAACCTCCCCAAGGTCGTGAGCGTGGAGATGCTCCCGAAGCAGGCGGTGCTGGACGGCAGCAACTCCACCCAGCGCGTGATGGTGCGCGCGACTTATTCCGACGGTACCGATCGCGACGTGACGACGCTGGCGGCGTTTTTCAGCAACAACGATCCGGTGGCGAAGGTTTCCGAGGACGGCGTGGTGAAGGCGGGGCAGCGCGGCGAGGCTTACGTGACGGCGCGCTTCGAGACCCACACGGTCGGAGCTCAGATGCTCGTGGTGCCGAAGAACTTGAAGTTCAGTTTCCCCGAGACGCCGGAGAACAACTACATCGACGGGCTGGTGAACACAAAGCTGAAGAAGCTGCGCATCACCCCGAGCGAACTGTGCGACGACGCCACCTATATCCGCCGGGCTTACATCGACATCACGGGCACGCTGCCGAAGTCCGGCGAGGTGCGCGATTTCGTGGACAACATGAGCGCAGGCAAGCGCGCCGATCTGATCGACAAGCTGCTCGACCGCAAGGAATTCGCCGACCTGTGGGTGATGAAGTTCGCCGAACTGCTCCAGATTCGCTCGGACAACAACAATTTCAGCTACAAGGCGGCGCTGCTCTACTACAACTGGCTCCAGGACCAGTTCGTGCAGAACAAGCCCATCGATCAGATCGTCAAAAGCATCCTCACCGCCGAGGGCAGCAATTTCCAGAACCCGGCCTCCAGCTATTTCCAGATCGAGCGCGACACGCTCAAGACCACGGAGAATGCGGCCCAGGTCTTCATGGGCATGCGCATCCAGTGCGCGCAGTGCCACAACCATCCCTTCGACCGCTGGACGATGAACGACTACTACAGCTTCGCCGCGTTCTTTCCGCAGGTGACGCGCAAGCAGGGCGACGATCCGCGCGAGACCATCATTTACGCCAAGGCCAGCGGCGAAGTGCAGCACCCGATCACGAAGAAGAACATGGCCCCCAAGTTCCTCGGCGGCGACCGGCCGGAGATCCAGCAGGGCGAGGATCGCCGCGAGGTGCTGGCGAACTGGCTGGCCTCGACCAACAACCCTTACTTTGCCAAGAACATGGCCAACATCGTCTGGGCGCACTTCATCGGGAAGGGCATCATCGAACCGGTGGACGACGTGCGCATCAGCAACCCGGCCATCAATCCGGAACTGCTCGAAGCTCTGGGCGGCAAGTTCATGGATTACAAATACGATTTCAAAAAGCTGGTGCGCGACATTTGCAACTCCCGCACCTATCAGCTCTCGACCCGCCCCAACGAGAGTAACGCGCTCGACGATCGGAATTTCTCCCATGCCAGCATCCGCCGGATGCGCGCCGAGGTGCTGCTGGATGTGATCAACGGCGTCACCGAGAACACGGACAAATTCCAGGGGCTGGCCCGGGGCGCGCGGGCCGTGGAAATCGCGGATGGGGCCGTGAACAATTATTTCCTCACCACCTTCGGCCGCGCGACCCGCACCACGCCCTGCTCCTGCGAGGTCCGCACCGAGCCGAACCTGTCGCAGGCGCTCCACCTGCTGAATGGCGACTCGACCCAGGGCAAGATTACCAGCGGCGGCGTGGTCAAGAAGCAGCTCGCCCAGAATAACAAGGACACGACGGAGGTCATCAAGGAACTTTACGTGCGCTGTCTCTCGCGCCCGCCGACGGAGAAGGAGATGGCGAAGCTGAAGGGCTACTTCGGCGGCGGCAAGAACGAGGAGCAGGTGCTCACGGATATTTTCTGGGCCTTGCTGAACTCGAAGGAGTTTATTTTCAACCACTGAGTTTGTGGAAGGGCTTCTATACGTGGAAACCACCATTCCAAGTTTCTACCACGAGACGAGAACCACAGCCGGGATCATCAGCCGGCGCGACTGGACCCGCGAATGGTGGGATGAATGCCGTTCGGACTTCGAGCTTGTGACCGCACCACCCGTGCTTCAGGAACTGCGGCAAACTCCAGTGCCCAAGAGGGAACGGGCTTTGGAAATGTTGGAAGAAGTGCGCCTGCTTGAACCCGTGCCGGCGGTGGATGAAATCATCTCCCAATATCTGGCGCACAAGCTCATGCCGGCGGACGCTTCCGGGGATGCGGCCCATCTCGCCTTCGCATCCTATTACGCCTGCGAATGGCTGCTCACCTGGAACTGCAAGCATCTGGCCAACGGTCGGAAACTGCGGCACATTCGCAGCGTCAATGATCATCTGGGTTTGAAGACGCCGACCTTGCTGACCCCGTTGGAACTGCTCGATCGATGAAGCGAGAGATAAAACATGACGATGGCCTGGGTTGGTTGCGCGAAATTCGCCAGAAAATCGCGCAGGAGTGCGATCACGACCCTCACAAACTCGGAGCGCTTTATCGCCGCATCTACGCCGAGGAGATGGAGCGACGCAGCGCCCGGCCCGCTGTTTTCCGTGAGGAGCAAAAACCATGATGCGAATATTTGCCTCAATTTGTTTTCTGGTGTTGGTGAACACCAACTTAGCCCAGGAAAAAGTCACCTTTCAGGATCACATCCTGCCCCTCGTCGAGGCGGATTGCGCCAAATGCCACAACGGTGACAAGAAGAAGGGCGACCTCGACCTGACCAGCTACGCGGCGGCGCTCGCGGGCGGTGCTTCCGGCAAGGTCGTCGTGCCCGGCGACGCGGAGGCCAGCAAGCTGGTCAAGGTCATCACCCATGCCGAGGAGCCGACCATGCCGCCCAACCGTAGCAAGATGGCGGACAAGGAGATCGCGGTCTTCAAGAAATGGATCGCCGGCGGCCTGTTGGAAACGCTCGGCAGCAAAGCCATCGTCGGGAAGCCCACCGTGGATATGTCCATTGGCGCGGGCGCGGTGGGACGGCCCGATGGTCCGCCGCCCATGCCCGGCGACCTGCTCATGGAACCGGCCGTGTCGGTCAAGCGCATGACGGCGGTGACTGGACTCGCAGCCAGCCCATGGGCGCCGGTCATTGCCGTGGCCGGGCAGAAGCAAGTAACGCTCTACAACACTGACACGCTCGATTTGCTCGGAGTGTTGCCCTTCAAGGATGAGCAGGGAATCTACCAGCCTGACGACGTGAAGTTCAGCCGCAACGGCAAGCTCGTCATCGTGGGCGGCGGTCATGCGGCGCAGGCCGGGCGTGTGTGCGTCTTCGACATCACGACCGGTGAGCGCATCATCAGCGTCGGCTCGGGCCAGGAGTTTGATTCCGCCTTGGGAGCTGATCTCAGTCCCGACCAGTCAAAGATTGTCTTCGGCGGACCGAGCCGGATGGTGAAAATCTTTTCCACCAAGGATGGCTCGGTGCTGTTCAAGATGAAGAAGCACACCGACTGGGTGACCGCCGCCGCGTTCAGTCCAAACGGTGAATGGCTGGCCACGGCGGATCGCAACGGCGGCGTTGTCATCTGGGACTCCGACAACGGCCTTGAAATCCACAATCTCGCCGGCCACAAGACCGGCGTGACCGCGCTGAGTTGGAGGGCCGATTCGAAGGTGCTCGCGTCCGTGAGCGAGGATGGCAGCGCGAAGGTCTGGGAGATGAACGAGGGCAAGCAGGTGAAGACCTGGAACCCGCATCCCAGCGGCGTGCTCTCCATTAGTTACACCCACGACGGGCGCGTGGTGACGTGCGGCCGCGACAACCAGATCACGACCTGGAGCGCGGATGGCACCAAACTCAAGTCCTTCGAGCTTACCAACGAACTGCCCGTGCGCGCGACGTTCAGCCACGATGGCGGGCGCGTGCTGGCCAGCGACTGGACCGGAACCATCACTGTGTGGGACGCCGCGAGCGGCAGGTGGGTTGGTGAACTGGCGGCGAATCCGCCGACGATGGCGGAGCAGATGGCCGCGACCCAGCAACGCTTGAAGGAGTTGGAGGGCGGCGTGGCGGAAGCTGCGCCCCTCGCCGCCGCCGTCGAGACTCCGCGTCCGGGTGGAATGAAGGAATGGCTCCAGGCCAGCAACGCAGTCGAGAAAGCGCGGATCGCCCTCGCGCCGAAGGAAGCGCAGGATGCCAGACTCAAGGCTGAAGTTTTGAAAAACCGGACTCCTGAGTTGGAAGCGAAGCGCGCCATCGCAAAAGCGGCGCGTGAGCAGGCCCGGACGGCCCTCACCAACGCGCTCACGGCGTTTCAGGCCAAGACCGCGCTGATGGGCAAGTCCAAGGGCGCTGTTCCCGTCGAGGTCAAAGTGGATCCGGCTCAGGAAATCGCCGCTTTGAAGGCCCGCCTCGCGAAGCTCAAGGCCGCGCAGGTTTACGCCGGTGTTTACAACGCGAAGGAGTCCATTGCGGCCAAGAAGCGCGAGCAGGAGAAGCTGACGGCCAGCGGGAGCAAGGCCGACAAATCCGCCGCCGAGAAACTGGCCAAGCAGATTGCCAAGGAAGAAAAGGAACTCCAGAAGCTCTCCGGTGATTATGAGAAGCTGAAGTCCGCCGCTGCCGAGTCCGCGCCTTCCAGTAGGCAGGCGAAGCTCTGAGCGTGCCCCCGGCGTCTCGCCAGGCTTGGACTTGGAGTTGTCGGCGACTCCTCTTAATTGAGCAGACCTCCACCCGGCGGGACGCCGGGGGCACGTTATTTGGCTCGCGAACCTGCATCCTGCCCTCCTATAAACCGCCGTGTGCCCGAGCTGTTTGCTCAACCCATCTCCGCTGCCACGCGCTACTGCGCGGTCTATGGCCATCCCGTGAAGCACTCGGCTTCCCCGGCGATGCAGAACGCCGGGATCGCGGCGCTGGGTCTGGACTGGCGTTATCTTGCCTTCGACGTGCATCCCGACAATTTGCGCAGCGCCATTGCTGGAGCCAAGGCGATGCGCTTCCTCGGGCTGAACCTCACTGTGCCGCATAAGCTCCTCGCGCTCGAGATGGTCGATGTGCTGGACGCCTCGGCGCGCAAGTGGGGCGCGGTGAACACGATTCGCTTCGAGGCAAAGGATGAGGCCGGAACCTGGCAGCCATTGCGGTGTTTCGACACCGTGCCGGATGAGATTCGCAGCCACGGTTTTAACACCGATGCCGACGCCATCGCGCGCTCCATTCGTGAGGACTTGAAGCTGGAACTGCGCGGCGCGCGGGTCGTGCTGCTGGGAGCGGGCGGGGCAGGGAGGGCCGCAGCCTTGAAGCTCGCGGAAGAAAATGTCGCCGAGCTGCATCTCATCAACCGGACGGCGAGCAAGGCCGAGGAAGTGGCGCGCGACGTCCGGCGAATGTTTCCCGAGGTGGAGGTTTCCATCGGCTACCCGAAGCACGAGGTCGAACTGCTGCTGAACGCCACCTCGCTGGGCCTCAAGTCCGGTGACGCTTTGCCGCTGGATGGGGGGGCTTTCCCGTTGCGGAACGTGGATGCCGTTTACGACATGATTTATCGCCCGGCGGAAACACCGTTGCTGCGCGCGGCCCGCGAGGAGGGCTGCCGCGCCGCCAATGGCCTCGGCATGTTGCTCCATCAAGGCGCGAAGGCGCTGGAAATCTGGAGCGGCCAAACCGCGCCCATCGAGGTGATGCGGCGCGCGCTGGAGGAAAATGTCCATGGCAAATAGGTCCAAAGTCCAAAGTCCAACTCCGATGAATCGCGAGCGAGAGTCCAAGGTCGGACTCGTGGACGCGCGTGCTTCTATGACCTTGGACCCTGGACCTTGGACCTTGGACCCAATCCCCGCTCATGTTTGACCCCGAGATTTGGGCCAAGGTGCCCTTTCACTTCTGGTCGGTCGTCATCCTCTGGCTCGGCTGCATGGTGGGCAGCTTCCTCAACGTCTGCATCCATCGCATGCCCATCGGCCAGAGCGTCATCTCGCCGCCCTCGCACTGCCCGCATTGTAATTATTCCATACCGTTTTACCTCAACGTGCCGCTGGTCACCTGGCTGATGCTTCGCGGGCAATGCGCCAACTGCCGCGCGCCCATTTCCGTCCGCTATCTTCTGGTGGAGCTGCTCACCGGGCTGATGTTCCTGTCCTGCTGGCTGAATTACGGTGCCACCTCCACCGCCTTGGCGCTCGCCTATTGCATCGTCATGGCCGGGCTGATCGTCGCCACCTTCATCGACCTCGCCCACTTCATCATCCCGGATGAAATCACCATCGGTGGGGCGGTGCTGGGTTTTCTTTGTTCGTTCGCCGTGCCCAGCCTGCACGATGCCTCCGGCAGCCGTTGGAAGAGCATGGGTTTGAGTCTCCTCGGTATCGTGGTGGGGGGATTGATCGTCGAAGCAGTGCGGCAGCTCGGCAAGCTGGCCTTCGGCCGCATGAAACTGGCCCTCGGCGGCGAAACTAAAGTTTTTTTCGGCGACACGGGGATGGTGCTGCCGGATCGCGAGATCGCCTACGAGGACATTTTCTATCGCAAGACGGATGCGATTCGCTTTCAGGCGTTGCGCCTGGAACTTGCGGATCGTTGCTACACGAATGTCGCCGTCGCCCTCAGTCCGTTGAAGCTGAAGATTGGCGAACAGGAGTTTGAACCCGAACAGAACCTCTACATGGAGGCGGTGACGGACAAGATGGTGCTGCCGCGCGAGGCCATGGGTTTCGGTGATGTGAAATTCATGGCGGCGATTGGTGCTTTTCTCGGCTGGCAGGCCACCTTGTTCTCACTCGTCGTCAGTTCGTTCATCGGCGCACTGGTCGGGGGTGCGTTGATCCTGCTCCAGCGGCACAAACGATCCGCGCCCATTCCCTACGGCCCCTACATCGCCGCTGCGGCCGTCCTCTGGATCTGGGCCGGCAAGGACATCGTGGTGGTGTTCCGACGGTTGGTGCTGGGCGAGGTCTAAGCGCAGAAAGCTGCCCCTCGTCGGGTTCCATGACACATTCTTCATCCGGCCCCGGTTGGACAATTGACCCTCCTTGCGCTAGCCTCCCCCTGCTTTTGGCTGTCCCGAACTGGTTTGATCGCTCCCAAACCTGCCCGGACAGACGGGACGGATTGATTCAGCTTTCATGATTTTTACTCGTTTGCGCAGCATCGGCTTGGGGCTGGCCGTGGCCTTCAACCTTGTGGTTTCGACCACGATTTCCCACGCCCAGTCCAGCAACGTGGTGTTGTTCGGGTTCACCAACACCTGGAAATACAACCAGACGGCTTCCTATGACGGCACCAATTGGACCGCGCGCGACTTCGATGATTCCGCGCTGCCCGGCGGCCGCGGTGTGCTCGGTCTTGAGGATGCGGCCAACACCTTCGTGACCAGCCGCACCAACACCGTGCTCGCCCTCGGGCGCACGACCTACTACTTCCGCACGCACTTCAGCTTCACCAACAACCTGTCGCGGCTGGTCTCCCTGACCTTCTCCAACATCATCGACGATGGCGCCGTCTTTTACCTGAACGGCGTGGAGATCTCCCGGCAGTTCATGTCCAACCTCACCACGTCCGTCTCCTCTGCCACCCTCGCCTCGAACCACGAGGCCACCGCCGTGTCCGCCTTCACCCTGAGCGGGCCGGTCCTGCAAACCAACCTCGTCTATGGCGATAACGTCCTCGCCGTCGAGGTGCATCAAAACGCCACCAACAGCACGGACATTGTCTTTGGGCTGGCCTTGAGCGCGACGAATCTCGACCTCACCTCGCCGCCGCTCAACCTGCCGCTCACGCCGCCCGCCTTTGGCTACTCCGTGGCCAATGCTTTCTCCGGGTTGGGCACGCAGCCCTTCGGCGCGCCGGTCTGCCTCCGGACTCCGCCCGGTGAAACCAACCGCCTCTTCGTGGTCAGCCACGCCGGGGTCATCTACGTGATCACGAACCTCGCCAGCCCGAACGTCCGGACCTTTCTTAGCAAGCAGGGGGAAGTGAACTTCTCCGGCGAGTCCGGCATGTTGGGCCTGGCCTTCCATCCCGGCTTTGCCACCAACGGCTTCTTCTTCGTCTCCTATAATCTTAACACCACCACGGCGCAGGGCACCGGGCTTCATGCTCGCCTTTCCCGCTTCCAGGTTTCCTCCAACAACCCCAACGTGGCCGCGACCAATGAACTCATCCTCTTCACCCAGAAGGATCCCGATGAGAACCACAACGCCGGCGACCTGCACTTCGGGCCGGACGGCTACCTCTACATGTCGCTGGGCGACGGCGGCGGCGGGAACGATGAGTTTGGAAACACCCAACTCATCAACTCCAATTTCTTCTCCGCCATCATGCGCCTCGACGTCGATGTGCCCTTTCGCCCTACGAGCCTGATGCCCAACCCCCATCCCGGCATCACCAATGCGGGCGTCATCAACTACCGCATCCCCGAGGACAACCCGTTCATCGGCCGCACCAACTACAACGGCGTGGAGATCGACCCTGCCACGGTGCGCACCGAGTTCTACGCGGTCGGCTTCCGCAATCCCTGGCGCTTCTCCTTCGATCTCGTGACCGGCTTCCTCTACTGCGCGGACGTGGGGCAGGAACTTTACGAGGAGGTCAGCATCGTCACCAAAGGCGGCAACTACGGCTGGCCCTACCGCGAAGGTTCGCACGGTGGTCCCCGCGTCGGCCCCGCGTTCGAGGCGCTCACCGATCCCATCCATGAGAACCCCCACGGCGGCGGCAATCTTCAGGGTAGTTCCATCATTGGCGGCGTGGTTTATCGCGGCACCCGCTTCTCGCAGCTGTACGGCGCCTACCTCTTCAGCGATTACATCAGCACCCACGTCTGGATGCTGCGCCACGACGGCACCAACACCGTGCCCTTCCAGCGCCTCGTCGATGTCCCCACGCCTTCGGCCATCGGCACCGACCCTTCCAATGGCGACGTGCTCATCGCCAGTTACTCGCAGGGCCTGCTCTACCGGCTCAACTACAACACCAACAGCAGCACCGGCACGCCCATCCCGCCCACGCTCGCCCAGACCGGCGCCTTCACCAATCTCACCGCGCTCACCAGCCAGACCCAGCCGCTCACGCCCTCGCCCGGCCTCGTGCCCTACGTCATCAACACGCCCTTCTGGTCCGACAACGCCCGCAAGAGCCGCTGGTTCGTGCCTTCACCCGGCACGCCCATGACCTTCGCCCCCGAGGGCAACTGGTCCTTCCCGCCCGGCCTGGCTTGGGTCAAACACTTCGACCTGGAATTCACCAACGGCGTGCCCTCCTCCGCCCGCCGCCTCGAGACCCGCATCCTCGTGCGGAATGCCGCCGGCACGTACGGCGTCACCTATCGCTGGGGCAGTTCGCTCACCAACGCCAATCTCATCCCCGACGAAGGCTTCACCGAGAACCTCACTCTCTCCGACGGCTCGACCACCCGCACCCAAGTCTGGCGCTACCCGAGCCGCACGGAGTGCGTGATTTGCCACACTCGCGTGGGCGGCTACGGGCTTGGCTTCAACACCCTCCAGCTCAACTGCCCCATGGACTATGGCAACGGCCCGACCAACCAGCTCGACGCCTACAGCGCCGCGGGCTGGTTCACCGCGCCCGTGACCAACCGCGCCGCCCTCCGCGCCCTCGCCCACGGCACCAACACCGAAGCCAGCCTCGAATGGCGCGTGCGCTCCTATCTCGCCGCCAATTGCGCCCAGTGCCATCAACCCGGCGGCGGTGGCGTAGGCTCGTGGAATGGCAACATCACGAACCTCACCACCCAGGCCGGCCTCATCAATGGCCCGCTCAACGACAGCCTCGGCAATGCCAGCAACCGCGTCATCGTGCCCGGCTCGCTCACCCACTCCGTCCTCCTCACCCGCATCTCCACCCGCGGCCCGCGCCAGATGCCGCCCCTCGGTTCCAGTGTCCTTGACACCAACGCCGTGAACCTGCTCCGCGCCTGGATCACCAACGGCCTCGCCGCCTCGCCCGCCTTCCCTGACTGGCAGCTCACCTACTTCGGCGACACCAACGCCCCCGCCGCCGCCCCGGACTTCGATGCCGACGGCGACGGCGACGCCAACTACCAGGAATACCTCGCCGGCACCGACCCCACTCTCGCCAGTGACGCCTGGCGCATCAGCCTCAGCCAGTCCGGCGATCAGGTTCGCCTCAACTTTCTCCAGCCGGCCAACCGTGCCTTCGCCCTCGAGTGGGCCACCAACATCAACCCGCCCGTCCTCTGGCAGGTTCTCAATCCGCCGCTCCGTCCGCCCACTTACCCGGCGCAGCCCGTTCCCGTGACCTTCGACGACGCGATCACCAACGCGCCCTTCAAGATGTACCGGGTGAAGCTCACGCCGCCGTGAGGCCGAATTCCGAAGTGAGGATTGAGCGCCGCGAACGCGAGATCGCAAGCGGCCAGGCCCAACCGCTCACGGACACCGAATTCTGGCGGCGCATCGAAGCGGGTCGCCAGCGGTGATTGGCGCGTTGACCAAACACCCTCCGTGCGGAAATATCCTGCCATGAAAACATCGGCGCTCGAACTGGCTCTGCTCCACTGGCCGTATGGACTGGAAGTGCGTCCTTCCGCCGAGGGCCTGTTGCTCCGCCCGCGCCGCAAGGCCCGCGCGAACTGGACGAAAGCCTTTCGCCGTCCGCCCCCCGCCCCGGACGACCTCGCGCCCACGCGTCAGTTGGCCAACGACTTTGATGCGAAGGATTGGAAATGGTAGTCGAGCGGTTTCAGATTTTTCTCGTCCGCCTTGCCACCCGGCCTTGATGAAATTATCCTGCCCCCATGTCCGCGCTGGAACAAATTGAGAAGGCGGTGCTGGCCCTGCCCATCGCGCAACGCGTCACGCTGGCCGAGGCGTTGTTGAGTTCACTCCCCCCGGCGGCGGAGGTGTGGTCGGAGGCGGAGGAGTTGGCCGAAGTGGAGCGCCGCGAAGGCGAGATCGAAAGCGGCCAGGCCCAACCGCTCGCGGACGCCGAATTCTGGCAGCGCATCGAAGCGAGTCGCCAGCGGTGAGAATCGAATACCACCCCGCCGTCGAGCAGGATGTGGCCGGGGCGCTGCGGCGTTATGACGCGGTTTCGCAACGGCTGGGCGAGGAGTTCAAAACGGAGTTGCGCCAGTTCATCCACGCGGCCGCAGCCCAGCCCGGCCGGTTTCACCTGCTTAAACCCGGCCTCCATCGCGCGAATCTCAAACGCTTTCCCTATCACTTCATTTACCGCGAACTGTCCGACGGCATCCGTGTGACCTTGGTGCGCCACCACCGGCGTCATCCGGACTTTGGTTTGGCTCGGGAGTGAACGGCCCGCCCCAAAAAATAGTTTCACCGTTCCCGTCTGAATTGCTCCTGTTTCCACCGTCGAGGCACCCGGCGCGTATTTCCTTTGTCTGATTTTCCCTCCGGCGGGTGCTACAAGGTGGAAAGCCATGACGGACGACATTCAACTGCTGGAAAGATTTGCCGCGCGCGGGGACGAGGACGCCTTCCGCCAATTGGTCGCGCGCCACGTTGATCTCGTCTATTCCGCCGCGCTCCGGCTGGGGAATGGGGACGCGCCGCTCGCCGAGGATGTGGCTCAAAATGTTTTCACCGACCTCGCCCGCAAGGCGGGCACTCTCCCGCGCGACACCGTGTTGACCGGCTGGCTTTATGAAGCCGCCCGATTTGCCACCGCCAACGTCATTCGGGCCGAGCGCCGCCGGCAAGCCCGCGAACAGGAGGCCCATGCCATGCAGGAACTTGCCCCCGAATCCACGCCCGCCTGGGAAGAACTCAGCCCCGTGCTCGACGACGCCATGGGCGCACTCAGCCCGCCCGACCGCAACGCCATTCTGCTCCGTTATTTTCAGAACCAGGATTTCCAGGCCGTGGCCCGCGCGCTGGGCGTGAGCGAAGCCGCCGCGCAAAAGCGCGTGAGCCGCGCCGTGGAACGCCTGCGCGCGAGCCTCGCCCAACGCGGCGTCACCGCCGGCGCGAGCGGGCTCGCCCTCCTTATCTCCGCCAACGCCGTGCTCACCGCCCCCGCCGGGCTGGCCTCAGCCATCACCGCCGTGGCCGGAGCCGCCGCCGCGACCGCCGTGGCCGCCACCGCCACTCTTCTTACTATGACTGCGATGCAAAAAACTGTGATTGCCGTTGTCCTCGCCGCCGCCGTGGGCGTGGGAATTTACGAGGCGAACGAAGCCGCGACCGAACGCGCCACCGCGCAAAGACTCGCGCAACAGAGCGCCGCGCTTTCCAAGCAACTGGCGGACGCCGCCAGCCAGCGCGACGAAGCCGCGCGCCAGATTGCAGCGATGCGCGCTGGCGTGGCGGAAGCGAATCGCGTCCCGGCGGAACTGCTCCGACTGCGCGGCGAGGTCGGCGTGCTGCGCCAGCAACTGGCCGAGGCCAACCCCCGTCCGCGCACGCGCGCGATGGATATGACCAACGAACTGGCCAGATGGCCCGCCGGAGAAACCAGGCTGCTCTCGCAATTCACGAATGTGGGCCTCGGTTCACCCGAGGCGGCGGCGCAAACCTATTGGGCGGCGTTGCGGGATCGGGACGCGGCGTTGCTCAAACAAAGCATGGTCTTCCAAGATTTGCCCGGCTATCCGCCGATTTCCGATTATTACGCGCGGCGCGAAGCCGGCGCAGACAACAGGTTCAGACTCGATCCCAACGCGGAGAAAGCATTCACCATCGCCTCCGTGACGCTCGCGCAAATCACGGCGGAACTTGCCTACCAAATCAACGCGTCTGTCACCCCGGCCCATTCCACCGGACAGCCCGGCACCGCGCCGCGCTGGGTACCGGTGCAGGAAGAAAAACTCTCGCTCTTCAAAGTGGGATCGGAATGGAAAGTCCTCGCCAATTCACGCCGGGCCACACTGACCTTCGACGACGCCGATCCCGAAGCACAGGCGGACGGGCTGCTACAGATGCCTGCGGAGCATGTGGAAAAAATGAGATCACAAATCCCGCCCAAGACTTGGCAAGCCTTCGAGGCCATGAAAGCCCGCGCGGGCAAGTGAATGGCCTAGCGACCGTGCGTGGTAGGGCGCGGTGTCCTCACCGCGCCGCGCCGGAATCGGAGGAGACGCTCGAAACTTGCCAATGCCTCACCCGGCGCGCTGAGGACAGCGACGCCCTACCAGCCTGTGGTTCTCCGTCTGTCGCGGCGCGGTCCCCATCCGCTTTTATCCGTGTCCATCCGTGGTTAAAAATTCTCGCCCAAAAATAATTTCACTTTTCCTGTCTGATTTCGGCGGGGGCGGCTGTGTACCTGTAGAATGCACTTTCGTCCGTCCATGACGATGCTTGCAGCCGCGTCCGGCTCGAGGGCCGGGACCGGGGCGTCCCGGCCGGCGCGGAAGCCTTCCGGCATTTCGCATCCTTATCTCCGCGCGTGTGGATTCGTGTTCGGTCAAGTCACATGGCGCTTCCATGCGTGCGTATACGCACCGGAAAGATTCGGAGCCATCTCTGCCTGTGCGGAGACGCATTCGCATGGCCTGCCCTTGAACTTGAACGGCGGCACGGTGTCGCAGGGCGCGGACGTGACGGTGTTTCCTCCGGGCAATTACACCAGCGACCCCGCGCCGAGCCTCCCGCCCTACGTGGACATGGTGTGGATCATCAAGGTCAAGTGAGGGTGGAGGCGGCTGAGTCCCGCGCCCCTCATCCCCCTTCGGAATGCTTCTCACTCGTAGCGCAGCGCGTCGATGGGATCGAGTTGCGAGGCTTTGCGCGCGGGATAGAACCCGAAGAAGACGCCCACGCCCGCGCTGAAGAGGAAGGCGAGGAGGATGGAGCCGGGCGAGGTCACGGTGGGCCAGCCCATCTTGCTCGAGATCAAGGCCGAGGCGCCCAGGCCGGAGGCGATGCCGATGGCTCCGCCCACGATGCTCAAGGTCACGGCCTCGATGAGGAATTGCATGAGGATGTCGCGCCCCTTGGCCCCCACCGCCATGCGAATGCCGATCTCGCGCGTCCGCTCGGTCACGCTCACGAGCATGATGTTCATGATGCCGATGCCCCCGACCAGGAGCGACACGGCCGCGACCGAACCGAGCAACATCGTCAGCACGCGCGAGGTCTCGGTGGCCGTCTCGCCGATCTCCTGCTGGGTGCGGACGAGGAAATCATCCTCGCGCCCGGCGGTGATGCGGTGGCGCTGGCGCAGCACCTCGGTGATCTCGCGCTGCACGTCCGCCATCGCGGCCGGCCCGTTCGCCTGCACGTTCATGGAGCGGAAGGTGGTTTCGCCGGTCAACCGCTTCATGGCGCTGGTGTAGGGCACGAAGAGGGCGTCGTCCTCGTCGTCCCCGCGCATGCTGATGCCTTTGCGCTTGAGCAGCCCGACGATGGTGAAGGGCGCGCCCTTGATGCGCACGACCTGGCCGACGGGGTCTTCGCCCTCGAAGAGAATGTCGCTGGCGGTCTGCCCGATGACGGCCACCTTGCTGGCGTTGCGCACGTCGGCCTCGGAGAAGTTCTGCCCGGAGGTGAAGTCCCAGGAACGGATTTGAAAGTAATCCTCGCCCACGCCGCGGATGGAGGGGAAATGGTTCTGGTTGCCGGCAATGACTTGCGAGGAGGCGCGCACCTCGGGGCTGACGCCGACCGCGCCGCTGACTTCCTTCCGGATGGCCTCGTAGTCGTCCACCTTGAGGGTGCCGGCGCTGCCGAAGCCAAAACGGAAGCCGCCCCGGCTGACGTTGCCGGAAAGCACGATGACCACGTTCTGGCCGAGGCTGGCGATCTGCGCCTCGATCAGGGCCTTGGCCCCGTTGCCGATGGCCACGGTGGCGATGACGGCGCCGACGCCGATGATGATGCCCAGCATGGTCAGCAGGGTGCGGAGCTTGTTCCGGCGCAGGGCGCGGGTGGCAATCTTGAGGATGGCGAGGATTCTCATGGGGCCAGTTGCACCGCGCGTTGCTCGTCGCGGATGCGCTGCAATTCCTCCCCGGCGAAGAGCCGGCTGGTCACGGTCACGTCGCTGATGACCCGCCCGTCGCGCATCACGAGGTTGCGCTTGGTGTAGCGGGCGATGTCCAGCTCGTGCGTGACCATGATGATGGTGATGCCCTGGTCGTTGAGCTGTTGGAAGAGGCCCATGATCTCGGCGCTCGTCTGGGTGTCGAGGTTGCCGGTCGGCTCGTCGGCCAGAATGAGCGAGGGATCGTTGGCCAGCGCACGGGCAATGGCCACGCGCTGCTGCTGTCCGCCGGAGAGCTGGTTCGGATGATGATCCGCCCGGTCGCTCAAGCCCACTTTCTCGAGGGCCAGGCGGGCGCGCTCGCGCGGGCTGGCGGCGCCGTGCTTGCGGGTGTAGAGCATCGGCAGTTCGACGTTCTCCAGGGCCGAGGTCCGGGAGAGCAGGTTGAAGCCCTGAAACACGAAGCCGATCTTTTCGTTCCGGATGTCGGCCAGATCGTTGCGGCCCAGCTCGGCGACGTTCTCGTCATCGAGCAGGTAACGACCGTTGGTGGGGCGGTCGAGACAGCCGAGCATGTTCATCAAGGTGGATTTGCCCGAGCCGCTCGAACCCATCACGGCCACGAACTCACCCTTCTCAATGGTCAGGGACACGTCGCGCACGGCGTGAACCGAGACGGCGCCGGAATAGACCTTGTTGATCTTCTCAAGCTGGATGACGGCGCTCATGGGAGGAATTAGAACCGCCTCGCGCCGCCGCCGAGCGGACTGGTCTGGCCGGCGGCTGCGCCCGTCTTCGGCGGCTCGGGTGAGATCAGGCCCACGACGACCAGTTCCCCTTCCTCCAGGCCTTCGACCACCTCGGTGGACACGCCGTCGCTGATGCCGATCTTGATCTGCCTGGCCACGGGCTTCCCGGTCGAGTTCGTCGAGGCGAGGGTATGGACGGTCCGGATGGGCGGGCGCTCGCCCCGCACCCGCTGGCCTGAGCCACCGCTGC
>JANOQV010000270.1:0-10875 GCA_031414955.1 Pedosphaera sp. | reverse complement strand
CGCAGCAAGGTGCGAACCTCAGCGGGTCTGGGTTTTCCCGACGCGCTCCACGTCATCACGTGGCTGCGCCCGAGGACGGGCGCACTCCGCCTCCGAATTTTCAGACAGGCTCTATGAGCGCCTGGATGAAATTGCTGGAGGCAGCGCGATCCGCGTTGCCGTCCTGACCGAGGCGACTCAACCGGGCCGCTATTTTGCCGCTGTGTGTCTGAAGATTTTTTTGAAATGAGCAACCCTTTAGCCATTGTGACCGGTGCCTCGCGCGGCATTGGGCGCGGCATCGCCCTCAAGCTGGCCGAACTAGGCTACGACCTGATCGTGAACTTTGTCGGCAACCAATCGCTGGCTCAGGACACGGCGCTCTCCTGCAAGGCGCTGGGCCTGAGCCAGGACCGGCAGATCCGCGCGGATATTTTCCAGGCCGACATTTCCCTGGCCAAGGATCGCCAGCGGCTCATGAGCTTTGCCCAGAGCCAGTTTGGCCGGCTGGACTTGCTGGTGAACAATGCCGGCATCGCGCCCGATTTGCGCGCGGACATTCTGGGCGCGAGCGAGGAAAGTTTCGACCGGATGATGGCGGTGAATCTCAAGGGGCCATATTTCCTCACCCAACTGGCCGCGCGCTGGATGGTTGAGCAGGTGACCAAGCCGGGTTTCACCGGGCCGCGGCCGAAGATCATCACCATCAGCTCGGTCAGTTCCTACGCGGCGTCCGTGCAGCGCGGGGATTACTGCATCTCCAAGGCGGGGCTGGCCATGCTCACGCCGTTGTTTGCCGCGCGCCTGGCCGAGTTCGGCATCAACGTCTATGACATCCGGCCCGGCATCATCGCCACCGACATGACGAGCAGCGTGAAGGAAAAATACGATCAAATGATCCAGCAAGGGCTGACGCCGCTCCCGCGCTGGGGCCGGCCCGAGGATGTGGCCAAGGCGGTCGGGGCCATCGCGCAGGACGCTCTGCCCTTCAGCACCGGCGAGGTGATCAACGTGGATGGCGGGTTTCATTTGCGCCGGCTGTGAGGTTGAAGCCGGCTGCAGTTCGAGCCGTATTGCTCCGTTCAGAACGCTCGCCAAGGGTGGCGGATTCCGTTGAACTCTTCCCATGCCGACACGCATTGATGGATCGCTGACTCCCCGGAAACTGGTTCCGAAAATTGACCGGCTGTTCCAGCTCTCCGCGCAGAAAATCCTGAGCGTGGAGAAATCCTGGAAGCCCGAGGCCGGCACGCCGGTCTTCACCGTGAAGGGGAAATACACTTCGCGTGGTTGGACGGAGTGGACGCAAGGCTTTCAATATGGCTCGGCGCTGCTGCAATTCGACGCCACCGGCGACGAGCAGTTCCTACGGATCGGTCGGGACCACACCCTTCAGCGCATGGCCACGCACGTCTCGCACACGGGCGTGCATGATCACGGGTTCAACAACGTCTCGACCTACGGCAACCTCTGGCGGCTGATGCGCGAGGGGAAGATTCCGCACCACGAACACGAGAAGAACTTCTACGAGCTGGCGCTGAAGGTCTCGGGCGCGGTGCAGGCGGCGCGGTGGACGAAGCTGGCGGATGGGCGCGGGTTCATCCACTCCTTCAACGGGCCGCATTCACTGTTCGTGGATACGATCCGTTCGTGCCGCTCGCTGGCGGTGGCCCATCAACTCGGGCATGTGCTGATGGGGGAGCAGGACGAGAAGATTTCTTTGCTGCAAAGACTGGTTGAACACGCCACCCACACGGCGTGCTATTCGGTTTATTACGGCCAGGGCCGCGACGCCTATGATGTCCGTGGTCGCACCACGCACGAGGCGGTGTTCAACCCCACTAACGGTGTCTTTCGTTGCCCCAACTCGCAGCAAGGGTATTCGCCCTTCAGCACCTGGACGCGCGGACTGGCCTGGGCGCTGTGCGGGTTCGCCGAGCTGTTGGAGTTCTTCTCCATCATGGATTCAATGGTCATGAACCAAGTCGTTGAGCCTCGGATTGCAGAATCGCTGGAGGAGAATCGCAAATCAAATCGTCCGAAACGGCTCAAGCAACACTTGGACGACTTCATCAATCAGCAGTTGCAAGGGAGTAGAGAACGCTTTTTGCAGGAGTGTCTGCACGCAGCTCGCGCCACCGCTGACTTTTACCTCGCCCACTCCTGCCGCGATGGCATTCCGATGTGGGACACGGGTGCGCCCAACCTGCCCCGGTTGGCGAAGAACTATTTGGACAAGCCCTCGGATCCTTACAACCAACACGAACCGGTGGACTCCTCGGCGGCGGCGATTGCCGCGCAGGGTTTCATCCGCCTGGGCAATTACCTGAGCGCGCACGGAAAGGCAGCGGATGGCACACGCTACCGTCAGGCGGGATTGACCATCGCGAACACACTTTTTGACGAGCCATATCTTTCTACGGGCGCAAAACATCAGGGTTTGCTTCTGCACTCCGTCTATCATCGGCCGAACGGCTGGGACTACATTGCGCCCGGCCAGCAAGTGCCGAACGGGGAAAGCTCCATGTGGGGTGACTACCACGCCCGTGAGCTGGCGCTGCTCATCCTGCGCGCGGCGCGCGGTGAATCCTACCTGACCTTCTTCGCTTACTGAGTCGTAGCGGGCTATGGGAACACGGCGCGATTCAACCGCGTCGGGCGCGGAATTGGACTTCGCCCGGCCCCTCCGTGAGGCCGGGGTGTAAGCCGAACCCAGGGCCGGCGGTGGCGATTCGGTCGTCCATACATCTGTTGTTCCCTTGTCTCACCGCGCCACCTGTTGCCGGACGCGCGTCCAGCCATTCCTCACTACGGTCGCAGGCACGGTGATGGTGATGACGCCGGCCAGGATGACCAACGCGCCCCAGAGCATGTGCGCGTTCACGGTCTCGCCCAGCAGCGCCCAGCCGAGGAAGACGGCGATGATCGGGTTGACGTAGGCGTAGGTCGAGACGCGCGTGGGCGTGCTGGCCCGGAGCAGCCACACGTAGGCGCTAAAGCCAATCCAGGAGCCGAACACGATCAGGTAGCCCAGCGCGGCGAGGGAACGTCCGCTCACGCGCGACCAGTCGGTGCGGAACGGTTCGCCGAGCAGCGTGCCCACGAGCAGCAGGCCCGCGCCGCCGCAGATCATTTGCGCGGCGGCGTTCATCCAGGGTGAGCCGGAGTTCGGACTGTATTTCGAGTAAAGCGATCCGGCGGCCCAACTGAGGCCCGCCGCAATCAGCGCCAGCCCGCTCCACCAATAGGCCTGACCGTGAACGGTGCCGGCCCGCCCGTTGACCAGCATCACCACGCCGGCGAATCCAATGATGATGCCGAGCACAGTTTTGAGTTGCGGACGCGCACCGTGCGGGCGCACCCAATCGAGCAGGGCGAACCACACCGGGGCCAGCGCCACGATGAGCGCGGTCAGACCGGAGGAAAGATGTTGTTCCGACCACATCACGAGTCCGTTGCCGCCGACCAGCAACAAGACTCCGGCCACCGTGGCGTGACGCCATTGCGCGCGGCTCGGTCGGGCCAGTCCGCGCGCGGACAGAAACGCGAAGAGCAAGCCGCCCGCGACGACGAAGCGGACCCCGGCGGAAAGGAACGGCGGCAGCGTCTCGACGACGACGCGAATCGCGAGATAGGTCGAGCCCCAGACGAGGTAGATGGCCGCGAACGCCAGGACGAGCAGTGTTCGAGTCGGATGCGATGGGTTGGTTGTGTTCATGTCAGTTCACGCGAACTGCCGGGGCGGCGGGCAACAAAAAACCCGCCGGCCTTCGGCGGGTTTGCGAAAATGGTGTGTTCCTTAATTCATTCGCGAAAACCGCCGGCGCGCTCGACGCGCTGGGCCAGGCCAATCGACCAGACGACGACGCAGCCCCACGCTGCGTGCAGCGCGCGGGGCGAAATCATCCGGGGCGTTTTCAAGAACATGCGGGCGGAGAGTCGGAGGAGCTGCGCTGGCTGTCAATAATTCAGAATTCCGAAAGCCTGGTCTTAGGAGCAGACCCTATCATGCCAAGCGTAGAGAGATTATCTGTCCGGGGTGGTTCTGCGTCGTGGCCGAGCCGGGGGGCATCACTTGCACACTCCCCGCTCACTGGCGCGGGCGAATTGGATCAGATGGGCCAGTTCCTCGGAAGGCGGCAACTCCGCCTCAATCTTCGCCAGGGCATTTGGAATCGTCAGGCCGTCGCGGAAGAGAATCTTGTAGGCGTGCTTGAGGGCGTTCTGCGTTTCCTCGGACACGCCGTTGCGTTCCAGGCCGACCTTGTTGATGGTCCGGGTCTCGGCGGGATTGCCATCCACCAGCATGAAGGGCGGCACGTCCTGCACCACTTTCGAGCAGCCACCGATGATGGACATCCGTCCGATGCGGCAGAACTGATGCACCGCCGCCAGCCCGCCAATGGTGGCGTGGTCCTCGACGATGATGTGGCCCGCGAGCGTGGCGACGTTGGACATGACGATGTGGTCGCCCAGGGTGCAATCGTGTGCGACGTGCGCGTAAGCCAGGAGGTGGTTGTGCGAACCGAGGCGCGTCACGCCTCCGTCGGCGGTGGCGCTATGGATGGTGACGTGTTCGCGGAAGGTGTTGTCGCGGCCGATTTCCACGCGAGTGAGGCCGCCCTTCCACTTCAAATCCTGGGACTTCAGTCCGAGGCTGGCGAAGGGAAAAATTTCATTTCCTTCCCCCAGCGTGGTGTGGCCGTCAATCACGACGTGGGCATGAAGCTGGCAACCGCGGGCCAGCACGGCGTGTTCACCCACCACGCAATAGGGGCCGATCAGACAGTCCTCGCCGACCTGCGCCCCAGCGTGAACAACCGCCGTCGGGTGGATGGACTTCATTACTGGTCGATGAGCATGAAGGTGACTTCGGCCTCGCTCACCGGTTCGCCATCGACCGAGCACACGCCCTTGGCCTTGCCGATTTTCCCGCGCGCCTTGGTCATTTCCACGTCGATGACCAGGGTGTCACCGGGGCGCACGGGCTTGCGCCATTTCACGCTGTCGGCGGCCATGAAATAGGCCAGTTTCCCGGTGTTCTCGGCCTGGCGCATCATGAGAATGCCGGCCACCTGGGCCATCGCTTCCAGTTGCAACACGCCGGGCATGATGGGGTGGCCGGGAAAATGTCCCTGGAAGTAAAATTCGCCAATGCTCACCTGCTTCACGGCCGTCATTTTGTTGCCCTCGATGCGCGTGACCTTGTCCACCATCAGGAACGGATGCCGGTGCGGCAGCAATTTCATCACTTGGATGATGTCGAGCGTCACGCCATCGCGCACCAAGGACTCCGTCGGGCTGGCCGGCGCGGCCTTCGGGTCGGTCTTCGTCTCGGGCGTCGTTTCGCGCTCGCGGGGCGCGGGCGGCTGGGGCGGCGGGGCGAAGGTCTGGGCCGCGACCAGCGGCTTGCGAATCTGCGCTTGAATGGCTTTGGCCAGTTCGAAGTTTGACTGGTGGCTCGGGCGGATGGCGATGATGTGCCCCTGCAGCGGACGACCGAGCAGCGACAGGTCGCCGAGGATGTCGAGAATCTTGTGCCGCACGAACTCTTCGTTGTAGCGCAGCGGTTCGTTGGTCAGCACGGCGTCATCGCGAATGACGACGGCGTTTTCCAGGCTGCCCCCGCGAATCAACCCGGTCTTGTAGAGGTATTGAATCTCCTCGAAGAAGACGAACGTGCGGGCATGGGCCAGTTCCTTGCGCCAGCTCTCTGGTGACACTTCGAGGCTGTAGAACTGGGTGAAGCGGTTGCCGCCGTCCGCGCTGGTGCAGCTGATCTTCAGCTTGTCGTGCGGAAACACGGACATCATGGCGTCGCCAATCTGGAGTTCGATCGGTTCTTTCACCCGATACGGTTCGCGCGCCTCGGTCAACGCCGCGCTCCCGACCGAATCGATCATCTTCACATATTCGCGCGAACTGCCGTCGGCAATGGGCGGCTCATTGGAATCAATTTCCACGATGGCGTTGTCGATCTCGCAGCCGGAGAAGGCGGCCAGGACATGCTCCACGGTGTGAATTTTGAGCGCGCCCCGCCCAAGCGTGGTGGAGCGGTTGGTATCGACGACGTTCTCCACCCGCGCTTCCAACTCGGGCTTGCCCTCGAGGTCCGTGCGACGAAAGCGCAGGCCGCTGTTCGCCGCCCCGGGCAGGAAAGTCATGTTCACGCGATTGCCGCTGTGCAGGCCGATGCCGGAAAAGCTGACGCTGCGCCGCAAAGTTTGCTGTTGTGCCACGGGCGAGATTAAACAAACGCCTCTTTTCGATGGCAAGCGCCGACAAATGGCGCGGGCCGGTGTTCATGGGGCAGGCTCTCTTGAACTCGTCCAACCCCTGTTCGCTCAAAGTAGCTCTCTTGGGCTTGCCTCGTTCCAGCCGAGGCCACCCTGGGTCAAAGCGCCTCCCAGGCTCAACTCCGGGAAACCAAGCACCGTGTCCAGATGCGCTCGCCATCCCGAGGGTAGTGAATCCGGGATTGCCCAAGCTCGGCTGGGGCGGGTATGAATCCAACCCGTGTCCACTCCACATTTCAGTGATCAGTCGCCCGCGCCGGTTTGCCTGTCGGCAGCGGGGGCTGTGCCGCCACCTCTTTCGTCTCTCCGACCGCCGCCGCTCCCGCGTGGGTTAAGCCCGCTGGCCGTTGTTGGGATCTGCGCCGGAGCCTTCGGAGTGGTAATCATGGTCGGGTTGCTCGTGCTGGGTTTGTTCATGGTGCGCCAGCAGGTCCAGGCCCGGGCCTCCGCCGCCCACGCGCGGGAAGCGGAGCGTGCGCTGGCTTTCGCCGCGGAGGCCCGCGCACCTCAAGCCGCCGGCGCGGTCTCCTTTGCTCCGCGCCGGAGTGAGCCGGGCCTGAGCTATACCAACGTCCGGGTGGCCAGCGAGCCGTGGTCTCTCCATGTGGTGAAGGTGGATCGCGCGCAGAAAGATCTCTCCATCTTCTCCACCCACGCCCGGAGCAAGGTGCTCGGGGTCAGCCTGCTCGCGGAGCAGGCCCGCTCCGTGCCGCGCGAGGCCGGACGCGCGCTGGCCGCGGTCAACGGCGACTTTTACCTCCGGGACGATCCCACTTACGGCGGCGATCCGCGCGGGCTGCAAATAATGAACGGTGATCTGATCAGCGGTCCCAGCACGGTCTGCGTGTGGTTCGATCCAGAGGGAAATCCGCACCTCGACGAGGTGAAGGGCGATTTCAGTGTCACCTGGCCGGACGGGCGCAAGACGCCGTTCAATCTCAACCAGCGGCGCACCTCGGGCCTGGCCGTGCTCTACACGCCGACCTACGGTCCCTCGACGCGGGCCAACGGCGGGCGTGAATTGGTGCTCGAGCCGAGCGGAGCCGGCCCGTGGTTGCCGCTCGGAGCCGGGCAGAGTTACCGCGCGCGCGTCCGCGAGGTGCAGACGGCTGGCAACACGCCGCTGACCGGAGAGGTCTTGGTCCTCTCGCTCGCACCGGATCTGCTGGGCAGTTTGCCGGTGGTGAAACCCGGCGACACCCTGCTCATCTCCACCGTCACGACGCCCGACTTGAACGGGGTGAAGCACGCGATCGCAGGCGGTCCGGCCTTGATCGAAAAGGGCAGGGCGTTCTCGCTCAAGTCTCCGCCTCCCGGCAGTCCGGGTGCCTACAGCGAAGCCTCCAAGTACCAGCGGCACCCGCGCTCCGCCGTGGGCTGGAGTCCCACCCATTTCTATTTCGTGGTGGCGGATGGCCGTCAACCCGGCTTGTCCGCGGGCATGAAGCTGGCTGAACTGGCGGAGTTCATGGCCGGCCTGGGTTGCACCGAAGCGATGAATCTCGATGGGGGCAAGTCCGCGCAGTTGTGGATGAATGGCCGCATCATGAACAGCCCCGCCCAGGGCGAGGACACGGTGGCGAACTCGCTGCTGGTGGTGCGCAAGCCAGAGTAGGGGAAGCGATGCCAACGGTGGCCGACGCTCATTTTCGCCTGGCCGAGCGAGGTCGCCCAGCCCCGCTCCTCGGCTCTCGCCCCACCGATTCCAGGCGCGCACCGATGAAGACCCTCATCCGTACGCGCCTGGAATCAGCCGATGGTTCATGAGGCGGGAGAATCGCTTCTCGTCTTCTTCCTGAGCGTGGCCGCGACTTTGGTCAGCGGCCCTTTGCTGAGTTCCATTTCCAAGAACCTGAAGCGCCGCGCATGGCCCGGCCCGGAGTGGCAGTCATTCCAGTCGAGCCGGCTCGGCGCTCCGCTCCGTCGTTGTTTGGCGGGGCGCGCCGGCCTACACTGCCGGCCATGAACTCCCGCATGTTGCTCTGGATCGGCCTCCTCATCGCTTCTGACCTGGGCCTGATCTCAGTGCGCGCGCTGGAACCGATTCCCGAAAAGCTCGTGGTCCTGACGTTCGACGACTCGGTGGCGTCGCATCATGCGGTGGTGCGGCCGCTGCTGAAGCGTCTGGGGTTCGGAGCCACCTTCTTCATCACGGAAGGGTTTTCTTTTCCCACCAACAAACGCGATTACATGACGTGGGCGCAGATTCGAGAATTGCACGACGACGGTTTTGAGATTGGCAACCACACGCGGGATCACCTCGGGTTGACCACGCGCACACTGCCGCAATTGCGCGCACAAGTGGAGGCCATCAATGCGCGCTGTGTTGAACACGGCCTTCCGAAGCCGGTGACCTTCGCCTATCCCGGCAACGCGCTTGTGCCGGAGGCGCTGCCGATACTGCGGGAACTGGGCTTCCGCTTCGCCCGCCGCGGCGGCGCCCCTGAGCACGCCTACGAGTGGGGGCGGGGCGTGGCCTTTGAGCCGGGTGCGGATCATCCTCTCCTCTTGCCCACGGCGGGCGATGCCCGGCCGGATTGGACGCTGGAGGATTTCACGCTGGCGGTGTCCCAGGCGCGTGGCGGGCGCATCGCGATCCTGCAATTTCATGGCGTGCCCGACCGGGAACATCCGTGGGTCCACACTCGGCCGGATCGATTCGAGGCCTTCATGCGTTATCTGAAGACCAACGCCTTCCAGGTCATCGCGCTGCGTGACCTCGCGCGCTATGTCGATCCTGGGCAAGCTCCAGACGATCCGCTGGCCGTCATCAAGCTGCGCCAGGCCGCGCGCTCGGAGGTGTTGGTGGAGGGTGAGATCGTGGACGCAGCCACGAGGCAGCCTTTGCCCGCGCGTCTTTACCTGCGTGGCCCGAATGGTGCGTGGCATTTTCCGAAGAGCACCGCCTCGAGCGGTTCGGCCATCCGCTACGAACGCAAGAGCGGGTTCAACAGCAGGTCGGTGGAGATGCACACCACGCTTTCGGCGCATCCTTTCCGGGTCGAACTGCCGCCGGGGCGTTACACGTTCACCATCGAGCATGGGAAGGAGTTCTGGCCCGAGACGCGCGAGGTCGAAGTCGGGCGCGGTCTGCCGAAACAGACGTTCGCCCTGCGCCGCTGGATCAACATGAACGAGCAAGGGTGGTTCTCGGGCGACACGCACAATCATCGCGACCCGGCCGAACTGCCGAATGTGATGCTGGCCGAGGACGTGAACGTAGGCCTGCCGATGGTGGACTGGACCACGGCCTCGACCATCGCCCCGACGGCCAGCGGACGCGGATTCGCGGGCGATTTTGGCGACGCTCCGGTGCGCATTGATGCGCGGCACTTCTGGCAGCCACGCAACACCGAATATGAGATTTTTCGGACCGGGAACTCGAACCACACTTTGGGCGCGCTGCTCGTGCTGAACCACCGGACACGCTTCGATCAGCCGGCGTTGCCCCTCGCCGCCGTGGCCGAGCAAGCTCGGGCCGAAGGCGCTTTGCTGGATCTGGAGAAACACAACTGGCCGTGGTCGCTCGCGCTCGTGCCCGTGCTCAAGATCGATCTTTTTGAACTGGGCAATAACCACCACTGGCAAACTGAGTATGGGATCAAGAACTGGGCCGTGCCCGCGCCCGCGTGGATGGGACTCTCCGGCTCTGGCACGGACCAGGAACGCGACTGGACGCTCTACGGTTTTCAGACTTACTACGCGTTGCTGGACTGTGGCTTCCGCCTGCGTCCCTCAGCCGGCACGGCCAACGGCGTGCATCCGGTGCCGCTCGGCTTCAGCCGTGTTTATGTGCAGTGCGACGGGCCGTTCACCTTTGACGGATGGATGCGCGGGCTGGCGGCGGGGCGCAGTTTCGTCACGACCGGCCCGATGATTTTCGCCAAGGTCGATGGCCAATGGCCTGGAACAAACTTTTCCTCCGCGACCGCGCAGTGGCATCAACTCGACTGCATCGTGCGGAGCGAGCAGCCGTTGGAATCCCTCGAGCTGGTCGTGAATGGCACGGTGGCCCGGCTGGTGGAACCCGAGAATCGCCCGGCTGCCGCCGGTGGTTTCGAGAGCCGCTTCGCCACATCCTTCCGGCCTGAAAGCAGTTCCTGGCTGGCTTGGCGCTGTTTCGAGAGACGGGCCGGGGGCCGCATCCGGTTTGCGCACACTGCCCCGTGGCATTTTGAAATTCCCGACCAGCCGCTCCGCCCGCGCCGCGCCGAGGCCGACTGGCTGGTCTCGCGGGTGCGGGAGGAAATTGTGCGCAGCCAGGGCGTCGCGCCGGAATCACTGCTCCAGGACTATCGGCGCTCGCTCGCGGCCTACGAGGAAATCGCGAAGAGTGCCCGCTAGCTTGCGCGCCGGTGGTTTCACCGGGCCAGCGCGGGGCAGGGGAGCGGGAGTTGCTTCGACCCCCAAGGTCGTCTTGCTCTCCCAGGCCGCGCGGCTCAAGTGCGCTCGTCCCGCAGGGGTGCATCTTGACACTGTTCTTAAAGTGAGGTGGTCACGGTTCCTCGACCGGCAAAAACAAGAACATGGCTGTCGTGTCGTCACATGAAAAAAGCATCGCCCCCAAGTCAACCCAGTCCCGCGCCCAAGCCCCGGCCCA
>JANOQV010000269.1:0-9751 GCA_031414955.1 Pedosphaera sp. | reverse complement strand
GAAAGGCAGTGACGGAAAGTGGGGATCGCAAGGGGCCGCCTCGACGCTGCTGAAATCGCCAGGCCTCCAAGGCCCCATCGACGACGCATTCATGGACAGCTTCCTCATCGTGCGCCCGACCGGGAGACCGCAGAACGCATCGGCGCACCAGTGGATTTCTTCTCAGCTCGGCAAAGCCACGAATGAATGGCGCGGGCAATTCCGCGGCGACGCCCGCGTAAAGGATGATGCAGACGTGAGTGATGCCGACATGGCCGCCAACCATCTGGTGCTCTTCGGCGATCCGCGGAGCAACAAGCTGCTCGCCCGCATCGCGGACAAGTTGCCGGTTCGTTGGGATGCCTATTCGGTGAAAGTAGGCGCTAAGAGTTTTCCGGCCGCGACACACAGCCCGGTGTTCATCTTCCCCAATCCCTTGAACCCAAAGCGCTACGTGGTGGTGAACAGCGGTTTCACTTTCGCCGCCGCCGGCTTGGGCAGCAACGCGCAGCAAACGCCCAAGCTGCCGGACTATGCCGTGCTGAACGTTGCCGACGGCTCGGTCGCGCTCGCCGACTTTTTCGACGAGCAGTGGAGGTTTCGATAGCCGGACTTCAAGGTGTTTCGCAATGGTGAGTCCGTTTGGTTTGGCTGGGAGGCCTGACGATCAAGGCGACCGCAGCCGATAGAACTTGTTTCCCGCCGGCGCGGGCATGGTGATGCTGATGTCCGTCGCGTTCGTCGCGTAGGGAAAGGAGACCTGCGACCATGCACCGGTGACGGTGAGGCTTTGGTCGAGGACAAAACCGGTCGAGGGCTTCGGCCAGAAGACGCGCGCCGCACCGCCGATGCGCTCGATGGAAAGCAACGGGACGAACTTGTAAACGATCCCGCCTGTCCCATTGGCCGAGGTGTTTGTCACCAGCGCGTATAGTTCGCCATCGGCGTCCTCACCGAACCCATGCACGGTCAGGCCGTTTGGCAAAATTCCCGCGTCAAACTGGGGCAGTGCAAATTCCTTGATCAAACCGGTCTGAAGGTCGGCGTAAAGAAGACGGCCATCTACCCGCGGAGGAGCGTTCCGGAGCGCCAGATCACCGAAGATGTACTTCCCGTACAGCTCAGGGATCGCGGTGCCGCGGTAAACGAATCCGCCGATGATGGCGAGGCCGTCGCCGTGGCCATACTCAAGGACATAGGAGCTGCCGGGGATCGGGTCGATCAGCCCGGCAGGATTTCCCGGACTATGGACCCCCACGGTCCCGGCGGCCCCGCCGGGGCCAGTCGTACGGTTGAACATGAAGTCCCCCTCTTTGATCGGCCAGCCGTAGTTGCCGCCGAGGACGATGCGGTCAATCTCCTCGATGTTGTTCTGGCCGACGTCGGCGAGAATCAGATCACCATTGGCACGGTCGAAGGCAAAGCGATAGGGGTTGCGCAACCCGAAGGCGTAGATCTCAGGCACCTGGCCCGGTCCCTGAAACGGGTTGTTCGCCGGAATGCGGTACTGGCCGTTGGCGCTGATCGGATCGGGGCTGATGGGCGTCAGGAATGGATTGAGCGGGTTCATCCGCAACATTTTGCCGAGCGGTGTGGTCAGGTTCTGGGCGTTGCCGCCCGGCTCGAGATGGCTCGATCCGACGTCGTTGGCGTCGCCACCGTCGCCCAGAGCAAGATACAGGTAGCCGTCCGGCCCGAAGGCGATTGTGCCTCCGTTATGATTGGCCGCGTTCTTGCCGAACGAGATGATTTCCCGGCGCGAGGCGGGATCAACCACGTTGGTGTTCGCGATCGAGATCTTCCACTCGTTGATGACGTTCTTGTAGTGGTTCGTGACCGCATTCGGCGCAGGGTAAGTGGGCGTCGTCGCATTCGGTATCAGCTCGCTGGTGTACGTGTAAAGCGTTCGGAAACCGGGGCTGGCAGGGTTGTTGAAACCGGGATGAAAGGCCAGTCCGAGGAAGCCGCGCTCATCATTGGCGTCAGTCGGAACGAGCGGCGGTTGAACGCGGCTCCGCAGGTCCAGAGCCGACCCTGGCAACAAGTTCCCGTTCTGGATGATGCGCAGCAACCCGTTCTGTTCCACCACGAACAGCCGGCTGGCTTCGCCCGGCGGGCTGATGGCGTAATCGGGCGCGGCCATTCCGGTGGCGACAGGCTTCAAACGGATGGCGATGTTCCCCTTCGGAATCGTGAGATTGGTTCCCGCCGGATTGCCGCAGGTGCCCAACCATGCACTCGGAATCGGCTGTAGGGAATCAGGGTTCGTCGGATCAGTGTCCAGCTTTGCGGCCACCTGGATGAAGTCGTAGCCGGTGCCTGCCTTGAGCAAAGCTTCGATATAGTATTGCTGGCCGGCCACCAGCGCTTGCCGCGCGGAGGCGTGGGCCGAGTAGGCGTGGCAGCAACTGGTTTCCTCGGCCACGAGCACCTTGCCCGCCGGATCGATTCCGCCCGCATTGAGAAACAACTGAGAGGCAGCAACACTCTTCAAGTAGAAGATCCAGTTGCCGCTGACCGGCGGCACGAACAAGCCGGTGACGCGCGCCCCATAATTCTCATAGGAATCATCCGGGAAGACTGTCCGGCTGTCGAACGCGGGCAGGAGATACGAGACCGTCGGATTATTGGGGTAGCGCAGATCACTCGTTAACGCCGCGACATTGGTGCCGTCGATGTTGCTGAAGTAATCGAAGTTCAGCCGGCCGGGCGAGAATACCAACGACTGGGCCGTACCCCAAACTTCGACGCGCAACCCGGTGGGATCGTCTCCGGCAGGAGCGCCCACACCGCCGTTGTTCACCACGAACGTCAGGTGGTTGATTCCGGCCACAAATCCGTTCGTAACCGTAAAGGAAGTCCAGCTCGTGAATTCAGCGGTGTTCGACTGCCCGGTGCTGATGCCGTTGATGAGGATGTCCAGGCCGCGATTGTCCGTGGCCCAGCGTCCAGCGAGACGCGCGGTGGCGGGATTCAGGCCAAACAAATCAAACGTCGTCTCGTAGCGGTATTTGTAAGTTCCCAAGCCGTCGCTGGCTCCGTACGTATTGAGCGACGGAGAAATCCACGCGCTCATCGAGTTGCTGCCAAGCCACGGGGGAATCGGGAAACCGCCCGCCTCGGTGGCCGCATAAGCGTTCGCTCCCCCGGGCATGAGCCGGTAGTGCGGATCGACGGCGTTATCTGAGAGAGGCGCGCCCAGAGCGTTTACGCCCGTGTTGAAAAGGCCCGGGATTTGTTGGCCGGTGGCGGGCAGCGTGGCGATGCAGAGATCGTCGAACCAATAATTGTCGTTGGCCCCGCCGACGCGCGCACCCAAGACCCATTTGGGCGCGCCAATCGCCGCCGGATGGTAGGGAGTCGGCACATTGCTCAACACGAGCGTGCCGCCGTAGGAAACGTAGAGTCTGCCATTCGCCTTCAGTTCGATCACGACCTCGCGCGCTGCCGCCGTGAAATTGCTGAAGCCGGCCGGACTTTGCGAAGCCTGAAACGGCGCACTCGCGATGACCTGGCCCAGCCACTTGACCTCGATGGCCGGAGCTTCGCCGCCACCGTTGTCCCAAGTGTCGAAACTCACCGCGAGACCCTGCTCCAGTCCTTCCTCGCCGGGTTGGTTGTTACCGGGATTGGCCAGCACCGTGGCCGCCGGCACGAGATTGAAGCTGAAGCCGTCGGCCGGGCCAGAGCCGCTCGTCGATCCGAACAAGGCAGCTTTGAAAGTGGCGCGGAAGGACTGCACCAACTGGCCTCCGCCGGAATCATCGAAGTAGGCGATGCCAAATCCTTCGGTTTGCCCCACCGTGTAGAGTTTTAAGCGCCCAACATCCACTCGCGCTCCGCCAAAGAGGGTCGCGCCAATAGGAATGCCGTAGTTGAAGTTGTATCCTGGATTGGCGACGATCTGGATGGCGTTGATCGGGGCGCGCAAGTTGCCCAGAGAAGCGTCGGCCGTCAGGATGAACGAATCCTCATGCAGATCCGTGAATCGCAAATAATTCCCCACGTCGGCCATGTTCACGCCTGGATCCTCGACGAAGTTGGTTAGATTCGTCGGCGCAGTGCCGATCTTCGTCGTGGACCCGATGGTGTAACCGCCGCCCCGGCCGCCCACCCCTCCCAGGGCATACACGATCACCTCGTAGCCGCGCGTCGTGAATTCAGGACCGAGCCCGGTGACTCCGACCGTGGCCGCACCGGAGGCTAGATCCGTGGTGTCGAGATAGCCGGTCATCAGGGCACGATCGGGGCCGGGCGGGAAGCCGTTGTTCTCCTCGCCTCGGCCGCTCGACGACCATGTGTTCGGGGAGGACCAGTTCACAGAAACCGTGCTCGGGATGGCGCTGCCCAAGAAATCCTTAAAGAGGTTGAGAGCGAAGCCGCTGGCCCCAGTCATGTTGTTCCATTTCGCTTGGGGAACCACGCCAGCCTTGTCGGAGGGCGCCAGCCAACTGCCCACGCCGGGGGGTTCATCGGCCGCGAAGTTGATCCCGATTCTGAAGCCAGTGGCATCAGCGCAGAAGAAAGGTGTCGCCGGGACGAAGGTGGCAGTGACTGTTTTGTTCCCGTTCATGGTGAGTGGCAGTGGATTGTTGGTGCCGCTGGCATCACCCGACCAACCGTCGAAGAACCAGTTCGGCAGGGCCGTGGCGGTCAACGTCACCACCGCACCGGCGGGATAGTTTGCCTGGCTCGGACTGACGTTGATCGAACCGCCGCCCACCACATTGGTCGCGAGCGTGTAAAGGACTGGGATGACGAAGTCGAATCGAAGGTTGTCGAACAGCCCCTGGGTTACAGGGCGCGCCGGGGGAGGATTGGTCGGGTTCTGCGAGGAGAACTGAACGTAGGCGATATTGTTGGCCGTCGAGGTGAAAGTGAGCGTCTCCGCCGGTCCCACGTCGAAACAACAACCCGTCGGCAGCGGGCCTGCATAATAAACGATGCCAAGGAAGATGTCAGCGGCATCGAAGGCTTGAAGAAACGGACGCTTGATGAGGGGTTCCAAAGAATTTCCGGCGGGTCCAACGGGACGAGCATCAATGCTGACCGTCCCCACCGGTGTGGAGAAGCGGGCTTGCACGGCACCGTAGCGCGCATCGAATGACGGAACGCCGGTGTCGAATATGGACACCCAATTGGGCGAAGACGGCGCCAACCCGAAGCCGTTGCGCGCATAAATGTTCCCGCTGATCGGATTGGTGAACGTCACGCCGGGATAGAGCGTGTTGATCACGGTGCCATCCGCGGCGTCATCAAAGTTGATCTGGCCCGCCGAGGCCGCTGGCGGGTGTCCGCTGAAAACGATGAGAGCGACGAGGAGGCACAGAGCTTTGGTTACGTGAACACGACGGACAGGAGCTTGCTTTTTTGACGCCGCGCGGTTGAGTTCAGTTTTCATAGAAACGCCCTATGGCAACCGCAGCCTATAGAACTTGTTTCCCGCTGGCGAGGGCACGGTGATGCTGATGTCGGCCGCGTTCGTCGTGTAAGGAAAGGACACCTGCGACCAGGCGCCGGTGGCGGTGAGGCTTTGGTCGAGGACGAAATCAGTCGCGGGCTTCGGCCAGAAGACGCGCACTGTGCCGCCGAGGCGTTCGACGGAAAGCAGCGGCACGCCCGGCGATTGCACGGCAACGACGATTCCCCAAAACCCGCCGGACAGCGTGTAGCCGCCGCCACGCAGCGTGCCCGCGTCCGGCTGGCCGATGGTGCCACTCACGGAATACACGCCGCCGGTGCTCGTGCCGCTGCCGGCGATCTTTAGCCAGGCCTCATGCACGAGAGCCGTGGGCTGCAAGGTCTGTCCGGGTTTTTCGTTGGCCATCCGGACAACGGCCAGCTTGCGCAATTCCTCATAGACCAGCGGGAGCAATTGATCGCCCGCCTTTGGATCGCCCGCGTCAATGGCGTTGAGCAACTGGGTAACGTCGGACATGGCGTGAGGATCAGGCCGAGGATTACGAAAAGCGAGCCTGGGTGTGAGGGATTACGCCGTGCTTGATGTCGGGCGGGGTGGCGCCGTGGTGCTGGCGGATTTCTTCGACGAGCAGTGGCGGGTGAAGTGACGGAGCGCGACGCACCGACGTCGCGTTGGGCTCAGTCAGTCAGGTATGCGTGATTGAAACTCAGAACGTCTCGGCTGAAAGAATGCCTCCCGCGACGTCGGTGCGTCGCGCTCCACGTTCCGTTTGCAATTCCAATCCGCCCCGCGAAACTCGCGCGCATGGAAAGGAAGGCGGTTCACATCGTCGTCATCGGCGGGGGATTTGGCGGGCTGACGTTCCGCCAGCATTTCAAGTCTCCCAACGCGCGCATCACCATCGTCGATAAGCACAATCATCACCTGTTCCAGCCGTTGCTCTACCAAGTGGCGACAGCGGGGCTTTCCGCGCCAGAGATCGCGCAGCCCATTCGTTCCATCCTCTCCGGGCGGGAGAACATTACGGTGCTGCTCGACGAGGTGCGCGACTTGAATCTGGCCGCGAAGGAAGTCGTGCTGCGCGAGCGCACGCTGATCTACGACTACCTCGTGCTGGCGGCTGGTGGGCGCACCACCTACTTCGGGCATCCCGAGTGGGAGCAGTTTGCACCGGGGCTCAAGTCGCTGGAGGACGCCATCCGCATCCGCCGCGAAGTACTGCTGGCCTTCGAGCACGCCGAGAACGAGACCGACCCGGCGGAGCGAGCGCGGTTGATGACCATCGTGGTCGTGGGCGGCGGGCCGACGGGCGTGGAACTGGCGGGCGCGTTCTCGGAACTGGCGCGGCAGGTTCTGCGCCGGGACTTCCGCCACATCGATCCGGCCAAGGCGCAGATTTTCCTGATCGAGGCTTCGCCGCGCGTGCTCTCGAACATGGACGAGGACTTGCAGGTTTCCGCCACGGAGCAGTTGCAAAGAATGGGCGTGCAAATCCGGGCCAGCACGATGGTCGCAAACATCACCCGCGAGGGCGTGGAGCTAAGGGGCGGCGAGAAAATTCGGGCGGCAAACGTAATCTGGGCCGCAGGCGTGGCGGCGTCACCGCTCGGACAGAAACTCGGCGTGGAACAGGATCGCGCCGGCCGGGTGAAGGTGAATCCAGACCTGAGCCTGCCCGGACATCCCGAAGTATTCGTGCTCGGCGACATGGTTTCGCTGCTCCAGAAGAACGGCAAGCCGGTGCCCGGTGTCTCGCCCGCCGCCATGCAGATGGCCAAGCACGCCGCGCGCATCATCGAGAACGAACTGACGTCGCCGGGCTTCGCCACCCGTCCGGCCTTCGACTATTTCGACAAGGGCACCATGGCGACCATCGGGCGCTCGGCGGCGGTGGCGCAGGCGGGTCCATTCAAGTTCAGCGGCTATCTCGCGTGGCTGGCGTGGCTGTTCATACATCTGATTTTCCTGGTGGGTTTTCGCAACCAGATCGCGGTGCTCTGGCAGTGGACGTATTCCTACCTCACCTACAAACGCGGCTCGCGCATTATCACGGATGTGGCACCGATAGTGGCAGTTTCAACGACGAGCAGAGAAGCTTGAGCGCAATGGTTATCGCGTCGTGGTGCGCAACCGAAACGCCAGATACCCGCTTAACACTTCGTGCAGCGGTTCCTTCGTGTTCACCAGCACGTAGTGGCATTGGTTCTTCTCGCAGCCTTCGCGCAGGCGCTTTTGGAACGCGGTCACTTCGTTCAGATAACTTTTTCGCAACTCCGCCGGGCGCGTCAGGATTTTCGGAATGCTCTCCAGGCCCTCGAACTCCACGAGGCCGGTGAAGGGAAACTCCAGCTCGTACGGGTCCATGACGTGGAAGCACACGACCTCATGGCCGCCGAAGCGCAGGTGCTGGATGCCTTCGAGCACCTTGGCCTCGTCGTCGAAGAAATCGCTGATGACGATGATGATGCCTTTGCGGCGAAGCTGGTTCGCCACGTCGTGCAGCACCGGCGCGATGCCGGTCTGCTGCGTCGGCTGGAAGCTGGCCAGACGCCCCATGAGCCGGTGGATGGTCGAGCGGTTGTCGCTGCGCGGCGAGTAATCACGCATCGTCTGGTCGAAGATGCCGAGCGCGGCGGCGTCGCGCTGGTGCAGAATGAGGAAGGCGAGGCAGGCGGCGATTTGCCGGCCGTAATCGAACTTCGTCACCGTGCCTGAGCCGTACTTCATCGACTCACTGCCATCGAGCAGAATGTTCGCGACGTAGTTTGTCTCCTGCTCGTATTGCTTGATGTAGTAACGGTCGGTGCGGCCGAGCACCTTCCAGTCGAGATGCCGCGTGTCGTCGCCGTGGGTGTATTCGCGGTGCTGCGCGAACTCGATGGCGAAGCCGCGATACGGCGACTTGTGCTCGCCCGCCATGTAGCCCTCGACGATGTGGCGCGCCTGCAACCCCAGCGCCTCCGCGCGCGAAATGGTCTGCGGGTCGAGAAGCTGGTCAAGGTGGGCTTGGTCCATGATTACTTGGGTTTGTCTTCCAACAGCTTGCCGAGAGTTTCAACCAACGGCGGGATGCGGTCGTGAATGATGTCCCAAACCACCCGATCCTCAATCGTGTCGTAGCCGTGGGTGATCTGGTTTCTGAAATCGATCACCTGGTGAAGATTCGGAATGACTGTCGCAATGTCGGGATGACTTCGCGCGAGTCGGTTCAACGCTCCGCCGATGATTTCAAATTCCCGCTCAATGCCATGCCGGAACAGTCGCTCCTCGCAATACCGGGTGAACGTGACGCCCACGCTGTGCTGCTGAATGGCCCGCGCCGCCTCCAGCGCGTCGAAGAGGAGTTTCTTCGCCTCACGCTGCATAGAGCAGTTCCTTCGTCTCCTCGATCTCTTCGCGAAAGTAAGGGTTGCGAATCGACGTTTCCGTCACCAAGTCCACCTTGCGGCCAAACACCGCTTCGAGCGCATAGAGCAGCCCAAAGTAGGCATTGGCATACTGGCCCATCGGCAAAGGTTGGAACCCCACTACGAAGTCGATGTCGCTGCGGGCCGGGTCAAACTTGTCTGAGCGCGCCGAGCCGAACAGGTAAAGCCGTTCAACGTGAAACCGCCGGCAAAGGTCGGCCACCGCGCCCTGCTTCTGTTCAACGTCCGCAATCATGGGCGACACCGTAGCGCAAAGCCGCCCGCCCTGCCTAGAGCCTGTCATGCACTTTTTGCGAAGAGCAACGGGAGCCTGAGGGAGGCGAGCGCCAGCCAGTGGTAGGCGGCGAGGGTTTCGGCGAGGCGCTCGTAATCGCGGGCCAAGCGGCGGCAGCGCGCGGCCCAGGCGAAGGTGCGTTCCACCACCCAGCGCCGCGGCAGGAGCACAAACCCGTGCTTGGCCTCGTGGTGTTTGACCACCTCCAACCGCAGCCCGTGCTCCTGCGCGGCCGCCGCCGGCTTCTCGCCGGTGTAGCCCTGATCCACATAGGCCAATTCCACGTTCTCGCCCGTGGCCTCCTGCACCGCTTGGGCCAAGTCTCCCACCTGCGCGCGGTCTTGTTCGTTGGCCGCCGTCACTTTCAGCGCCAGGAGGTGGCCCAGCGTGTCCACGGCCGCATGCACCTTCGATCCTTTCCGCTTCTTGGCTCCGTCGAAGCCGGCGCGTCCGCCGCTCTCGGGCGTGGACTGGAGGGTGCGGCGGTCGAGGATGGCCGCGCTGGGCGCGGCGTTGCGGCCCGCCGCCCGCCGCAGCACCGCGCGCAGGTCGTGCGCCATGGCCTCGAAACACCCGGCCCGCACCCAGCGCCGGGTCTGCTGCTGCACGGCGTGCCAGGGCGGCAAATCGTGGGGCATCATCCGCCAG
>JANOQV010000268.1:0-22450 GCA_031414955.1 Pedosphaera sp. | reverse complement strand
CCCCCCCCCCGGGGCCGCGCCGCGGCGGCCCCGGGGGGGTGGGGGGGGCCCAACCCCCCCGCGGGGGGCCCCCCCCCCGCTCCGGTTCATGGGCAGGGATTGAGGGTGAAGGGTGGTGACGCCAAAGGGCTTTTGGCATGGCGAGAGCGCCAGTCCGTTCCCGGCCCTCTCCCCGTGGAGGGGCGAGGGAGAAACGGGGCCGGAGGCCGGCGCTCCATCGACTGCCTGACCAGGTGATTTACGGAGCTTCATGGGCACGATAAGGGTTCACGAAATTTCGGACGGGCACGCGCTCGCGGAAGAAATGCACCTGCCCGACATGGTTGAGCAAAAAGTTCTGGGCCACGGCGGTCCCCGGGGTAGCGGCCGCGATGGTCTGGTATTGCCTGAGCGCCGCCGGCTCGAGCACGCCGAACTCAATATCGATGAAGGCGGGGAGCGCGATGCGCGTGGTCACGGGAATCTTGTTCGTCCCCACGCTGTTCGTTTCGACATAGGAAAATGGAAACTCAAAAGTCCCGGCGCGCTCGAAGCTCGTGCTCGGATTGTCGGCGAAGCCGGAATGATTGGTCACGTACACGGCGCTCATGGCGAAGTGGACCACGCCTTCCATCACCGGGGAGTTGGTGTAGAAGAAAAAGTGCCCGAGGAGTTGCGGAGCACCGGCCGCGTCCGTGGGTTCGAAGAAGCGATACAGGGTGCCGATACCGGAGTTCGTGCCGACCACGTAGTAGCCCACCCCCGTCCACTGGTCATTGGCGCGGGTCAGCCAGAAGGCTTCGCCGAAGTTCAACAGTTGGTTGGTTCCGAAAGGCAGGGCAATCCCGCCTCCGCCCAGCGGACTCGCGAGATTGGTTGAGTAGCAGTTGATCACGCCCGGCCGGTTGAAGTCGCTCACCTCGGTCAGGTCGCGGCTGATCATCTGCACCGTGGCGCGGGTGGCCTCGAAGACGTCGCTCTGCTGGCTGGCGATGTGCAGGGCCTTCTGCGTCTGGTTGAACATCATAAGCAGGCCGACCATGATCACGGCCAGGAGCGTGACCGCGACCATCATCTCGAGCAGGGTGAGGGCGGACGTAGCGCAGATTTGCAATCTGCCGTTTCGCGGATTTGCAATCCGCAGACGCCTCGATTTGCTGAACGCCGCGAGACCACAGCGACCCTGCCGAGTGCAACTCGGCGATACGGCAGATTGAAAATCTGCGCTACGGGCAACCGCCACTTCCGAACGCTTCTCCTCGCGTTGGCATTCACGCACCACAAATTGATTAGTCGCTCGTTTCATCGCCGGTACTCCTGCGCGTAGATGAGGCTGCTGACCGGATCGCGGTAGCCGGTGATCAGTGAGCGGACGATGTAGGTATTGGCGTCGGAGTTGACGGTGCCGCTGGGCAGCACGGGCCAGGCGAAGCGGAGGCGGACTTCAAACGCGGTGTCCGCCCAGGCGTTGCCGCCCAGATCGGTGGGCGTGACCACGGAGCGGATTTCATAGTTGAACCCCAGGTCGGAGCCACGATTGGCCACCGCGCCGGAGACGGAAGCGAGCACGACGAGATTGGTGCGCGTGGTGTCGGAGAGCAGTTGCACGAGGTTGGTGGTGGGGATGCCGTTGGTGGGGACACCATTGATCCAGCGAACGAATGTCCCCAAGTCCGAGGTCGCGTCGCGTCCACCGCTCTTGATGGCGGCGAGAATCACGCGGGCGTCCTGGTTCACGATGGTGTCCTCACGATTGTCGCGCTGGGTCTGGAGACCGGTGGGCAAAATGCCAATGATGGCCACGAGGGCGAAGGCGATGACGCCGATGGAGATGGCAATCTCCACCATGGTGAAGCCGGCCTCGTGAGGTGGATGCGCTCGCGCTGCGAGCGCATGGCCTCGCAGCGCGAGGCCATCCACCTGAATATTTTTCGAGGAAATGGCGACGCGGGTATTCATGGGACCTCCGGGAGAAAACGCTCGGCCCGCCCGGTGAGGGCGTTCACGCGAACAAGATTGTTGGTGGAGTTGAACGGCGGGATTTCCTGAATCTGCAGGCTGTTTTGATCGACCGCACCTGCCGCGTCGCGGGCGAAGAAGACGGCCCCGCGCGCGATTTCCAATTCCACATCCGCCGAAGTTGTTCCCGATCCGGTCACGGCAGAGGTCACGCGCAGGCAGCGCCCTTCCAAATCGAAGGCGATGTACGGGAGGTCCATCCGGGCGGAACGGGAGAAGGGAAAGGGAAAGGAGTTGATCTGGTAAACCGGCGAAGGCTCGGCGCGGTTGAATACGTCGCGGAAACCGGAATCGAACTGGTTGGTGCCAAAGAAAGTTTTCTCAGGCAGGCTCTTCCACTCGGTGAGATAGCCGGAGGAATACTGGCCGGGCTGCTCCCCCACGCGGCGAAAGGCGTAGATGGCGTAATGGGTGTAAACGCCGCCTTGCAGCCGCAGGATGTTGGTCTTCTCCGCCGCATCGTAGATGGGCAGATTGTAATTCAGTTTGTTGATGTCGAGGACGTCACCGGACAGGAAGACCACCGCCACGGTGCTGCGCTGCGCGATGGCCTTCTGCCGGGCAAAGGCCAGATCGTGGGCAAGTTGCTGGGTGGCAGCCTTGATGGCCACGCTCTCGCTGCCACCACGCAGGTGCGGCAGCGCCAGTGCCGCCAGGAGCGCGATGATGGTGAGCACGACCAGCATCTCGATCAGGGTGAAGGCGCGAGGCCGGCATGGGTTCGACCTGACTGATCCCGGAGCGTCGGATTCCAAACCGGCCCGCCCAACCGCCCGCCCGTTCGGAGCCAATCGAGCAGTCAGCGCACCGCGAAGCAGCAAGAAACTGTGCGAGCGCAGCTTCATTATTGCCAGCCCTTGATGTTGTCCTTGTTCTTGGGTTCCTGGCCGAGGGTTGGACCTGGAATCCCCTTTTCCGCCTGTCCATCCGGCCCCAGCGACCAAATCAGCGTCGAGCGCGGAATGCGGGTGTAAGGGTACGGCTCGTAAATATAGAGCGGCTGGAAGGAGGTGTTCTGTCCCGCCGGACTGTTCGTCACCGCCACAGCGTTGTCGAAATCGAGGTCGAAGGCGATGACGTAAGGGTTGCCCCACGGATCACGAAAGTTGTAGTCGATGGTGGAGACGCCCTGCCCCGTGATGTTTTGCTTCAAAGGTGCATTCAGCAAGGCATGCTTCTGCGGGTTACGCGCATGGCTCGCGTTGGCCAGGGCATCAATGTCCATGAGGATGACGATGACGTCACTGTTGGTCTCGTTGAAGCTGAAATCAGAGCCGAGCATGGGATCGACACCGGGCAAGGGCTTGGGCGTAGGCGCCACAGAATAAGTGGCCTGATATTGGGCAATGGCGGACTCGATGGTCCTCATATCGGTCCTGGCCAGGGTGATTTTGGATTTCTCCTTCACCTTCGCCAGCACGGGCAACAAGAGCGCCGCGAGCAGCGCAATGATGGAGATGACGACCAGCAATTCAATCAAGGTGAAGCCCTGGCGATAACGCGAGGCCGGGCGGCCAACGCGCATCAAGGGCAGACGGGGCGCGGCGAAACGGTTGCGACAGGTCGGCGTGGCGGGCGTCCTGACCACGAGCGGCTTGGCCCAGTCTTCATCCGTCCACTCGACAGGCAGATTAAGGACGGCCGGCAGTTTGTTGCTGAATGTTTTCATTTATTCCTTCCAGTTCCCAATGATGCGCATCTGTCCCCGCACCTTGATTTCCACCCAGAGGTCGAAAGATTCCTTGTTATGCACGGCGTGCTCGCCGACCAGGTATTTCCAAGGGTTGGGCCGGCCCGAAGGTCCGTCGATGGGAATGACGAGCGAAAGTGTGTTCGGAGCCAATGAGGCGCGCTGGTCGGGCTTCAAATCTTTGAGCACCTGATGCACGGGCCTTCGCTCCGTGGGATCATCCAGCAAAGGAGTGAAGTCGGAGGCGTTGATGATGCCGTTCGTGCCGAAGACGGTCACGATGTCGCTGGTGAGGATGTCCCCAAACCGGGTCTGGTAGAGAGGATTGGGCACGGAACGGTCACAGGTGGCCCCGGCCAGTTCGTAGAGCAACGTGTTCTGTCCCGGACTGTTGATGTGGTCGGGGGGATACACGCCCAGCCGGGATTTGTAATTCTCAATCAACGTCACCAGCCGATCCCGCTCGGCCTGCGCGCGGCTGATGTTCTTCCTATCCGTCGCCGCCGTGCTCAACCCGACCACCAACCCCGCCACCACGATGATGATGGCAATGACCACCAGCAGTTCGATCAAACTGAAGGCGGAGGCTATGGTTGAACGGCGCGGTTTCATTTCAAGAGTGCGAATTGCGGTTCTCGTTCGAGCGGTAGTTCATCCCGCGCAACTCCTCTTCCATGCGCTCGCTGAGCCACTGCTTGATCATGCTCTGGTAATTCAGATAGCGCGAGCGGGCCAGACGCTTGATGCGGGCGAGCATTCGCGGATCGATGCGAAGGGTGACGCTGATTGATTCGGACAACTCGCTGCCCGCGACCGCTGATTCCATCAACCGGATGTCCGGCCGGTTCTCGATCCAGAAGGCCGATTCGGCCTGCTCGCTGTCGAACAGGGGCACCTCATCCCAATTGGAAAATGTATTCATGTCTGTCCGAGGGTTTGATCGACTCTGCGCTGGTAGAAAAACTTCTCCTCTGGCTCGAACGGACGGGCGTGGAGAACCCGGAAAATCTTGCCGTTGGTGCGGTAAACGCTGAACACCCCGGCCCCGTTCGAGGACAAGCCAAGGTTGATGTAACGAGCCTGAACGGAAAACCGGGAAGAACTGGGCAGTAAGCGCGTGGCGAAAGGATCCTCGAAGGACTCCTCAATGTCCTTCAGGGCTATCGAAGCGTTCAGATTGAACGGCGGATTGTTCCAGTCGAAATCCATACGATGTAATTCATTCGCACATGCTTTGTATGTGCAATGTATTTACACGGCGTGTAAGGACGTGTCAACCCGGTTGACGCTTACCCAACCGGAAAAGCCTATTTATCCGCCACAGCCCCAGCGTCAGGACTTTCACCGAGTTCGCTGATGATCTGAATCAAGGGCAGAAACATCGCAATAACGATGCTGCCGACGATAACGGCCAGAAAAACAATCATGATCGGTTCCAAGAGCGAGGTCATGGCGGCCACAGCGTTGTCCACCTCGTCGTCGTAGTTGTCGGCGATCTTCATGAGCATCTCAGGCAAGGCGCCGGTTTGCTCCCCGACATCGACCATGCTGATGACCATGGGCGGGAAGACGTTGGAGGCTTCGAGCGGGGCGGTGATGGTTTCGCCTTCTTTGACACTCTCGTGAATTGCAGTCACGGCTCCACCCACGACGACGTTACCGGAGGTCTCCTTCACAATGGTCAGCGCCTGGAGAATAGGCACACCACTGCTGACGAGCGTGCCGAGCGTCCGCGCAAAGCGCGAGATGGCCACTTTGCTGAAAACCGGGCCGAGGACCGGCATCTTGAGCTTGAACTTGTCCACGAGAAATCGCCCGCCTTTGGTTCGCTTCCAGACGGCAAAGGCGATGCCCAGCACGATTACCAGAACGATGGTGAGGATAGTGTGATCCTTGATCGTATTGCTGATGCCAATTACGAAGCGGGTGAAAGCGGGCAACTGCTTGCCCGGCCCGAGCATGTCCACAAAGATCACCTCAAACTTGGGCACCACGACAATCATCAGCATGGCGAGAATGCCCACGGCCACGACCATGACGGCCACGGGATAAAACATGGCGGCGATGACCTTGCCCTTGATCTTCTCCGCCTTCTCCATGAACTCAGACAAACGGGCCAGCACCACCTCGAGCACACCGCCGAGTTCGCCAGCCTTGACCATGTTCACGAACAGTTTGTTGAAAACCTTGGGGTGCTGGGCCAATCCCTCCGAGAAGGTGCTGCCCCCTTCGATCGCACCGCCTACTTTTCCGATGATTTCCTTGAGGGTCAGATTGCGTTCCTGCTTTTCGAGCACGCGCAGGCCGCGCAGCAACGGGAGGCCGGCATCAACCAGCGTGGCCAGTTGCCGGGTGAACACGCACAAGATCTTCGGTTTCACGCGCCCGCTCAGGCCGGGAATCTTGATGTTGAGGTTGACCTGCAGCGCGCCCTTCTTCCCCCCCTTGCCGGCGGGTGCCTTGGCCTTGGCCGATCCCTTGTCCTTGGGGGTTTCAGCCTGCGTCACTTTGGTGGGGAAATAGCCCATCTCCTTCAGCCGGCCGATGGCCTCGTTCTGACTGGACACGTCCAGAGTGCCTTTGGTTTCAACCCCCTTGGAATCCATCGCCACGTAATTAAATTTGGGCATAAGCTCAGGTATATTTGACGACTTCCTCAATGGTGGTGTCGCCGTCGAAGATGCCACGCAGGCCGTCTTCGCGCAACGTCACCATTCCCAACTCCACCGCCTTCTGCCGGACCACGACGGACGGCGCGCGTTCGTTGATCAGATTGCGGATCGCATCCGTGACCACGAGCAGTTCGAAGATGCCGCGACGGCCTTTGTAGCCGGTATCGTTGCAATTGCTGCACCCGCGTCCGTAGTAGAAAACCTTGTCGCCGATGTCATGCGGAGAAAGGTTGAGCAATGACAACTGGTTCTCGGTCGGTTCGAAGGGCGTGCGGCATTTCTTGCACACGGTGCGGACCAGGCGCTGGGCCAGCACCGCCATGAGGGTCGATGAAATCAGGAATGGCTCCACGCCCATGTCGATCAAACGTGTCACTGCGCCAGGCGCGTCGTTTGTGTGCAATGTGCTCAGCACCAGATGCCCGGTCAGCGAAGCCTGCACGGCGATCTGCGAAGTCTCCAAATCGCGCATTTCCCCAACCATGATGATGTCCGGATCCTGACGGAGGAAGGCGCGCAACGCCTTGCCGAAAGTCATCCCGACCGCATCGTTGATCGCGACCTGCATGATGCCCTCGATGTCGTACTCGACCGGATCCTCAGCCGTGAGCAACTTGGAGTCGATGGCGTTCACCTTGCGCAGGCAGGAGTAAAGCGTCGTCGTTTTGCCGGAGCCAGTCGGGCCGGTGACAATAAAGATTCCGTTGGGCTGAAGAATCGCCTCGTTGATGTAATCGGACAGGTACTTCGGCAGGTTCAGGGCCTCGAGGTCGAGGTTCACCGCCGATCGATCCAGCACGCGCAAGACCACCGATTCTCCAAACTGCGTGGGCAGAGTGGAGACGCGCAAATCGATCTTGCGCCCAGCGATGGGGAAACTAATGCGCCCGTCCTGCGGCAGCCGTCGCTCCGAGATGTTCAGGTTCGCCATGACCTTGATGCGCGAAATCACCGGCAAGGCCAGATGCTTGGGCGGCGGCGTCATCTCGTAGAGAGCGCCGTCCACGCGGTATCGAATCTTGAACTCATCTTCAAAAGGCTCGAAGTGGATGTCACTCGCCCGATCCTGCACCGCCTGGAAGACGATCAGGTTTACGAAGCGGACGATCGGGGCCTCGTTGGCCAGTTCCGCCCCCTCGGCACCGGCGGCTTCCGCGCCGAGCTCCTCCTCCTGCAATTCCTTCAGCGCCTCGCCAAAATCGACCGCGTCCTCCGGGTAGTATTTGTTGATCTGCTTCTCGATCTGCGTCGGGTCAGCCACCAGCACCTGCACTTCCTTGCGCACCACGAAGCCCAATTCATCCAACACCGCCGGGCTGAGCGGATCGGCCAGCACCACTTGCAGCACCGCGCCGTAGTCAGCGATGGGCAGGCACTGGTACATTCGCGCCGTGGTCGCGGGGATCAGCCGCACCAGTTCCGCCGGCAGTTCGCGATCCGCCACGTCCACCACTTCGGTGCCCAGGTGCGTGGCGAGAATTTGGAGCTGCGTCTCGATCTCGACGATGCCTGAGTCGTGCAACACCTGGCTGATCGTCTTGCCGCTCCGCCCCTGCTCTTGCAACACCTCCTCAAGTTGCAGGTCGTCAATGAGTCCCTGCTCTTTGATGAGCGACAACAACGGATTGGAAACGTAGTCGGCCATATCCTGTTACTTGCGCTGCTGGGAGGCAGCCGCGACAGCCTGGGCCATTTCCCACTCCTGCAACTTGGCCTGCACCGTGACCGGGTCTTGTGATTTGTTGACCACTTCCTCGCGCGAGATGACTCCGGCTTGATACTTTTCCATCAGAAAGCCGTCGAGCGTCACCATGCCCCACTTCGCGCCCGTCTGGATGTCTGAGTTGATGCGGTAGGTCTTGTTATCGCGAATCAGCGCCGCGATGGAAGGTGTGTTGATCATGATCTCATAGGCCGCCACCCGGCCGGGCTTGTCCGAGCGCGGCAGCAGCAACTGCGAGACGACCGCCTGCAACACAGTCGAGAGCTGGATGCGAATGGTCTCCTGCTGGTTCGCGGGGAAAGCGTTCACGATACGATCAATCGTCTTGGCCGCGCCCGTGGTGTGGAGCGTGCCGAAGACCAAGTGACCCGTCTCCGCCGCTGTGATGGCCGCCTCCATCGTTTCCAAGTCGCGCAACTCACCGACTAGAATCACGTCCGGATCCTGACGCAACGCACGCCGCAGTGCCTCGGCGAAATTCGGCACATCGACGTTCACTTCGCGCTGGGTGACCACACCCTTCTTGTGCTTGTGATAATACTCGATGGGATCCTCGATGGTGATGATGTGGGCGTCGTCGCGGTCCTCATTGATGATGTTGATCATCGAAGCCAGCGTCGTGGTCTTGCCCGAGCCGGTCGGCCCGGTCACGAGCACCAGACCGCGCGGCTTGTAGAGCAGCCGCATGATGGTTTCCCGGGGCAAGCCGATCTGTTCGAGAGTCAACAATCGCGTCGGGATCTGGCGCAGCACCATGCCGAAATTTCCCCGCTCCTTGAACACGCTGACGCGAAACCGGGCCAGTTCACCAAAGGCAAATCCGAAATCCGCGCCCCCGCGCTCGCGACACTGCTGGATGTGATCTTCAGAGGTAATGCTGCGCATCAACTCCTCCGTGTCCTCAGGTTTGAGCTGCGGACCTTCCACTCGGTGCAGCACTCCGTGCAGACGAATCACCGGCGGGACATGCGCGCGCAAGTGCAAATCGGCCGCGCCCTCGGACACGACCAACTGCAACAAATCGGACATCGAGTAAGACATATTGGCTTCGGCAAAAGGCTACATCACGGACAAGGGCCAGACGAGCGATTCAATGGTGAGCAAATGTTCATCTCATTCCGTGTCGCCCACCGTGGCCCGGATCACTTCCTCGGCCGTGGTCATGCCGGCCAAAACCTTGCGGGCACCATCCTCCCGCAACGTGCGCATGCCCATCTCGCGGGCCCGCACTCGCAGCACCGAGGACGGCACCTTATCATAGATGAGCTTCCGCGCCTCATCATCGATGACGAACATCTCGAAGACTCCAAAGCGTCCGCGATTGCCCGTCTTCGAGCAATCGTTGCACCCCTTGCCCTTCATGAAATTTGCGCCCGCCGCCTGATCCGCGTCGATGTTCAAGGCCCGCAACTCCGCCTCGGTCGGCGTGTGCGGCGCCCCGCATTTCTTGCAAATCTTCCGCACCAACCGCTGCGCGATCAGCGCCCGGGTCGAGGAGGCGACGAGGAATGGCTTCACTCCGATGTCGATCAAGCGCGTCACCGCGCCCGGCGCGTCATTGGTGTGGAGCGTGGAGAAAACCAAGTGCCCGGTGAGCGAGGCATTGATGGCGATGGTCGCCGTTTCCAGATCGCGAATTTCCCCCAGCATGATCACGTTCGGCGCCTGGCGGAGCATCGAGCGCAAGGCCAGCGCGAAGGTCAGCCCCACCGTTTCGTTCACATGCACCTGGTTGATGCCGGACATCACGTACTCAACCGGGTCCTCGACCGTGATAATCTTGCGGTCAGGGCGGTTGATGAAATTCAAAACCGAGTAGAGGGTCGTCGTCTTGCCCGATCCAGTTGGCCCGGTCACGAGCAGAATTCCGTCCGGCAAACCAATCAGCCGCTCAAAGGTCTGCTGATCGTCCGTGAAGAATCCCAACTGCGGCAACCCGAGTTTCAACCCCTCCTTGTCGAGGATACGCATCACGATGCTCTCGCCGTGATTCGAAGGAATGCACGATACGCGCAGATCAATCAGCTTGCCGCCGATGGAAGTCTGGATGCGCCCGTCCTGCGGAATGCGGTGCTCGGCGATGGACATGTTCGACTGAATCTTCAGCCGCGCGATGATCGAAGCCTGCAACCGCTTGGGCGGACTCTTCTGCTCGTGCAGCACGCCGTCGATCCGGTAACGAACCCGGAAAGTTTTCGCCAGCGGCTCCAGATGAATGTCCGAGGCCCGCCCTTTGAACGCCTCCACAATGATTGAGTTGACCAGCTTGATGATGGGCGCGTCCGCATCCACCGTCCCTCCGTCCTCCTCGAGTTTGCCTGCCGCCACCCCGAGATCGACATCTCCCTCGGTGATGTCCTGGATCATCTTGCCCACCGAGTCATCAGCCGCGCCGTAATACTTGTTCAGCGCCGCGTCCAAATCTTCATCCGAGGCGACCTTCGCCTCGATGTCGAGATGAAGCAGATGATGCAGCGAATCAATCGTGTCGAGGTCGGAAGGATCGCTCAACGCCACGCCGATGGTGTTGTCGTGCCGGTGAACGGGAACCACGCGGTAACGCTTCGCGACATGGCGTGGAATGGCGGCGATCACATCATCCTCGATGCGCATGTCGGCCAGATGAACCACCTCGGCATGAAAGTAACTGGCCTTGGCCTGGGTGACGGCGGAAGCAGGGATGATCTTCCGCGTGACCAGCAAGTCGATCACTCCTTCTCCGCTCGATTCCGCGTCGGGCTGGACGGACGCCACTTGCTCATGCGTCACATATCCGAGGTCGATCAACGTATCGATCAAGTAATCGTCTTTGGCGGCCACGTCTTGTTTCTTTTCGTCCGTCTGCTGGAAAAATTGTGGCGAAAGCATATCGGCGACACCCGGCCTGTCAACGAGCTTGCGCCCACGCGCTTGAAACGCCGGAGGCGCAACGAGCAAGCATCATGAGTTCCACGGCGCGACGGGTGAGCCGTGTGTCTTCTTCCCAGTCAACGCCGGCCAAGTTCCGTGCGGAGAAATAGCTTCGTCCCTGCCGCCACTCGGCTATGCTGTCCGACTTGCCGGGGATTCCGGCGCGCATGACACAAAAATTATTCTCTGAACTGGGCCTTTCTGCCGAAGTGTTGAAGGCCATCGACAAACTGGGCTTTGAAAAGGCGGCGCCGATTCAAGCCGAGTCCATCCCCGTCCTGATGTCGGGCAAAGATGTGGTCGGACAATCGCAGACCGGCTCGGGCAAGACCGCGGCCTTCGCCATCCCGGCCATCGAGAAAACCGATCCGCAACTGCGCGCGGTGCAGGTGCTCATCCTTTGCCCGACGCGAGAACTGGCCGTGCAGGTCTCCGAGGAAGTCCACAAGCTGGCGCTGTTCAAACGCGGTATCCATGCGTTGCCAATTTACGGCGGGCAATCGTACGAGCGCCAGTTCTATGGCTTGAAACAGGGCGCGCAGATCGTCATCGGCACGCCCGGACGCGTCATGGACCACATGCGCCGCGGCACCATCCGGCTCGACGCGCTCAAGATGGTCATCCTCGATGAGGTGGACGTGATGTTGAACATGGGTTTCCGCGAGGACATCGAGTTCATTCTCCAGACAACGCCCAAGGAACGGCAGACGGTCGTCTTCTCCGCGACCATCCCCCGCCCCATCCAGGACCTGATCAAGAAGTACACCCGCGACCCGCAGCAAATCCGCATCGAGCAGAAGGCCATGACCGTGCCCACGGTTGAGCAGGTGTTTTATGAGGTGGACCGGCGTTTCAAAATCGAGCTACTCACGAGGCTCATCGACATTCACGACTACAAGTTGGGAATTATTTTCTGCAACACCAAGCGCATGGTCGATGACCTGGTCGATCATCTGAATGCGCAGGGTTATTCCGCGGACCGCCTCCACGGCGACATGAGCCAGAACATGCGCGACCGCGTGATGGGCAAGTTCCGCAAGTCGGGCCTGGAATTCCTCGTGGCCACCGATGTGGCCGCGCGTGGCATCGACGTGGACGACGTGCAGGTGGTGTTCAACTACGACCTGCCCTACGACCCGGAGGACTACGTGCATCGCATCGGACGCACGGGTCGTGCTGGGCGCAGCGGGCGCGCAATCTCGTTTGTGGCCGGGCGCGAGCTGTTTCAAATCCAGCAGATCGAGCGCTTCACCAAAACGCGCGTCCAGCGCGCCAAGGTGCCGAGCGCCGACGAAGTGCAGGAAGCACGGACCAATGTGTTCCTCGCCAAGCTGCGCGCGACGTTGCAGAGCGGCGAGTTTGAGAAACAGGATCATGTGGTCGAGCGCCTGCTCGAAGAGGGGTTCACTTCCACCGACATCGCATCGGCCCTGATTCATCAGTTGCAGAAGGAGCAGCAGCCCGTCGCGCCGCCGGCCACAGAACGGGAAGAGCCGAAATTTGATCGCCCGCCCTTCCGGGGTGGACGCGAGGAACGCTTCGATGATCGCCGGGCGCCGCAAGGTCGTTTCCGTGATGACTCCCGCGAACGTCCGCCGCGCTTCGCCGACCGGCGCGAGGATTTCCCGCGCGAGAAATCTTTCGTGAAGCAGGCGCGGGTTGCGCCCGCACGGGTGGCACCTGCTCCCGCGAGCGCGCCGATGGAGACATCTGCTGAGGCCACGCCCACATCAGAAGCCCCGCGCCCGTCCTTCGCTCCGGCGAAGAAGTTTCCCTTCGCCCCGCCCCGCCGCCCTGCGCAACGTGAGGATCGTCTCGAAGAACGGGGCGCGCCAGCCGGAGCCGATAAACCGAACCGCCGCACGCCGGTCAACCAGACCAAGCTGTTTATGAACGTCGGCGAAGAGATGGGCGTCGCGGCCCGTGATGTCGTCGGGGCCATTCTCGGCGAGACCGGATTACCAGGCCCCACCGTCGGCACCGTGGACATCCGCGAGCGGCATCTGTTCGTGGACGTCGCCTCCGATCACGCCCGAGCCATCATCGCCAAGCTCAACCGCACCAGCATCAAGGGGAACCGCCTCAAGGTGAAAGTGGCCTGAGGATTCGCCGCTCAGATAGACGCTGCGGCCTGTAACGTATCGACCGGTCAGTCACGTCATCATCGGCATGAAGTTGAGTCCTTGGTTCATGGGCGTGCTGGTGCTGGTGAACGGCGCGAACGCAGCCACGACTTACAAGAGCCAACCCGGCCCGTTCACGGTTGAAACGCTCAAGCTGGAGTGGCACGACGCCACGAGGGATCGCGCAGTGCCGGCCAAGTTCTATTTCCCCAGGAGCGGCACGAACCCCTGCCCCGTCATCGTTTTTTCGCACGGCCTGGGCGGTACGTGCGATACCTACGAATATCTCGGCCGACACTGGGCCAGTCACGGTTACGTCTTGGTTCACTTGCAGCATCACGGCAGCGACGATGCGACCTGGCGCGGTTCGGCCCGCGCGGTCGAATCAATGCGTGCCGCAACCATGAATGTGCAGAACTCCTTGAACCGCCCGTTGGATGTCACCTTTGCCATCGATCAACTCACGAAGATCAATTCGGGAGCGGGACCGCTCAAAGGACGGCTCGACCCGGAGCACATCGGCGTGGGCGGCCACTCTTATGGAGCCTTCACCACGATGGCCATGGCCGGGCAGCGCTTTGGTCCCGGGGGCAGAAATCTTGGCGACAGTCGGGTGAAAGCCGCGCTTGCCATGAGCACGCCGGTGCCGAAACGCGCGCCCGAACGCAACTACGACCCGGTTAAGATCCCGATTCTGCACCTGACCGGTACGGCGGATGAAAGCCCGCTCAACGACACGAAAGCGGCGGAGCGCCGCGTGCCGTTCGACTCGATCCAGCACGCCCCGCAATGGCTCATCACCTTCGAGGGCGGCGACCACATGATCTTCGCCGGACGCAGCACCAAGCTGTCCGCCTCGCAGAGCGCAGCCCTGCTCGACATGATTCGGCAAAGCACGAGCGCTTTCTGGGACGTCTGGTTGCGCGATGATGCCGCGGCCAAACGCTGGCTCAACGACGGCGACTGCAAGGATGCCTTGGGCAAACTCGGCGTGCTGGAGATGAAGAACTCGAAGCACTGACGCTTAAGGTGCTTGGAGGAAGTGCTCGAAGAAGGAGCAGAGCTTCGCGTTCGCTTCAGCGTCGGGCGAATGCTCCTTCCGATTGGTCATGAACACGCGGTTGGTGAAGCCGAGCAGATGGTTCACGGCCACGGCGTGGTTCAACGCCTGCCATCGCGCAGGCTGATCCTCCGCACCGCCGGAAACGAAGAACGGCCTGGGTGCGATGAGCGCGTGGAGTTCAGACAAGTCCCGCCCGCGCTCCATCATCGTGGCATAGGCGCCGGTGCGCGGGTTCGTCGCGGAGGGAATTCCCGGCTTGCGCGTGTTCGCCGCGTCAAGGCCCAGATACCAAGGCTCCCAGTAGTTCACATTGCTGCGCGTCTCGTCGAACACGATGCCCGGATCGCTCACCGCCACCGCCGCGAACTTGTCCCAGAGCGCGCCCGCGAAAAGCGCCCACTTCCCGCCATAGCTGTGGCCCACCACGCCGATGCGCGCGCGATCCACTTGGGGCAGGTTCGCCAGCGCGTACCAGCAATTCGCGGCGACGTAGGCATGAAACGACAATGGCTGGCAAACCGCCCCGCTCGTCTCCGGTTTCCATGCATTGCCACCCGGCGTGCCGATGGAGAGCGTGACGAGTCCGCGCCGCGTCAGTTGCAACGCGTAGTCGCGGAAGCCATCCGGCGCTTTCAGCCCCACGCTCGTTTCTGGTTCGTAGAACACGACCAGTGCAGCGGGAAATGGCCCGGCACCATCCGGCACGAGCAGCCAGCCTTCGCCAGACTGGCCGGGCGCAATCTCGATCCGCACCCGGCGCTGCGTGAATTGTTCCCGGCGCAACTCCGAAAGGGTTTCCATCTTCGGCTGTTCGATGAGTTTCGGCCACGGCCCCATCAGTTCGTTCCACTCGCGCAGAATCTCCGCCCGGCGGCGCGGCCACTGACCGGCGCTCTTCACGACGGAGCCATCGTTGAACAACAGCGGTGATCGAAATGTTCCAAGCTTGCCAGCGAACTGAGCCGGTGGTCGTGAGTATGGCTCCATGTCGCGCCAGGCCGAGGCGCGGTCACTGACCTCGATCACCGCCCGCCGATAACGCGTCAGCACCGGCGTTCCGTCATCCGTGACCGCCACGACCACATGCAGCGTTTTGCCACCGGCATCGTCGGGGACACGGAGCTTGGCGACGGCGGTGTTGGGGCCAGCAATCGGAGCAGAGCCGCGATACGTGCCCGCTTCTGGATAGGTGAACCAGTTGAAGCGCAGTCGGTTTCCATCGGGATCACTCGTCGCCGCAGCATCCAGATTCAGTTCAGCACCGGGCCGCGCGCGCAGCCGCAAAAGTTTCTGGCCCGAAGTCCCGTTGAGCGAAACACGCGGCGGATGATTGGCCTGCGCGAACGGTCGCACGCACCAATCGAGCCGCGCCCGAAAGTCGTTCTGCAAATCCGCCGCCCATCGCGCCAGCGTGTTGTCGCGGTTGGTCGTTCCATTCCAGACGTCAGTTAGATTCGCCCAGTAGTGCGGCTTGCCGACGGCATCCTCCATGACACCGTAACGACCGGCCCAGCTTCCCCAAGTCGGCTCATTCGGATCGTTCATGCCAGTCGGCACCAGGTAGAGAAACGTCCCCGAGTCGCCTTCCTTCTGCCCGTGCGTGGTGTTGGTCGGATAAAGAGCGCCGAGTGGTCCGTGGCCGGTGAGCACATCGCGGCGCAGATCAAATCCGCCCGCCTTCGCGGTGATGCCGGAGAAGCGATGATACCAGCGTTTGCCGTCGAGCGGTGGTTGGAACGTGTTCACCCAAATCTTGAAAGCAGGCGCGCGCCCGACGTGCTCCGGGAATTGATCGTGCTGAAGAATGCGCAACCGGCTCTTGAACTTCGCGTAACCGCTCTCACCTCGCTCGCGCAACACCCGGTCGAGCGCGCGTCGCATGTTGTTGGTGGCCGCGCCACGGTCAGTGCCCCAGTCCGCGTACCAGATCGGGCGCGCATCTTCCCGATCCACCGCCGTGAGAATGAAGTTTACCGCTGCATCCGTCTCGTTGTGCCCGGCAAAAGTCCGGGCCATCAGCTCTGTGGGATTAGGGTATCGCGAGTCGTGTTGCACCAGGTTCGTCCAGCACTGGCCGTAAGCCCGCACCTGGTCCCGCACGATGCCAAGGCCGGTGCGCTCCGAGTTGCGATTCTCGCCGTCCCGCGCGCGATCACGATTGGCGATGATGCCCTCCACATCCCACTCGTTGACGTAGAGCAAGAAACGCACGAGCGACTGCTCGTCATCCGGATCGCCGCCCGCGTCGGTCTCGATGATGAGTCGGAGTCGCGCGGAATCGGTCGTGGAATTCTTTACCGAGTTGAGCAAATCAACCTGGGCCGACCACACGCCGGCTGGAGTCAGCACGAAAACTCCCAGCGCGAGCAGGCTGCAAATGGCCGAATAGAGTCTGGCTCGCATGGCGTTACGCCCGCCGCTCAAGCGGGCGGCGGCCCCATGATGCGAAGGCCGTGCTCGTCGGCAATGGCCATGATGCGCGCCATGTCGGGACCGCCGGGCTGGTTGAACTCGGTCGCGCAACGCGCAAAGAAAACTTCAAAGCCCGCCGGCTGGACCAGCACGCTCAGGCGGGCCGGGGTCGGGCCGGTGTTGCGGAAGGTGTGCGGCAGACCACGCGGCAGGAAGACCACGGCACCGGGTCCAAACTCCGACCATTTGTCCTCGGCGAAGAAACTCACGCGCCCTTCCAGCACCTGGAACAGTTCATCCTCGCGCTCGTGGCAATGCAGCGGCGGACCACCGCCCGGCGGCGTCACCGCTTCACCAAGGGCAAAGGCTCCGCCAGTTTGTTCGCCGGACACCTTGACCGTCAGGGTGTCGCCAAAGGCGGTCAGAACACGCCCCGTGCCCGGAGGAACGATGACCGGCACCAAGTTTGATTTTGGAGAATTGGTATTAATAGCGCGGCCCAGGCTAGCAACCGAGGCGGGGCAAATCAACTGGAGGCGACGCGACGCCGCGAACAAATGTTCAGTCCCGCCCTCTGAACCGGTCCCGCGCCCTTGGGAGGTGGTGGCAATCCCGGTTGCAAGCTTGCGCCGGCCCCGTCGTCGTTTAGTCTGACCGCCGTGTCGGGTTTCACTGATCGAAATTTGTTTGCCGCCGCCGTGCTCTGCTACGGCTTCAGTGCGGTCTACTCGATATTTCTGCTGCGGCGCGACCTCCAGAAACACAACAGCTTGAATTACTTCACGCTGCTGGCGGCGTTTGCCTTGCACACCGCCGCAATGTTTCTGCGCGGCTTCAGCTTGGATCGCTGCCCTATCCACAATCTCTATGAGGCCACGCTCTTCGTGGCCTGGACCATGACGGCGGCGTACCTTGTCTTCGGCCTCTGGTCACGGCTGCGTTTCCTGGGTGCCTTCGCCGCGCCGGTGCTTTTTGCCATCAGCATCTTCGCGCTCTGCATCCAGGCCAAGGATGCAGGCACGCTGGATCATCCCGAGTTCAGCGGCGGCTGGCTGACCCTGCACATTGCGCTCTTCGCCTTGTCGTACGGAGCCTTCGGCATGGCGGCCGTGGCAGGCCTGATGTATCTGACTCAGGAACGAAACTTGAAGCTGCACAAGATGCGGGCCCTGCTGTCCTTCATGCCCCCCATCCAGCGGCTCGAGAAAGTCATCCGCTCGCTCCTCATCGTGGGCTTCGTGCTTTTCACCGGGGCGCTGGCCCTGGCCCCGGTGGTCATGCATCAGTTGGGCAAGCCCTTCGTTCCCGATTTCAAAATCGCCTGGTCCTGCCTGGTCTGGGCGATTTATTGCGCGCTGCTGATTCTGCGCTGGCGGTACTGGGCCGGCGGAAAACGGTTCGCCTTGGGCACCATCGCCGCCTTCGTGTTTGTGCTGCTCACCTTCTGGGGTTCGAGTCTGATGTCTCCGTTGCACCGGCCCTGACATGAGCATCGTCGTCGTCGGTCTCAGCCACCATTCGTCGCCGGTCCCAGTGCGGGAGAAGTTCGCCTTCGCCGAGGCGCGCATCCCGGCCGCGCTTCAGTCCCTGCGCGAGGCTGGTTTCGTGGAGGAAGCGGTGATTCTCTCGACCTGCAACCGGGTGGAGATTTACGCCGCCACCGCGCTCGAGCCGCGCCGGGCCTGCGCCGAGCTTCAAGATTTTCTCGTCCGCACTCACGACTACCGGGCACCCCTCCACGACGAAATCTACAAGGTCGCCGAACCGCAAAGCGTGGAGCACCTCTTCAAGGTCGCCTGCGGCCTCGACTCGATGGTGCTGGGGGAGACGGAAATCCTTGGTCAGTTGAAAAAAGCCTACGACCTCGCGCTCCAGCACCGGCACACCGGCGCACGGCTCAACAAAGCCTTCCAGCGCGCCTTCAACGTGGCCAAGCAGATCCGCACCGAGACGAACATCCAGCGCGGCAGCATTTCCGTGGCCTCGGTGGCGGTGGAACTGGCGGAAAAGATTTTCGACACGCTCAACCATCATCAAGTGATGGTCATCGGGGCCGGCGAGACGAGCGAGAAGGCCGCCCGCGCCCTGCTCTCGCGCGGGGCCCACAGCGTCATCGTCTCCAACCGTTCGCATGAGCGCGCCGTGGCGCTGGCCGCCGAACTGGGCGGACGCGCCGTGCATTTCGAGGACTGGGCCAGCGAGTTTGCGCACATCGACATCGTGATCAGCAGCACCTCTGCGCCGCATTACATCCTCGACCGGATCAAACTGGAACCGCTCATAAAGCTGCGGAAGAACCGGCCCTTGCTGCTCATCGACATCGCGGTGCCGCGCGACATCGAGCCGGAGGTGAATTTCCTGGAAGGGGTTTACCTCTACAACATCGATGACCTTCAGGCCATCGCGGCTGATTACCTGCGCCAGCGCAAGGACGAGATGGCACGCTGCGAGATCATCATCGCCGAAAAAGTGAAGGGATTGTTGGGCGGCGGACGCCCGGCCAGCGGCGGCGATTCCAAACCCGCCTTGGTTCACGAATGAGACCGATCACCATCGCCACCCGGGGCAGCGCGCTCGCTCTGGCCCAGGCCCGCATGATTCTCGCGCAGTGCCGCGCGGCCTTCCCTGGGGAAGGCTTCGAGCTTTCCATCATCAAGACCACCGGCGACAAGCTCCAGACCGCCTCGCTGGCGGGCGCGAATCTGCCCAAGGGATTATTCACCAAAGAGATTGAGGAAGCCCTGCTCGATGGCTCGGGTGATCTCGCGGTCCACAGCCTGAAGGATTTGCCGACGGAGTTGCCCCCGGGCCTGAGGCTCGGAGCGGTCGGACCACGCGAAGATGTCCGGGATGTGCTCATCACGCGGCGCTCTTCGGCCCTGCCCCCGGCCTCGTCGCCCGTCCGTGCGCTCTCGCGCGGGGCCACGGTGGCGACCAGCAGCACACGGCGCCGCGCGCAACTGCTCCATTTGCGGCCCGACCTCAACATCGTGCCCATTCGCGGCAACGTCGGCACACGCCTGCGCAAACTCGCCGAGCAACCCGAACTTGAGGCCACCATTCTGGCCGCCGCCGGCCTGGCCCGGTTGCATTTTCGTGAGCGCAACGCCACGGAGATCACGGGCGAGGAGGTGCCCAGCGGCTTGCTCGCCGCAGCCATTTCCCTCGACGAGATGTTGCCCTGCGTCGGACAGGCGGCCATCGGGATTGAGATTCGAGAGCACGATCGGCGTCTCGAACGCGTCTGTGCTGCGCTCAACGATTCTGCGACGCAACGATGCGTGAGTGCCGAGCGGGCCTTCCTGCGCGGACTGGGCGGCGGCTGTCAACTCGCGGTCGGCGCGTACGCTGAAATCGACGGAGCCACTCTTCGGTTGCGCGCCATCTCATTTCTGGGACAGAAGCCGGTCGGGGGCGAGCGATCCGGCCCGCTGGGCGAGGCTGAGGCGATTGGTCTCAGTTTGGCGGAGGAACTCAGGCCGTAAGAGCCTGTCTGAAAATCAGGCGGACGGAGTGCGCCCGGCGCGGGCGCAGAAGCTTGAAAAGGTGGAAGGCGCTGGAAAAATCCACGCCGGCCGCAGTTCGCGCGTCGCTGCGCCCGGGACGGGCGCACTCCGTCCGGGTCTGGTGCCATCGGATTCTGGATTTTCAGACCGGCTCTAAGAGCCTTCCCTCAGGAAGCGTGGCTCCAGCCTCCGCCGCTCCCTGGCGACGTCCCACCTCGCCCTCAGCATGGGCCGAGCCTGCTTGGCCAGGTGTCTCTTTCTCCTCCGGCCACAAGTCATGGATCTCGAGGCTACTTGTCCCGGCGGAGCAAATAATCCGCGAGCGCCTCCAGCGCGGTGGCCCGGCCCTTGAACACCTTGAGCGAAAGGAACGCCTGGCGGGTGAGTCGTTGCGCGATGGCGCGCGACTTCTCCAACCCGAGGATGGACGGGTAGGTCGCCTTCTGCGCCTGGGTATCCTTGCCCGCGGTCTTGCCGAGTTGCGCGCTCGTCTGGGTGATGTCGAGAATGTCGTCGATGATCTGGAAGGCCAGCCCGACGTGGTAGCCGAACTGGGTCAGAGCCTTGAGTTGCGCCGCGCTGCAATTCGCGCTCATGCCGCCCAGACGCGCCGAGCAACAGAGCAGCGCGGAAGTCTTGCGCTCGTGAATATATTTTAACTCAGCGGCCGAGATCTTTTTACCCTCGCCTTCCAAGTCGGCGACCTGGCCCGCGATCAGTTGGAGGGAACCGGAGGCGCGCGCCACTTCCAGCACCAGCGTGGCGTGCGAGTACCGCTTCCACCCCCGGGCCTGCGCGGTGATTTCAAAGGCCTGAGTCAGCAGCGCATCTCCCGCCAGCACGGCGATGCCTTCGCCAAACACCTTGTGGTTCGTGGGCTTGCCGCGGCGGAAATCGTCATTGTCCATCGCCGGCAAATCGTCGTGGATGAGCGAGTAGGTGTGGATGCACTCGACCGCGCAGGCCAGCGGCAGAGCCTCCTCCATCCGGCCACCGCACGCCTCGGCGGCCGCCAGCGTGAGCGCCGGGCGCATCCGCTTGCCACCGGCGAAGAGGGAGTAGCGCATGGCCCGGTGGATGGTGGCGGGCTTGACCCGTTCCTTGGGGAGCAATTTGTCGAGGGCGCGATTGACCGCGACGGTGCGCTCGTCGAGATAGCGGGACAAATCAAATGAGCCGGTGCGCGGTGCTCCGGCGCGAGTCGCTGTGACAGACATGGGCGCGGTTGTAGGGGAAGCCCGGAGTGCAGGCAAGCGTCCTCACGCCGTGAAGCCAAAGCGAAATTTTTCCTCCTCCGGCTTGAGTCCGAGCGACACGCAGAGGTGCCGGGCCGCGAGCATTCCTGGCGGTGCCTCAGCCCGGCCCTGCGCCACGCAAATTGCGGCTAATGATGCACAGGCTCGGTTGTCGTTGCGGGTGGCCGAAACTTCTGTTGTTTGGGCAGCCGGACGGTGGACGCGTTACTGGACGAGTGCGGGCTGAGATTGTTCCACGAAATGGCGTCCGCTCCTGCCGGTCATCTTCCACGGCCCGCGCCACTCACAACCTGCCGTCGAGAAGCTTCCCCTCGCTGACATCATCGCCGTCAACCTCGACCGCTACCGCCTTGATGCCGACTACAAGCACGGCATCCACTTCACCGTGCTGGTCATGGCTTGGGTGAGTGGATTCGACAAGGCATCCTCCCTGCGCATTGGCAGCAGCACGGCCTGGGTGACAGAAACTCCTGGCAGCGTCACCGCTGGGGAGTGCAGTTGTCGGCGGCCGGGGATGACGAAGCCGAATTTGCAAGCGATCGGAATCAAAGAAGACAGTCGTGCGGATTGCTTCCATGCACTTCCGCTTCACTCCCTCTTCAACACGCCGCCGTCATGGACGATCTTCCCGCCGACCAGCGTCAGCAGGCTCACGGTCTTCGGCAGTTCGGGAGGAGCCACCTGGAAGATATGCTGCGAGAGCACGGCAAGGTCCGCGAGTTTGCCGGGTGCAAGGGTGCCCTTCTCCTGCTCGGCGAATTCGGCAAAGGCGGAACCACGCGTGTAAGCCTCGACGGCTTGCTCGCGGGTGATGCCCTCGCCGGGCCGCGACGGGTGGATCTGGGCGAACATGATGTTCAAGCCGGGATTCATCGGGCCGTCCGAGCCGAACGCCAGCGGAACGCCGGCCGCAAGGCGCGACCGGAGCGAAAGCCAAGGGTTGGTTCCTCGCGCCTGGGTTCTCATGGGCCGGGTGCATGCAGGCTGACGCCTTCCGGCCATCCGGCGCCTTGAGCAATCCACCCTCTCAGCTTCGCCACCTCTTCCTTCGTGAAGGCCGGGAACTTGCCTCGCTTCGCCACGGGCGGCATTTCGAG
>JANOQV010000267.1:0-13540 GCA_031414955.1 Pedosphaera sp. | reverse complement strand
GATCGGTGAAACGCCGGTGCTGGTCGCGGCCTCCGTGGACAGCGCTGCTGTGAAGCCGAGGAGCAGCACGGCTCCCCAATTCCGCAGTTGCTCCAGCGGTCGCTTCATAAAATCAAATAGAAAGAAACCGCCCGGAGTTTTTGACCGGCTCTGCCAGCCTACTGGCACCGGGCGGCTTGATGTTGCGTATTTGCCCCGGCGGAACTCCCGCCGGGGACAGGATGGCCGCCGGGTCAGCCCCGCTGCCCTCCGGCAGCCGGGTTGAGCTGGGGGGAGAACGGAACGGAACCCAATGTTGTTGTTCCGGTTCGTCGGAGTGTTGTTGTTGCGGTTCGCCGTCCGGCAGTTGATCGCGTTGTTGTTCCAACTGCCGCCCCGATTCACGCGGTTCGAGCCTTTTGGCCGCCACCCCAAAGCGTTGCAGGACATGCCGCCGAAAGGCTCCGCTCTCCACCGGCATCACGAAGGCCAGCAGCGCCTGCATCCGCTGCTGCAAAACCAGTTCGCTCCATTCCCCTCGCAGATGCGCCGCTTCATACCGCTGAAACTTTCGCGCCAATCGCACCTTGCTCCGCCGCGCCAGCCGCACCGTGCCGGGGAACAGGCGGTAGCCCAGAAAATCCATCCCGAAAGCCGTCCGGTTGATGGCGGTGTTGGCCTTCAATTCCAGCTTCAATTCCGCCGCCAGAAATGCGCGCGCCTGTTCGCACACGCCGCGCAGTTCGCACCCGCTCCCGCCCCACACCACGAAGTCATCCATGTAGCGTACGTACGCCCCGCGCCCGAGCGTCTCCTTGAGGAACCGGTCTAGCGGGTCGAGGTAAAAATTCGCAAAATGCTGCGAGGTCAAGTTCCCAATCGGCAGGCCGCGTCCGGGCGCGGTGTGATAGCTGCCGAGGATGCGGTCAAATACGCCCAGTAACACCGGGTCTTTGAACTTCCGCTCCAGCAACTCCCGCAGCGTCGTCTGATGAACCGAATCGAAATACTTGCGGATGTCCATCTTCAGAAACCACCGGTGCGTCCGCGCGTAACCCTGCGCCCGCTCTACTGCGAGCAGCCGTCCCTTGCCCTTGCGGCAGGCGTAGCTGTCAAACACCGCCGCGCGCTCCAGCACTGGCTCGCACACGTTCATCAGCGCGTGGTGCAATACCCGCTCGCGGAACGTCGCCGCGCAAATCAGCCGCTCCTTGGGGTCATGCACCCTGAAATAGTGGTAGTCGCCCACTGGCACGTCGCCGGCCAGCAATTCCACCCTCAAGGCGTCGAGGTTGTCATCCAGCCGCTCCCCGAACGCCACGCAATCGGCCTGGCCGCGCTTGCCCTTGGCCGCTTTCCAGAACGCCAGCCGCAGGTTCTCCGCGTCCGCGATCTTTGGCATCAGTTGTCCGTGGCGTTTCATCAGGGCACCGGGTTGAAAACCAGCCGCTCCAGCACGGCCGCGCTGTATTTCTCCACGCGAGCGTCGCCCACGCCTTCGATCTGATTCAGTTGCGCCTGGCTGCTCACCTTCTTCTTCACCATCTCCGCCAGTTGTTCGTTGGTGAACACCACATACACCGGCACGCCTTCCTTCTCCGCCACGCCCTTGCGCCACTCCCGCAGCCGGCTGAATACTTCAAACTCCTCCGGCTTGAGCACCTCTTTGTAATCCACCTTCGGCCGGTTGCTCTGACTGCTCGCGCCCGTGGCGGTGGGCGCGGACTCCAGATATTCCACGCAAAACGTCCAGAACGAGTTTTCGCCGTCGCACACGAACTCCTTCTTCACCGCCAGCACCCGGTGCGAGCGCAGAAAGACATTCATCTCCGCCTCGGGGGCGGACAGGTTCTTCACCGGCAGAATAAACAGTTTCAGTTGCACGTTTGCTTCACAGACAAAGCAGGACTTTCAAAAATTCGCGACCGCTGCGCGGGCTTTTCTTTCTCAATTTTCACTCGCTTGCCTTCTCCCAGTCGCTCCGCAGTCAGGCTGTGCTCGTCCCTCGCTCCGCCTCGCCTGCTCCGCTCCACTTTTTCTGTTTATGCTCATAGCTGACCTGGGGGGAGAACGGAACGGAACCCAAAGCCGTTGTACCGGGACGTCGGAGTGCGGTAGATGCGGAACGCCGACCGGCAGTAGATCGCGTTGATGTACCAACAGCCGCCCCGAAGCACGCGGTGCGAGCCTGTTGTGGGACCACGCGGATCGCTTCCCGGCGAGGAACTGTAATACGTGCTCGAATACCAATCCCAGTTCCACTCCCACACATTCCCCGCCATGTCGTAAAGCCCGTAACCATTCGGCGCAAAATACCCCACCGGACTGGTGTAAGGAGTCACCGCATCGTTAAACGTCGGATGATAGCCCCGCGTGGAACTGACATCGTAGGCATAGCTGGCACTGCTGTTGTAGTTCGCCCGGCCGTGCGTGATCGTGTCCGTGTCGCCCCAGGGAAACCGATGCCCGCCGGTTCCGCCCCGCGCCGCCTTTTCCCACTCCGCCTCCGTCGGCAAACGATAGCCCCGATCCCACTTCACCCAGGAATTGCTCACGCTGAGCTGCCCGCTGCGATACACCGCCGTCTGCCCCGCGTTTGTGTAATACGCCGGCACCCGCCCCTCCTTCTCGCTCCGCGCATTGCACCACTTCACCGCGTCATGCCAAGTCATGCGCTGCGCCGGGTGATTCGCCGCCTTCCCCTGACCGCTGTCCGCGTAAGCAAAACTGTAGCCGTGGTTCGTGGCCCAGTTGTACACCTCATCCCATAACGCCTTCGTCACTTCCGTCCGGTCCATGTAAAAGGCCGAGACATAGACGGAGTGCAGCGGCAGTTCATCGCTGCCGCCTCCATCATTTGTGAACGTGCCCATCGTGAAGCTCCCAGCGGGAATGAGCGCCATGCCGGAGGGGGCCGGGTCATCCGAAGCGGTCACGCTCACCCGCACATTCGAGAACAACCTGGCGGGCAGGTCCACCCCGGCGTTCCAGATAATCCGCTGGTTGTTCCCCGGCGCCAGACCGGCGCCCAGCGCCCCCGAAAAACTCGCCGCTCCTGCCGTGTAATTCGCTCCACCATTGGTGGACACGGCCACGCTCACCGTCAGCACGCTGCTGTCCGCGTCCGCCAGGTCGTAATAAATATCCACCGAGGCCGTCCCCGCCCGCTGCACCGCCCGCACATTGGAAACCACCGGCGCCGCCGCCAGCGCCCGGCCCAGTCCGTGGGCAAACATTGCGAGTGCCAGCAGGGTGATCAGAGCCGGGCGGAGGTTCACGCGGCGGAGTGAGCGCCAAATCCCGCCGAAAAACAAGGCGGGAAATCTTGGCCGCGAAAGAACGCAGAGAGCGCAAAGAGGGGCGGAATGAAGATGCGCCGGGTAGCACAGGCAACCTGCCTGTGTCGCGCGGCAACCTGCCGAGCGAAATGGGAGGACGGCTCCAACATTTTCCGACCGCCGCTCCAATTCAATCCGCTCTCCCATTCCGCCGGGCCAGTGGCCCGGCGGGACGGGCAGGTTGCCCGTGCCACCACTGTTCAAGCGGCACGCTCACTCACGGCACGACTGTTTCGAGGACGCCAAAGACCGTGAAGTCGCCGGGATTGGACGTGAGCAGGCGGCGCACTCCGGCGGTGTGAAGAACAGCGGCGAGATGAGTGTCGAGGATGCGTTTGCGGCCCAGGTTGAACTGCCGCATCCAAAGAAAAGTTTGTCGCAGGCTTTCCGGCGTCGGTTCCAGCAGTTTGAAGGCAGGGTTCGCCAGAAGTTCCTCCATCCAGTCCAAGGCCTCGATCATGGTCAGAGGCGGATCGAACCGCCGCGCATCCGTGACGACATGCAGGAATTCAGTCACGACCAGCGAGGGAAAGACCAACGGCTCACCACGCTGGGCTTCGGCTTGAACGGCGGCGGCCGTGGCCGCGTTGGCGGGATGATCAGCCAGGGCAAGTTGAACGAGGATGTTGCAGTCCAACCCGGTCATGGGCGGTCAAACATTTCTCCGGCCAGTTCCGCCTGGGAAATGGAAGGGGTCAAAACTCGGCGGCCCTTGAAAGAACGAATCGGGAGAGGTGCTCCGGGGGCAATCTCTTTTTCCGCCGCCGACACGAGCCGGGCCACGGGCTTGTGGCCTTGCGTCAACAGCACCTCGTGGCCGGCCTGAACTTGCTTCACCAACTCGGCCAGTTGCCCGGTGAGTCCATTGACTTCCGCAGTCGTTGTCATGGTCAGAGGTTAGGCGACGTGGGCCGGGGAGTCGAGGCACGTTATTGAGGTGGTCGAGTGCTGCTGTCCGCGTCGGCCAGGTCGTAATGAACATCCACCGTCGCCGTGCCCGCCCGCTGCGCCGCGCTCGGGAAAAGCTCAGCTCTGGAAGAGGCGCGAGTAGAGGCGATCCTGCGTGCCCTGCCAGAGATCGAACAACGGCGCGGTTTGTGCAACGTCTTCGAGTGCCACCAGGCCGAAGCGGCGGGCCGCGCTTTCTGCTGCATCGGTCAGCCGGCGTTGAATCGCCTGCCCCTCGCCCGGACCGATGATGTTCAACCGCACTGCGGCGCTGATGCTGCCGCGCAGTTGGGTGAAAACAAACAGCCTCGCGGCCATCGAGGCCTCGATGGAAAGCAGTCGCGTGACCACTCCGAACACCGGCGCAAAATGAGCGGGCGCATCGCTGGTCAGCAATTGCTCGCGCCAGGACTTCAAGTCCTCGCCGCCAAAGATTCGTTCCGCCGAGGCCAGAAAGGCCTGCCCTTGCGCACGGCTCGCCCGGTTCGCAACGTGATTGGAGAAGAAGGCATCGCAACGCTGATCCGTTTCCTTGAAAGAATGCGCGCCGGAAAAGGTGGCGTGGACGAACGGCATCGCCGCGTGAGTCAGTTGGTTTAGCGACACTCGAAGATATTCCTCCAGAGTTTCACCACCGCGCACTTCGCCATGCTGCCTTGCCGCTTCCAGTCCGCCCGAATGCGCGAAGCCGCCAGTGGGAAAAGCCGAGTCGGCGAGCTGCCAGATGAGCCAGTCGCTGCTCGAAGCTCGGACGTTTCCCTTCTCATTAGCACCCGACTTCAGCCGGGTGATTTCCACGCCCGCGAAGTCTTCAACCGCTTCAGCGGTTTTCATGTCGTCGCGAAAAACCGTTAAAACGGTTGGGCATCCGTTCGCCGTCCCCACACCGGGCTGAAGCCCGGTGCTAATGAGAGGGGTGACTTTGCGCGGTGGCATGGCAGCGACGAAAGGTCAAAACAGTTGATACCGCTGCGCCAGCGGCAGGATTTTCGCTGGCTCGCACTTCAGCAATTCTCCATCAGCGCGGACTTCGTAGGTCTCCGGGTCCACGCTGATCTTGGGCAGCGCGTCGTTCCACTTCAGATCGCGCTTGGTGACTTCGCGGCAGCCTTTTACGGCTTCGATGCGCTTGGTGATTCCGTAGCCCTTCGCCACGCCCTTCGCCTTGCAGAGCTGGCTGACAAACGCGATCGACGTGCCGCCGACCGCGCGGCCGAACGCGCCGAACATCGGGCGCATGAAAACCGGCTGCGGCGTCGGGATGCTGGCGTTGGGATCGCCCATTTGCGCCCACGCGATAACGCCACCCTTGATCACCATCTCCGGTTTGGCACCGAAGAACGCAGGCTTCCAGAGCACGAGGTCGGCGAGCTTGCCGACTTCGATGGAGCCGATGATGTGGCTCATGCCGTGGGCGAGCGCGGGGTTGATGGTGTATTTCGAGATGTAACGCTTGATGCGGAGATTGTCGTTGTCGCCCCTCTCGCCCGGCAATCGCCCGCGCTGTTGCTTCATCTTGTCGGCCGTCTGCCAGGTGCGCGTGATGACTTCGCCAATGCGGCCCATCGCCTGCGAATCCGAACTCATCATGCTGATGGCGCCGAGGTCGTGCAGGATACTCCAAGGCACTTCGCGAGTCACGGGGCCGCCGGGAAGTCCGCCAGGTCGTGGAGCGCGCCCGTCTTTTGCTTCACTGCAGAGGCGGGAAAGGCGCAGAGGTTTTCTGACCGGCGATCTCGATGCCCTTCCCGTCTCGGCGGTGCCGCTGGGTGTTTCCTTCGGCGCGAGATGGGTTCGTGGTTGGGCGGCAGGGGCGAGGCTAGGCGACTACGTAATTGAGGGCGAGCGCGGCGGCGGAATTTGGAACGCCGCCCTAAAACTCCACCGCCTGCTTGTAAACGGGTGCGAACACCTCGGCCTTCGGCTTCATCTCCTTGAGCGTCTCCACAAAAGCCAGCGCCTGCGACTCCTCGCCATGCACGACGGCGATCTTCTTGATCTCGCCGGTGAGGGCCGCGACATAGCGCTTGAGTTCGCCGCGGTCGGCGTGACCGGAGAAGGCGTCGATGGCCGCGACCTGGGCACGCACCACGTTCGGCTCGCCAAAGATGTTCACCGGCGAAACCCCAGCGCGAATCTGGCTGCCCAACGTGTGCTCGGCGCAGTAGCCCACGAAGAGCACGAGATTCTTCGGATGGCCGAGGTTGTTCTTCAAGTGATGCCGCACGCGACCCGCCTCGGCCATGCCGGACGCGCTGATGATGATGGCCGGATCCTTCAACTCGTTGAGCTTCATCGACTGGGCCAGCTCGCGAATGTAAGTCAGGTTCTCCATGCCGAAGGGGTTGGCCTTCTCGCGCAGAAAACGATAGGTCGCCTCGTTGAAACACTCCGGGTGCAGGCGGAAAACTTCCGTGGCGTTCACGCTCAACGGGCTGTCCACGAAGATGGGCAGCCGTGGAATTTTTCCTTCCAGCGTGAGCTGGTGCAGGGTGAACACGATCTGCTGCGTGCGGCCGACGGAGAAAGCGGGAATGATGATTTTACCCCGGCGCGCGAAGGCTTCGTTGATGAGGCGGGTCAACTCGACCATGGAATCAGACTTCAACGCGTGGTCGCGTCCCCCATACGTCGATTCGACTTGCAGGAAGTCCACGTTCTCGACCGGCTCCGGATCGCGCAGAATTTCATCGTCGCCCCGGCCCACGTCGCCGCTGAAAAGATAGCGGAACTTGCGGCCCTGCTCCTCGAGGTCGAGCACCACCTGGGCGGAGCCGAGGATGTGGCCGGCGTCACGGAAGGTGAGCGTGACACCGGGGGCGATGGGCATGGGCCGGTCGTAGTTGAAGGTGACAAACTGCTGGATGGCGCGCTGCGCGTCCTCGCCACTGTAGAGCGGATCGACCGGCGGCAGCCCCTTCTTGGCCCGCTGCTTCGAGAGGAACATGGCGTCGTCGCGCTGAATTTGCGCCGAGTCCTCGAGCATGATGGCCGCGAGGTCGCGGGTGGCGAAAGTGCAGTAGATGTTCCCGGTGAAACCCTGGCGGCAAAGGTTGGGGAAGTTGCCGACGTGATCGATATGCGCGTGGCTGAGAATGGCGGCGTCCAGCTTGGAAGGATCAAAGGGAAAGTGGCGGTTGCGCTCGATGGATTCGCCGCGCGAGCCTTGAAACAGACCGCACTCCAGCAACAAGCGCCGCCCGTTCACTTCGAGCAGAAACATGGAGCCGGTGGTGGTGCGCGTGGCGCCGCAGAATTGGATTCGCATGGCGCCAGCAGAACGCGAGCACGGGGTTCGGCGCAAGCCCTGGTTGAATCCTGAGCACTCACATTAGCCCGCATTCCGAAGTCGAACCTTAGAGCCTGTCTGCAAAGTCACTGGGGCAGCGACAGCGGCCAACCCCGGAGTGCGCCCGTCCTCGGGCGCAGCAACGTGCGAACCTCAGCGGGTATGGGTTTTTCCGACGCGCTCCAAGTCATCACCTTGCTGCGCCCGAGGACGGGCACACTCCGCCTCCGTATTTTCAGACTGGCTCTCAATGCGCGCCGTCACTCCGGGCGTTCGTGCCTGCACTCGCCATGAACTTACTGCTCATCGCCTTCCGCCAACGGTGGAAGAACTCCGGCTTATTCGCCGTGCTGTTCGCGTTGGTCCCAGCCTGGGCGGAAGTTCCCAGCCCCAGCGACGACCTCTTCACCAACCCGACCATCCGGCACCTGCGAATCGACGCCACACCGGCGGCGATGGAGGCTCTGCGCAGTTACAGCTTTCAACGAGAGACGCCTCGGAGCGACCGGCCCGAAGTCCTCTGCACGGTGCGCGAAGGAACGAACGTCTGGACCAACGTCGCGATTCATCTCAAGGGCAGCCTCGGCAGTTTTCGTCCGGTGGATTCCAAGCCGTCCTTCACGCTCAATTTTTCCAAGCACGGCTCGAAGCAACTCTTTCACGGTCTCGAAAAAATTTCCCTCAACAACTCCGCGCAAGACCCCACGCGCCTGAGCGAGAAAGTGGCGCGCGAACTTTACGTGCGCGGCGGCGTGCCCGTGCCGCGCGCCGGCCACATCACGGCGGAACTGAATGGCCGGGCGCTGGGCGTTTACGTGTTTCTCGAAGGCTGGGATCGCCGCTTCATCCGCCGCCATTTTCCCGACGCGAAAGGACCGCTCTACGAAGGGCCGCTGCTGACCGACCTTGATCAACCGCTCGAACTGGCCTTTGGCGAACCGTTGGAAAACCGCTTCGGCCCCGCCGCGCTGCTCGCCGCCGCCCGCGAGCCGAAGGCCGCGCAGCGTTGGGAGCGCCTCGGGGCGGTGCTCGATCTGGACCGGTTCACGCGCCTGCTCGCGCTCGATATTCTGGCCTGGAACGGCGACGGCTACGCCTTTCACGCGAACAACTATCGCGTCTTCTTCGACCGCAGCCAGCAGCGGCTCGTCTTCCTGCCGCACGGACTGGACCAGACCTACATCCTCCCCGACGCACCCGTGCTCGCCAGTGGCGATGGTCTCGTCGCGACCGCCGTGCTCTCGCTGCCCGAAGGCCGGCGGCAGGTGCTTGATCGCATCCGGGATTTTCGGGGTTCCTTCTTCCAACCCGCCGCCCTCAGCAACCGCTTCACGGAACTCACGGCTCCGCTCGCCGCCGCGTTCGCGCGCACGACGAATGCTTCCGAAGTCACCCCGGTGTCGGTTCACGCGCAGAGCGTCCACGAACTGGTGCAACGAATGACTGAACGCCTCGCCTCCATTGATCAGCAACTCGCGGGCATCACGAATCTCGTCCCGCTTCTCGCCGGTCAATCACGCGTGTTGAACGGCTGGGCCAGCCGGACGAACGCCGGTGCTCCCGTCCTTCTCCAACCGACCAACTCCGCGTCGCTCGTTGTCCGCGCGGAGACCGCGGCCAGCGGCGCCTGGGTCACTCTGGTATGGCTCGAAGAAGGACGATACCGGCTGGAAGGTCGCGTTCGTTCCGTTCCCGCAACGCCGGGTCCAACGAATCAAATCACTGCCGGCCTGCGCGTCCGCAGCTCCCGCAAACGCTCCCTGAGTCCCGACTGGGGCTGGGACGGACGTCGCCGGGCTGACTACCGCCCCGGCGGCGAAAGCGGCAACCTCGCCTACGCGCCACTGTCTCCCGCCGCCGGCACGAACTGGACCGGACTCGCGTGCGAGATCGATCTGCGACAACCCGCCGCCGATCTGGAAATTTTCTGCGAAGCCACCGGCCCCGGCGAAGTCTGGTTCGATTCCTCGTCGTTGAAACTCACCCGCCTCACCGATCCCGGTCGTTGATTTCATCTCAAGGGTTCATTTGCATTAGCTCGATATGGTCGAAGAACGCCGCCCCGCCCAGCGCGGTCGGTGCCAGGCCGGTGAGGGTGAAGGTGCCGCAGTCCTTCCAGAGATCGAAAACCTCTGCGCGCCACTCGGCCGGGGCTGCGGCTCGCACTTCACGCGCCTGCCAGGCGGTGGTGTTCTTGCCGGCGAAGTAGCGGCGACGCAGATCCTCCGCTTTGGGCCATTGGCCGTTGGCGGCGAGTTCGATCATCACGCCGTCGCCGCTCGCGCGCCAGGCGAGGCGCAGGAAACGAAACTCATTCGTCGCCGCTGGCTTTTCGACAATCCGGTAATTCCATCCGGCGATGCGCGCGCTGAATCGCTGTGGTGGTGCGATGCTGAGGCAGAGCGCTCCGGAAAACGGTTTGGCGGAGAGCACCTCGGCCCGGCCACCGCCTTCGTTGAGCAGCGCGGCAAAGCCGGGTTCCTCGTCGAAGAGCACGACGCGGCCGGGCGGCGGGGCTTTGAGCTGGCCGCGCAGCCACGCGAGGACGTTCGCCACATCCGCTGGTGGCAGCGTCTCGGCGAACGACGGCATGAGCGACACGCCGGAGCGGCGCACGCCCTTCACGTCTTTGCGCAGGACAATTATTTCCACGCCGCCGGGCTGGCGCAGCGTCAGGCTGGTGGTTTCGTCTTCGTGCAACAATCCGGCAAACGAAGTCCCGGCCAGAGTCTCGACCAAAATCGTTTCAAAGCCCGGACGAATCCGCTCCGAGGGCAGCAGCAGATGTCGGACGAGTGTTTCCTCGGCCATGCCCAGCTCGCCCATCAAGTCGGGACCAAAGTGCGTGCCCTCGTCGCCGACGCGATGGCAGGTCGCGCACGCGGAGAGGAATAGCTCGTGGCCACGCTTCGGGTCGCGCGGAGCGGACAACACGGCCACGTAGCGGCGGAATGTTTCCTCGCTGACCGCCGGCGCGAGCGGCGGAAGGCCGGCGATGGCTTCCTCATCCGGCGGCGATGAAACGAAAGTCTCCTCAAGCATTCGCGCGGCGCGGCGGACTTCAGGCGCTGTGCTGGCCGACAGCGTGGCGAGCGCGCGATCGGCGGCGGCATCATCGAGCGGAAGCCGTTGGGCATTGGCGCGGCCTTTGGCGAGACTGTTCAGGATTGCGGCCTGTCCTTCCGGCGCGGATGGGCTGATGGCTTTGAGGACTTGTGCGAATTCGGTGGCATCGCGCCGGGCGGCGATGGTGCCGGCGAGCTTGTCGAGGAAGGACACGGAGGCGACGGGCTCGCGCAGGAGTTCCACAAGCATCTCGCCGCCGCGCCTGTGCAACGAGGAAAGCAGCGCGGCGTCCATCCAGCGAATGTCCAGCCGCTCGCGGGCGTAGCGGGCCAGCAGGGCGAAGGCGCGCGGGTCGCGGGCTTCGCCGAGGCTCAAGGCGAATTGCAGCGCCACGCGCGGGTTCTTCTCCGATGCAGCGGCGGCGAGCGTTGCCTCCAGCGTCGCGGAGTCGGCGGCCAGCCAACGGTCGGCCAGTTGCAGCGCGTGGACACGGACAGCGGCCTCGCTGTGGCTCATGAACGGGCGAACATCCGACGGCGCGAGCGCGCCAAGACCATCCAGTGTCCGCAGCGTGCTGATGACAGCGAAGGGTTCGGCGTCCTTGAGCGCCGCACGCAGCTCGGGTGTGGCGACATCTTCGGAGTGCCGAGCATTGCTCGGCACGGAACCCGATGATTCCTTCAGGCCGAGCGATGCTCGGCGCTCCAGGTTGCGTTCGACCAGCAGCCGTTGCGCGGTCTCGCGCCGCCAGAACAGCGGACTGCCCACTTCGCGCGCGAGCGACTTTGCGTCGAGCGTGTTCAAGTCGGACGGAGGCGCGTGCCGCGCATCGCGGTGAGTGAGGCGATAAATCCGTCCGCGATCATGGCCAGCGTAAAGTCCGTATTGCTGTTGCAGGTGCCGGGGAATGGCCGAGTAGTCCTCGATGATTTCGCGGTAGAAATCCACGACCCAGATGCAGCCGTCCGGCCCGTGTTGCAGGCGGATGGGATGACTCCAGCCGTCGCGGCTGGCGGCGAACTCCGAATGTTCCTCGCCCGGCGCGCGGCGGAGTTTCAACGCGGAACCATCGGCTTCGATCACGGAGCGATGGATGATGTTGCCCGACGGCTCGCATACGAAGTATTGCCCGCGCAATCCCGGCAGCACGTTGTCCTGATACACAAGCGGCCCGCACGCCGACGTGAACCATCCACCCGCCTCGCTGTCCCCCGCGCCGTAGCGGTCGCGATAAAACTTCGCGTAGGCCGCGTCATCGGCGCGCTTCTGCCGCCACGGATGCGGCTTCGAAATCTGGTAGGCCCGTTTGTCCCCCGTGGGGACACTCACCGAGGGCGTCGCCGCGTCGGGATTCCGCGCGAGGTAATGCGACGGCAGCGGCGCGATGAAGACGCCCGGCACCGAAGTCGTGGAGACGAACCGTTCGCCCGCCTCGGTGAACGCGAAGCCCAGCGTGTGCGTGCCGCCGGTCACCGGTTCAATCGCGCTGCCATCCGCGCGAATGCGAAAGTCCGAGTCCGTCAGCCGGACCGGCGCAGCGAGATGCGGGCCGCTGATCGTTCCGCCGCCGTGGCCGCGTCCGAGATAAATCCAGCCGTCCACATTCCAGAGCGGCGCATTGATGCCACGCTCCAGCGCGCCCGTGCGAAAGCCCGTGAACAACACTTCGCGCACCTCCGCCACGCCGTCGCCATCCCGATCCGCGAGGAACACGATGTCCGGCGCGCAGGCCACGATGACGCCGCCACGCGCCGCGACCAGCCCATAGGCCGCCGGCAGATTCGTCGCCCACACGACGGCTTTGTCCATGCGTCCGTCGCCGTTCGTATCGAGCAGCATCTTCACCACGCCGTAGGTTCCGCGCTGCGCGGCCTGCTTGAACTTCTCGTCCGCCTGCACACGGCGCACTTGCGTGTCGAGCTTCCCGGACTTGTTCAACTCCTCGATGTCGAGCTGGCCTTCGAGATTGTAGCCGTGCAGTTCGCTCACGAACATCCGCCCACGCTCGTCCCAGCACACCGCTGAGGGCGACGCGATGAGCGGCTCGCTCGCGACCACTTCCATGCGAAAGCCCTCGGGCAGCTTGAAGGCCGCCGCGCTCTCCTCCGGCGTCCGCGGCTTCGGCGCGTCATCGGGTTTGGGAATGCCGGGCGCTAGCGGAACCTCCGCGCCGATGACCGCCGCGAGCAATGCAGCGATGAGGAGGATCAATTTTCCAGTGAGGCAATGCTTCATGAATTTATGCTCTGTTGATGCTCTGGCTTCGCTCAATCATATTGTTCTCAAGTCGGACTGGAAATCTCCGGTCGGCGTTGGGCTTCTGGGTTTCCCGGAGGCCTTTCGCATTTCAGGGAAACTCTCGCTTGCTCTTTGCAAAATAACTCACCGGCGTCAGAGCAAAGCGGCGCTTCAAGTCCCGGCCGTGGAATTCATGCACTTGTGCATTCTGCGTCCGGGCTTGCGTCACCACCATCAGCCGAAATGCAGAATCTGAAGTTGCCCTGGCCAGTTCGGCTTTCGTGATGAGGAACTGCGTCCCCTCACCAGACACTCCTTTGATCTCCACATGCAATTCCGTCCTGCCTTTGGTGGCGTCCAAGTCATAGCCGATTCGATCGTTCTCCCGTGACCTGACGCTGAAACCGCGCCGTTTGAGAAGCGCCGTCACTTTTCTGACGGCCGCCTTTTCGACGAGAGCGTTGGTTTTCGCGTCCCCAAATCCTCCACCGGCGGCGCGCGACCATTCGATCCTCCCGGCGGGAGACGTGCCGGCGCAACGCTTATTGAGACTTGTACAATAGAGTGACACCGAGTCACAAAGGGAGTTGGGATTGTTTCCAACAGGCGGCGATGATTTTCGGACGGCGGCGCAGCCGGCGCAGGGCGGCGGTGGCGTGGTGGCCCAGTTCGTGGATTTGGC
>JANOQV010000266.1:0-36841 GCA_031414955.1 Pedosphaera sp. | reverse complement strand
CGCACTCCAAACGCTCCGCGCATCACAAGGCGTCTAGTGCTTCGCGCCAGCGTTTGGAGTGCGGTCGCTTCAGCGCCGCTTTACGTCCGAACAACCGAGCGCGTCCCTTGGATTTTGGAGTTTGGAATTTGTTTGGGATTTGGGATTTGGGATTTGGATTTTTTCCGGCTGCGCCATGACTGCGACCGCCTCCACCCTCGCCGCCGTCTCCAACTTCACCGTGAAGCGCCTCCGCCACGTCGAAGTCCGCTCGCGCCTCGTCTCGCAGGAACTCATGTCCGGCCAGTGCGATTCGATCTTCAAGGGCCGCGGCATGGATTTCGTGGACGTGCGCGAATACACGCCCGGCGATGACGTGCGGCGCATTGATTGGAACGTGAGCGCGCGCCTGCGCAAGACGTTCATCAAACGCCATGTCGAGGAGCGCGAGCTGACCGTGGTGCTGCTCGTGGACCTGAGCGCGAGCGGACATTTCGGCACCAGCGGCCTGACCAAGCGTGAACTCGCCGCCGAACTGGCCGGCACGCTGGCTCTCAGCGCCATTCGCAACAACGACCGCGTCGGCCTGATTCTCTTCACGGGCGAGGTCGAGCATTACCTGCCCCCGCGCAAGACGCGTCAGCATGTGCAGCGACTGCTCCGCGATCTGCTCACGCACACGCCGCGCGCCAGCGGCACGAGTGTGAGCAAGGCGTTGGAGTTTGCCGCCCGCGTCACGCATCGCCCGGCGCTCATGTTCGTGCTCTCGGATTTTCACGACGCCGGCTACGAATCCGCGCTCAAGTCCGCCAACCAGCGCCACGACCTGCTCGCGTTCCAGATGATCGATCCGCGCGAGCGGCACATCCCGGATGTCGGGTTAGCCATCGTGGAGGATGCGGAGACCGGCGAGGCGCTTGAAGTGGACACGGGCAATCCGGCGGTGCGCGCGGCCTTCGAGCAGGCGGCGGCTCAGCGTCAGGAAAATCTCCGCGAGTTCTTTCGCCGTTCTCGCATCGGCCACCTGGAGATCGATACCGCCAGGCCTTGGGCCAATCCGCTGCGCATGTTCCTCGCGCTCCAAGCCCGCCGTCGCGTTGCCTGAGCCATGACCAACGCGTTCATCATCGAAGACCTGACGCTGGTGCCCGTGCCGGTGTGGTGGCAAAGCCCTTGGTTCATCGCCTTGGTGGTGCTTGCACTGGTGGTGGCCGGTTTCTTCGTGCGTCGTTGGTGGATGAAACGTCCCCGGCCCGCGCCAGCCGCGCCGCAAGTTCCGCCCGGCCCGCCGCCGCACCTCGAAGCATTGCGCCGCCTCGCCGAACTGCGAGCGCGCCACGCCACGCTCGACGCCTACGCCGTGGCCATCGAGTGTTCGGACATTCTCCGCACTTACATCGAGGCCCGCTTCGCATTGCCCATTCGTTATCAGACCACGCGCGAATTCCTCGGGGCCGCGCAAGCCGCGCCGGAGTTGGGCGCCGAAGCGCAGTCGCAGCTCGGGGAGTTTCTTAAGTTCTTCGATCAGTTGAAATTTGCCCGGGCCGACGCAACCGCAGATCAAACCCTGGCCACCATTGATGGCGCGGAACAGTTCGTACGCAGGTGCATTCTGACCGAACCAGCCGGAGGCCAGGGAACGTGAACCTGCCTGCATTCGCCGAAGGTTTCGAATTCGCCTGGCCGTGGGCGTTGCTGGCGCTTCTGTTGATTCCGTGGCTGGCGTGGCGGTTGGGCAAAGCCGGCCCCCTGCCTTCCATCACGCTGCCTTCACTCCAACCACTGCGGGCGCTCGGCACCACACCACGGCGTCATGCTGGACGCTGGCGGTCGGCAATGCTGCTGCTCGCGTTGACCTTGCTTATCGTCGCACTGGCCCGCCCGCGCGTGCCGCGGGGTGACTTGCCGGACCCGACCAAGGGCATCGACATCATGCTCACGCTCGACTACAGCCGCTCCATGGCGGAGCAGGACTTCCATCTCGAAGGCAAGCGCGTCTCGCGCCGCGCCGCATTGCTGCATGTGGTGGAGGACTTCGTGGCCAGGCGTCCGCACGACCGCATTGGCATTGTCTGCTTCGCGCGCAGCCCATTCCTCATCAGCCCGCTCACGCTCGATCATGTGTGGGCCATGAACTCATTGAAGGAAACTGACTACGCCACGGGCACGGCCATCGGCGAAGGACTGGCGGCCAGCCTGCAATTCCTCAAACAAAACAGCGAACGCAGCAAGGTCATCATCCTCGTCACCGACGGACACAACATGATCGGGCGCCCGCCGCTGATGATCGCGCCGCACGTCCTCCAGTCGCAGGTGCGGCTCTACACCGTCATCATCGGGCCGGAGATTGTGACGCCGAGCGCGGCGGCGAATCATGAGTTGCACAAGGCGGCGCGCATGACGGGCGGCCAGTTCTTTCAGGCGCGCGACACCGAAGGCTTGAAAAAGGTCTATGGCCTGATTGATGAGTTGGAGAAGAAGGCGCTGTTGCAGAAACGCTTCGTGACCTGGCACGAATGGTTTCCGTGGCTGGCGGGCGCGGGGCTACTGGTGTTCATCGCGGACAGTTTGGTGAACGACTTGTTGAGGAGGCGCGTGCCGTGAAGTTTGGAATTTTTTCACCACGGATGAACACGGATGAACACGGATGGTGTGGTTTGCTCCTGGCGGCAAACCCGGAGGGCTTGAATGTGAATAGCCCCCGGTGCAACCGGGGGATTGTTCCGAGCCGAGGTTTGCGACCCCGAAGGGGTCGAACCGTGCCGGCGAGTGCCGCGCTTGTGTTCAACCCCATCCGGGGTTGCTTCCCATTTCGCCATCTTACCCCGGGTTCGCTCGGGGCTCGCGACCCGGGGCTATTCATGTTCAAGCCCTCCGGGCTTGCTGCCAGCGCGACGAGATCGGTTCCAACATGAAATTTGCCCTCCCACAATTTCTCTACGCCCTGCCCGTCGTCTGGCTGCTGCTGGCGCTGCTGTTGTGGCAGGCGCCGAAGCGGCGGCGGGCCTTGCTGGAAAAGTTCGTCGGGGCGGGCACGCCGGCGTGGTCGGACACGGGATCGGTCAAGAAGCGGGGGGTGTGGGACCGCATCCTGTTGTTCATCGCCGTCACGGCGTTGCTCGTGACGCTGGCGCGCCCGCTCTACTTCCAATTCGACGAGCGCAGCGAGTCTCAAGGCGCTTCCTACCTCGTGGCCTTCGACGTGTCGCGCTCCATGCTCGCGGCGGACATGAAGCCCACGCGCTACGCCGCCACGACCAACGCGCTGGACCATTTCTTCACTGACACGCGGGCGGATCGCATCGGGCTGATCACCTTCGCCGGCATTGGCTATTTGAACGCGCCGCTGACTTTCGACACTCGGGCGTTGAGAACGATTCTCAGTTACATCAATCCGGCGGCGCTGACGGACCCGGGCAGTTCGATGGCGTCGGCGATGGACCGCGCTGCGCGGTTCTTCACGAGCAATGCGGTGCCACAACGCACGCTGGTGATGATCTCCGATGGTGAGGAGTTGGATGGAGGCAAAGCGCTGGAACTGGCGCGCAAGTTGAAGCGCGATCATCAAATCACCATTCATACCATCGGCGTCGGCACGGCGACGGGGGCGCGCATTCCGGCGTATCGGGCCGCCGCTGCTCCGCCGCCTGGCCCGGTGTTTTTCCAAGGCGGCCAGTTCCCGCCGCCGAATGTTCCCCCTGTCGCGCAACCGCCACCACCGCCGGCGATGCCGGACATCACCACGAAGCTCGACGAGAACAACCTGCGCCGCGTGGCCAATGCCGGCGGGGGACGCTACTATCGTTTAGGGCAGGATGGAGAAGGGCTGCGGCAATTGCGCGAGGAAGTGTTGCGACCGCTGGCCGAGAAGACCGCGCGCGGCGACTTGCAAAACTATCGCGAGGGATTCTTTGTTCCCCTGGCCGTTGCCATTCTGGGGCTGGCGATTAAGCTCTGGCTCGGCGCGGAGCGCTTTGCGCGACGGCGCAAATTGCCCAGCATTTTGGGAGCAGATTCACAGGCATGAACCACGGCACACACAGAAGACGCGGAAGCGGATGGGAGAGCACTCCGGTGCGAGTTCATCATTCCGTGGGCTCGGTGTTTTCCGTGATTCCTCATTGGTTGGCTCTCCTCGTGTTCTTCGCGCTCCCCTCCGGGGCCGCCGTCGATGTTCCCGCTCTCCAGCAAAGTCTTTCCCAAGGCAGAACCACTGAGGTGCGCGACGTGTTGGATCGCGAACTGGCCAGAGATCCTGAGAACCCCCACCTTCTCTACAATCGCGCCGTCACCGCTTACGCCGAGGGGCGGTTCGAGGAAGCCCTGCTCGACCTCGATCTGGTCGAGAACGCCCGCTCCAGGCCGCTGGTCGGCAAGGCGCGTTTCCAAAAGGGCAACGCCGACTTCCGTCTCGGCCTCAAGGCCAGCACCAACGATCTGGACGCCGCCATCTCGCGCTGGAAGCAATCCATCGCCAGCTACGATGCGCTGCTCAAGGAGCATCCCAAGCACACTGACGCGCAGGCCAATCGCGACAAGGTGCGCAAACTCCTGCTCGACACGTTGCTCAAGCGCGCCCAGGAGAATCTGCAAAAGGGCCAGCAGCAACCGCAGCCCGCCGAGCAACGCATCCAGAAACTGCGCAACGCGATGGACCAGTTCCACGACGCCAAGGAGATGAAGCCCGAGGGCCAGCAAGCGCAGGAGGCCAAGGACGGCGAACAGAAGGCCAAGGACATGCTCGCCCAGGCGCTGGCCGAAGAAGGCACGCGCAAAACGATGGCGAACAACATGGTCATGCCCAAGGCCAACGAGCCGATGATCATGCAGCCCGACGTGCCGCAGGTGAAGGAAGGCGTGAACATGCTGGAGGATGCGAACTCGTTGAAGCCCGAGGACCAGAACATCGCCAAGCAACTCGAACAGGGCCGCGAGCGCCTGGCCGATGCGCTGGCCCGGCAGGCCATGACCTACAAAAATATCGAGCCGCAGATTCCGCGCGTGGATGACAAGCTCGGCCTTTTGCGCATGGGCCTGGAGCTGACTGAGAAAGCGCTGGAGCAGAAGCCCGATCACGCGATGGCCAAGCAGGTGCAGGAACAAATCAAACAGCGGCTGGCGCAGATTCACGAGGAGCAGGGCGACCAGCTTTCACAACAGGCCGAGCAAGCCCAACTGGAGCAGCAGGCGCAGGAGTTGAGCGAGGCGCTGGATCACTTTCAGCAGGCCAGCGATTTGCAGCCGCAGCAGGCGCAGTTGCCCCAGAAGGCAAAGCAAACGCAGCAGAAGCTCGAGCAGGCGCTGGAGCAGCTCGGCGACAAGCTGATGAAGAAACCGGGCGGGGAGGAGTCGCCGGAGGGCGAGGTCGCGCGGCTGGAGGGAGCAGAACAGGCTCTCTCCGAGTTGCAATCGCTCAAGCCCTCGGAGAAGACGGGCAAGAAGGCGCAGCAAGTGGGCAAAGAGCTGGGGGAGGCGCGCCAGAAGATGGCGCAACGCGGCAAAAAGCCCGGAGGCAAGGACGAGGACGAGAATGGGGAAGGCAAGTCGAGCAAGAAACCCAACGGCCCGCCGCAGAACAATCTACAGAGTATGCCGATGGACGCGCCGCCGCGGCTCGACACGCCCGGCGTGAAGGGCCAATACCAGTCCCCGGCGATGAACCGCAACTTGCGGGATTATTAGGGAGTAAAATGGGAACTCGTCCAGACCGGCCCTCGGCTCTGGGGTGCGGATAAACTCCATCCAACGCCGCGCGCTCAAGCTCGCTGAACCGGCCGAGAAAATCGCCCAGCCTGGCCAGCACGTCCGCCGCAGGCGCGAACGAGCTTGCCGCCCTTGGAGAAATGGAGACTCCTTCCATCTCAGAGCCGGTCTGAAAATTCGCTGGCGGAGTGCGCCCGTCCTCGGGCGCAACAGTGCGCTGACGCCGGGCGCGTTGGAAAAACCCACGTCCCCAGGCTTTCGCACGTTGCTGCGCCCGAAGACGGGCGTCCGGGACCGGAGGCCCTGGCCTCCAGGCGACTTCAGACCCGCTCTCACTGCACTTCAGGACTCCACATTCCGGAGCCGAGCACTCAAGACACCCAGCTCAGAGTGCCGCACCTCCACTCCACGGTTGGCGGTGCGGCCAACAACAATTTGAGGCCTTGGACCAGGAAGTATCCTGGTCTGGTCCAAGGTTTGATTGAACCAAATCCTCCTTACTTCATCGCCGAATAATCCGTGGCCTTCAGGTAGGTGGACTTCACGCCGGCCATGCCGCCTTCGGTCAGGGAACCGCCGGCTTTTTTCTCCGAATCGGCGCGGGCCTTGACCCAATCCGGGTCTTTACGGAAGGCGTCGAAGGAGGCCGCGCCCGCCGCCGCGTCCTGGTGGGCGAGGATGTAGATGAGCTTGCGGTCGGCGTCCTTCGCCCCGGCCGTGAGATGCCAGTAAGCGATGTTCTTCATGCCGTGCTTCGCAAAGAGCTTCACGGTGTGGTCGCGAAAGCGCGCATCAAGCGCGGCGAGATGGCCTGCGCTGGCGGTGTAGTCGCGCAACTCAAACACGCGTGGCCCGGCCTGGACGGACTTGATGGTCGGGGAGAAATCCGTGGGCTGCATGAAGTAGGACTCGACGCCGTTCTTGATGAGCAGCGGGCCGTTGACCTCGGAGGCTTTCTGCGCAGCCTTCCATTCCGGATCGGCACCAAAGGCGGCAAAGGATTTCCGCGCGGCGTCGCGACTGGCGTGCTCGAGCACGTAGATGAGGCGGCTGTCGGCGGTGTCCATCGGGGTCCAGTAGCCGATATTTTTCATGCCGTGCTTCTCGAAGAGTTTCACGGTGTGGTCGCGGAAGCGCTTGTTCAAATCGTCGAGCTTGCCCGGCGCGGCGTGATAAATGCGCAGTTCATAAACAGGGCCGGGCGTCTCGGCGGCAAGGACAAGGGCGGCGCTGGCCAGCAGGGCCACGGCAGAAAGGGTAATGTTCATGGCGGGATGCGAAGGTAAAACGGGGCGGCAGCCAAGCACAAATTCCAAGTCTCAACTGAACGGCCAGAACCGGCGGCGTTGCTTCGGCGCGTTCGGGCACAGTTCCGACATCCGCTGGTCCGGGGCGCTCGCCACGCGGGCCATCAGCTCCTTGTAGTCCTCAATCGTCCTGGCCACTCCGGCGGGTTCAAACAGCGTGGCGTCGAAGATGGAGTTACCCAGCGAGGCCTCACCTTTGTTCATCACGTTCACCTGGAAACTCCACGGCATGGTCACGGTGCGGCGGTCCATGCGGCGCACTTCCAGATCGCCGAAGCGCATGAGCGGGTCGCCGTATTTGACCTCGAAGATCACCTGCATCATGGGCAGCTTGATCCCGGCCCGCTTGAGGGCGGAGACCAGTTGCTCGAACGGGATGTCGGCATGGGCCGTGGCGTCAAGAGTCACGCGGCGGATGCGGCCCAGCAGTTCGCGGAAGGTCGGGTTGCCCCGCAGGTCGAGGCGCAGCATCACCAGGTTGCTGAAGAAGCCGATCAGGTTCTGCGTCTCGGGCCGGTTGCGGTTGGTCATGTAGCTGGCCACGAGGAAATCCCGGCGGCCGGTCATCTGGTGCAGGTGCATGGCAAAGGCCGCCAGGCGGGTCATGAACAGCGTGGCCCCTTCACGACGTCCGATCTCGTGCAGACGCGCGGCCAATTCGGGCGCGATGGCGTAGCGCAGCCGGCCTGCGCGGATGTCGGTCGCCAGCCTCGGCTCCGGGCGGGCAAAGGGAAATTCGAGGAGCGGCGGCGGGTGGGCCAGTTGCTTTTTCCAGTAGGCCAGTTGCCGCCGATAGACTTCGCCCTCGGGCTGGAGCAATTGCTTTTGCCACACGGCAAAATCCGCGCAGTGCAGCTCGGGGTCGGGCAAGGGCGATGGTCGTCCGGTCGAGTAGGCCGCGTAAATGACGGCGAGGTCGCGCAGGAAATTATCGCGCGACCAGGCATCCGAAACGATGTGGTGAACGGTGGTGAGCAGCCAGTGCCGTGTCTCGTCGAGCTTGAGCAGCAGGACGCGGATGATCGGGCCGTGGGCCAGATCGATGGGCTGGCTGGCTTCTTCGGTCCAGAGCCGGCCTGCTTCCTCCTCGGCCTGCGGATGGCCTGATAGATCAACGAACCGCAGCGGCAATTCTCCGGACGGATGGATGTGTTGCACCAGGCCGTCGGCCATCTTTTCGTAGGTCGTGCGGAACGGCTCATGGCGGCGCACCACTTCATGGAGAGTGCGTTGCAAGGCCTCCACATCCAGCCGCCCGTCGAGCACATAGCCATTGGCGAGCAGGTTGGAAAGATTGTCGCGGAGCAATTGCGACTGCCGCCAGTTTCGTTCCTGCGTGCCGGAGAGGGGCAGCGGCCCGCCGCGCGGCGCGGGCGTGATGGGCGGAACGGCCGCGGCCCCGCCACCCTGTTGCACCTGCTGAAGGTGCGCGCTCAACTCGGCGATGGTGGGCTTCTCGAAGAGCAGCGAGGGCGGCACTTCGAGCTGCAGCACGGTGCCGATGCGGAACACGAGTTGGGTGACGAGCAACGAGTCGCCGCCCAGCTCGAAGAAATTGTCGTGCAGCCCGACCTGGTTCAGGTTCAGCACCTCGGTCCAGATGCCGGCGAGCGTTTCCTCGAGAGCCGTCTTGGGGCTGGAGGCGGCGTCGATCCGGCTGGAGGTTTCGAGCGGAAGCTCTCGCAACGCGTTTCGATCCACCTTGCCATTGGGAGTGGCCGGGAATTCCTTCAGCAGCACATAGCCGCTCGGCACCATGAACTCGGGCAGCAAGCCTTTGAGATGCTGGCGCAGTTCTTGAGGCGAGGGTGAGCGGCCCTCGCCCGGGATGAGGTAAGCGATGAGCCGCGCGTTCCCGGCGGCATCGACGCGCGCATCGACCACCGCGTCCGCGACATCGGGGTGCTGGCAAAGGCGGGCGCGGACTTCGTCGGGATGAACGCGGTAGCCACGAATCTTCACCTGCGTGTCCGCCCGCCCCATGTGTTCGAGCCGTCCGTCCAGGGCACGACGGCCGAGGTCGCGGGTGCGGTAAAGCCTTTCGTCGCTGCCGGGCACGGATGCAAACACGGCGCCGGTCTGCTCGGGCGCGTTCCAATAGCCCGGTGAAAGGTAGCGGCTGCGGACCACCATCTCGCCGACTTCTCCGGCCGGCACCGCGTGGCCCTGGTCGTCGAGCAGCAGGATTTGCACGTCCTCCGGCGGGTAGCCGATGGGCATCACGTCGCCCGGCATCGCTTCTCCATGCGCGACAAAGAACTGGCAGAGGTTGCCCGTTTCGCTGCTGGAGTAGGTGTTGGCAAAGACGCAGTGCGGCTCGAAGTGCGCCTTGAACAAGTCGAAATCATTTCGCTGCACCGGCTCGGAGGCGAGGCGGACCATCCGGAGATGCGGGAATTTTTCCCGCCCCGTGAGCGTGCGCACGAAATGGCGGAACACGGTCGCGGCGGAAACATAAACGGTGATCTGCTCACGGATGAGCCACTCCGCCAGGCCGGCCACGCTTTCCTCGGCGAGATCGCGCGGACAAAGCGTGGCGCCGTTGAGCACGGTGTAAAGCGCGGTCGCCATGCCCTGGCCGGCGCTGCACGAGGAGAGCAGGCAGATCGTATCGCCCGCGTGAAGCTTCAACCCGTGGGTGTGCCGGCGCAGGTTGTGCAGGATGCTGCGATGGTCTTGCATCACGCCGCGCGGCTGGCCCGTGGTGCCGGAGGTGTAAATGATGAAGGCGAGTGCGTCGGGCGTGCGCGCCAGGGTTGGATTCCCCTCCGACAGCCCAGCCTCCAGCGCCTCGATGTTGAACACGCGACGCTTGCCTTGGGCAAGACCGCCGGCCCGGTCGAGATGCATGGCGTCAGCCACGATCACGTCGGCGCCGCAGCCTTCGAGAATGGTCAGCATCCGCGCGTCGGGATGCGCTGGGGCCAGCACCACGCAAACCTGGCCGGCCTTCAACACCCCGAGCAGGGCGGCGATGAGGGGAGCGTCGTGATCCAGCAGCAACGCTACGCGCGGGCCAGCCTCGGAATTCTGGGCAAGGAGGGAGTGGGCCAGGCGGTTGGCCAGCCGGTTCAACTGCTCGTAGGTGAGTTGCCCGCTGGCCGAGCGTACCGCGATCCGGTCCCGATGCAATTCGACCTGCCGCTCGAAACGTCGCGCGATGGTCTGGTTGAATTCCTCCCGGCTCCATTCGTGGAAGGAGAACGGCCGGGCATCGTGGGCACCGGCGCTCATGAGTGCGGCGGGGCCGGGCGGTAGATGGTCTGAATGCGGGTGAAGAATTCCTGATCGGCCAGACCGTGCTCGGGCGGTCCCACGCCCGAGGCCTTCCATCCGCCGAAGGGCAACTGCGTGGTGACGTCGGCGGTGGCCTGGTTGATTTTCAGAACACCGGCCTGCGCCTCGCCAAGGAAGCGTTGCGGCAATTCCGCCGAGCGCGTGAACAGCGCGGCGACCAGTCCTTGCCGCACGCCGTTACAAAGTGCGATGGCCTGCGCCCAGTCCTCAGCCTTCTGCACCACCAGCACCGGGCCGAAGGATTCTTCCTGCACGATTTCCATCGCGGGATCATCGCAACAGACAATGGTGGGCGCGTGCATGGTGGAGGCGAGGGGAAACCCGGAGAATTCACGAGCGCCGTGGGGGACGATGACTTTCGCGCCCGCTTGTCCCGCGCGGGCGATGAACGCTGCCATGCTCTCGCGCTGCCGTGCGCTGACGAGCGGGCCAATGCGCGTGGAGCGCTCCAGCGGATTTCCCCAGGGGAGCGCGGCCGTGGCAGGGACGAGCCGTTTCAGGAATTCCTCGGCGCAATCCTGATGAACAATCACGCGGCGGTTGGCGGTGCAGCGCTGTCCGGCCTGCGCGAAAGCTCCGTCGGCCACGCGCGCGGCGGCATCATCAAGGTCACAGTCCGGCCAGATGATCGCAGCGTTGTTGCCCCCCAACTCGGCCTGCAACGGAATATGGCGGCGGGCGCAAATCTCCTGCGCGGCGTAGCCGGCGAGCAGCCCGCCCGTGAGCGTCACCGCATCCACGCGCGGATCGTTCATGAGTGCGACCGCGTGGGCGATGCCGCCCGGCACGAGTTCAATCACGCCTTCCGGCCAGCCCGCTTCGCGCAGGCACTTCATCAACGTATCCGCGAGCGACGCGGCGGCGGGGGCCGGTTTCCAGACCACCGTGTTGCCGTAGAGCACGGCGGCGGCAATTTTACCCAGCGGGATGAGGAAGGGATTGTTCCAGGGTGTGATGATGGCGACCACGCCGAGGGCGCAACGGCGCCAGCCGTTGCCCGAGGCCGCTTCCTGCACCGCGAGATCGTTGCGGGCAATCTCGCGCATCATGCCGGCGGTGCGTTCCACTTCGACCTGGCCGAAGGCGACCGGCTTGCCGATCTCTCGCGCCATCTGGTCGGCGAAGGGCTGCGCTCGCTGCTCCAGAATCTCCGCCAGTCGTTCCAGCATTTGCCGGCGCATCTCCGGCCGGCTCACCGTCCAAGCGGGCCAGGCGGCGCGAGCTTTGGTGGTCGCTCCGGCAACTTCGGCCGCTGCGTCGTCCTCGGTCGTGGCCACGGCCAGGGCCGGCTGGCTGGGAGCAAACTGTTTCAGCAGTTCCGCTCCAGGGGCGAATCGGGCCGCGCGACCGGCCAAGTAACGGCGCGTGATGGCGGCGTGGACCGGGTCGTCGCTGCCCACCGCGTCGTCCGCCACCCACACTTTGAAACCAAGCTCGTACGCGGCGAGGACTGTTTCGCGCACGCAAGCGTGCAGATGGATGCCGGCGATGATCAGAGTGTCGATGCCGTGCCAGGTCAGGAGCAGTTCTAACGAGCCGTCGCCGAAGCCGTTGAAGAATCGCTTGTGAATGATCGCCTCGGCACCCTCGGGCCGGAGCGCAGGGGGCGGCTCATGGCCGGCGGTTCCCTCCACGCAGATCCAGCGCTCGTCGCGCTGCCAGTGCGGCATGCGCCGATCGTCCTCGCGGGAGACGGTGGTCCAGACGTGGGCGACGGGGATGCCGGCGGCACGGCAACCGCGCAATAACGCCGCCGCCCTTTCGACGATGGCTCCAGCGGCGGGCTCGAGTCCGCGCGTGCCGAGATAATCCCGTTGCAGATCGACCAGCAGGAGAAGCGGCCGGGACGGCGACGCGGCGGCGCGGTTCATGGCGCGGCGATTGAGCCGTCAGCGGGCGGCGCGAGGCCGGGTCGCCTGGGCTTTCGACCGGCTTCGGGGAGATGATTTCGCGCCACCGAGCACCTGAACTTTGTCGGCGATGCGCTGGGCCATCTCGTTCGTGCCGATCACCTTGCATCCAGGTTCGACGAGGTCCGGCGTGCGCCAACCATCCAGCCAGACGGCCGGAATGGCCTGTTCGATCAAGGCGGCTTCCTGATCGAAGCCAAAGCTCTGCCGGAGCATCATGGCCATGGAGCTGATGTGGGCGACAGGGTTGGCCAGATTTCTCCGCGCCAGATCGTAGGCTGCGCCATGATTGGTGGAATAAACCGCCTCGCCCTTGCCGCCGAAACTGCCGGCGTAGCACAGGCCGCGCGAGCCGAGCAGCGCGCCGCCGAGATCGGAGAGCACGTCGCCGAAGAGGTTTGGGGCCACGACCACGTCGAATTCACGCGGGTGCTGGATGATGCGGTAGGAGATGTGATCGATGTCGAGCAGGATGCAGCGCACGCCGTGGGCTTTGCACATTTCCAGGGCGCAATCGCGCCACAGCTCGCTGATGGCCGGAATGCCGGCTTCCTTATAGACCACGGTCAGTTCCTTGCGCCGGGTGCGGGCGATTTCCGCCGCCGGGCGGAGGATGCGGTTCACTTCGGCCTCGTTATAGGAGAAGTAATGGTCCGCCGTGCGGCCGGATTTTTTGGATTTCCCGACCTTCCACACGCCCTGATAAATGCCCGAGGAGTTTTCGCGCACCATCAGGATGTCCACACCCTGGACGTGTTCGGGCTTGAGGTGATTGGCCTTGGCCAGTTCCGGCGCGACCTTGATGGGACTGAGCTTGCAGTAGAGGTCGAAGGCACGGCGCAGGTCATAGACGTAACGTCCGCCACCGGGACCGTTCAGCACGGCGCCACCCCGGCCGAAGATGTCTCCGCAGAAGGCGATCACTTCCTCCGGCAACACGCTTTTGCCGCCGCGCTCGGCATCCCGGCCGATGGGCGCGCCGTACTCCAGCTTGAAGCGGATGTCCGTGACCGATTCCAGCGCGGCCAGGACTTGAAGGGCGCTGGCGGTGACTTCCGGCCCGATGCCTTCGCCGCGCAGCACGCCGACGAGCAGTTCACCTTTGCGCGCCGAAGGTTTGGTCTCGCGGACATATTGGCTCCACTGCACCGCGCCGGTTTGGGTCTTGATCTTCGGTTTCAATTTTTCTTTGTGCATCTTGGTTTGAGCGAATCCGATCACGTCTGCGCCATGTTCTGCGCGAAGGGCCAAGATATTGAGATTCCGCGCGAACCGTCAAACAAAGATGGAGTCTGCGGAGCGTCCAGGTGTTCCTGGCCATCGTCGGAGTTGGGGACGGCACATTCCCGCCTCCCTCCTGCTCTCCAGTCGAGACGAGACTTCCCTCACCGGCCTGCCCTCAGCACGGTGGCTCCTTCGAGATTCCCACTTCCGAGGTCCAGGCATAATCCTTTGCTTGAGCCGCCCGGCCTTCCATGCGTGAATGCGCCCGAGCCATTATGAAAACCAAACAACACACAGCTTCATTCTCCCCGGTCACCCGGCGGAGTTTTCTCAAGACCGGCGCCATCGTCACCGCCGGCATCGCGTCCCTGTCCCTGCCCGCGCGCGCCCAGGTGAACAAAAACAGCAAGTTGCGCATCTTCCAAATCGGCGTGGGCGGCATCGGCAGCCTCCAGCGCGGCGGTTTGAAAGGCCACCCGCAAGTCGAGTGGGCCGGCTTCTGCGACGTGGACCGCCGTGAGATCGACAAAATCAAGAAGGAGCAGCCCAATGCCTGGACGATGAGCGACTATCGCGAGGCCTTCGCCAACAAGGTCGCCGATTTCGACGCGGTGATCGTGGACATTCCCGACTTCCACCATGCCCCGGCCATGATGAATGCGTTGAAGCACAAGAAACACGTCTATGCCCAGAAGCCGCTCGTGCATCAGCTCGCCGAACTTAAAATGGTCCGCGACGGCCTCGCGGCGCGGCCTGACTCGGTGACGCAGATGGGCAATCAACGTTCGTGCAACCGCGGCCGCATGATGGCCGTGGAAATCCTGCGCAAAAACCAGCTCGGCCGGCCCGTCGCGGCCTACGTCTGGACGGGCGGCGTTTCGAAGGGCCACTACTTCGCCGATCCTTTGAGTCCGTACACCCCGGCCCAGCCCGTGCCGGAATACATGAATTGGGATTTGTGGCGCGGACCGCTCACCGCCGAGATTCCCTATAGCGAAGATCTCGCGCCGCGTCGTTGGCGCGCATTCTGGGAAACGGGCGGCGGCCAGCTCGCCGACTGGGGCTGCCACCTGCTGGATTTGCTCTACTTCGCCTACGACATGCCTGCGCCCGAAGCCGTCATCACGCACACAGCCAAGCCGTCCACCACCGGCCACACCTCGCACAACCAGAGCACCATCACCTACGCGGGGGGCGGCAAGTTCGCCCGGGAAAAATTCGTGGTGCAGTACAACGACGACGCCTTGGTGCCGTCCTTCGCCGCACTCGGCCTGCCGCCGATCAAGCCCGGAGCCAACCACACCATGGTGGTGTGCGAAGAAGGCACGCTGCTGCTGCAGGCCGACGGCCTGCCCCAGATCTTCCGCAAGGGCAAGGAAGTGGAAGATGAACCGATGCCGGAAACCACTCCGCACAACCACTGGAAGGACTGGGCGGACAACTGCCTCGGCGCGAAGAAACATCTGTGGACGCCGCTCACCATCGGCTGGCGCATCACCGAGCCGGCGCTGCTGGCGGTGAAGGCCACGCGCTTCCCCGGTGTTGAACTGCGCTGGGACGCCGCGAACTTCCGCTTCACGAACAGCGAGAAGGCGAACCAGCAAATCCTCTCGCGCAACTACCGCGAGGGCTTCGCGCCGCCGACGGTGGCGTGAGTCCGCCGTTGGGCATTAAACTTATCGGGAACGCCGGGCCAAGCCCGGCGTTCCTCTTTTCAGGCGAGGAGGAAGCTTAGAGCCTGTCTGAAAAGCCACTGGTGCAGCGAAGGCTGCCAGCCACGGAGTGCGCCCGTCCCCGGGCGCAGCAACGTGCGAACATCAGCGGGTATGGGTTTTTCCGACGCGCTCCAAGTCATCATGTGGCTGCGCCCGAGGACGGGCGCACTCCGCCTCCAAATTTTCAGACCGGCTCTCAGATGAACTTCCCCGGATTAAGAATGCCGCGCGGATCGAGGGCGCGCTTGATGGTCCGGTGCAGGCCGCGCACCTCCTCGTCCGCCGCCAGCGGCCACCAACGCTTCTTGGCCAGCCCGATGCCGTGCTCGCCGGTGATGACGCCACCCAGCCGGAGGACGCCGCGAAAGAGTTCATCGAGCGCGGCCTCACTTCGCGCCTTCGCGCCCGGCTGTTCGTAGTCCACCATCACGTTCACATGGATGTTCCCGTCGCCGGCGTGACCGAAGCAGGCGATAGGCAGCCGGTGTTTCTTCTGCAACCGCGCCGCGAAGTCGAACAACTCCTCCAACCGCCCGCGCGGCACCACGATGTCTTCGTTGAGCTTGGTCAGCCCGGTGTCGCGCAACGAGTAGGAGAACTCGCGCCGCAGTTGCCACAGCTTCTCGCAAGCCTCAGCCCCGAGGGCGCGGTCAATCCAGAGCGGCCCCACGGCGCGCAGGATTTTCTCCAGCGTGCGAATCTCCCCGCGCACCGAGGCGGGCTGCCCGTCCAGTTCCAGGATGATGAGCGCATGGCAGCCGAGGAGGCGCTGGCTGCCGGTGCGCTGGTGCGCCGCCGCCAGGGTGAACGAGTCGGCAATCTCCAGCGCGCACGGCAGAAAACCGGCGGCGAAGACTTGTCGGATCGCCGTCGTGGCCTCGCCCATCGAATCAAAACCCAGCGCCAGCGCGGCGCGATAGGGCGGGAGAGGGAGCAGCTTCAAGGTCGCCTCCGTGATGACGCCGAGCATTCCCTCCGAGCCGACGAAGAAGCGCCACAGATCAAATCCGGATTTGTTCTTGTGCGTGCGGCTGCCGAGCCGCGCGATGGTGCCATCGGCCAGAACCACTTCCAGGCCGAGCACGTAGTCGCGGGTCACGCCGTATTTCAAGCAGCGCGGCCCGCCGGCGTTGGTGGCGATGTTGCCGCCCAGACTGCAATCGGCGCGGCTCGCCGGATCGGGCGGGTAGAAGAGTCCCCTACCCTCCACGGCGTCCTGAAGCGTCTTGGTCAGCACCTGCGGCTGCACCACGGCCACGAAGTCCGTTGCGTTGATCTCCTTGAGCCGGTTCAGCCGTTCGAGCGAGAGCACAATGCCGCCGCGCACCGGCACGCACCCGCCCACGTAGCCGTGGCCCGCCCCGCGCGCCGTGACCGGAATACGATTCTGGTGGGCGAAACGCAGAATCGTGGAGACCGCGCGCGTGTCGCGCGGCAGCGCCACGGCCACGGGCAAAGCGGTGGCGAACCATTTGTCGCCGGCATATTTTGCACAGAGCGTCGGCTCGGTGCGGAGTTCCCCCGGTCGCAGCAGTGCGGCCAGGCGTTTCAAGGAAGTCTTGCGTGACATCGGGGCAAATCATTCAGCGCGCCAGCGGCAGTGCAACTGCAATCATCGCCGCAAGGAGTGCGCCTTTGTAGCCGAAAACAACAGGTGGGGCGTCGCTGTCCTCAGCGCGCCGGGGTGAGGCGTGAACTGGGTGGGAAGTCTCCGGTGTTCAGTAACGCGGCAAACTGGGCTCCACCTCGTCCGTCCAGCGGTCCATGCCGCCGGCCAGGTTGTGGACATTGGCGAAGCCTGCGCCGCGCAACAGGGCCACCGCTTGCGCGCTGCGGATGCCGTGATGGCAATAGACCACCACTTCGTCATCCTTCCACGCCTCGATCTCCTCCACGCGGCCAGCCAATTCACCCAGCGGAATCAACGTGGAGCCAGGCAGCGCCACAAAGGCGTGTTCTTCCGGTTGGCGCACGTCAAGCAGGCGCGGCGGCTGCGGCGCACGGAGTTTGGCCGCCAGTTCGGAAGGAGTCATCGCCAGAGGGAAAAGATCAGCACGCCGGTCACCACCAGGATGATCAACAGAACCACGGCACAACCGCCCTTCGAGTTTCTGGCCGTGAAGCGTTTGGGATGCACCGTGCGCAGCTCGGCCGCAAACTTGTCGATGATGTCCTTCGATTCTTTGAGGCCCAGCCCGCTCAACTCGCGCAGTTGCTTGATCGCCTCAATCCTCCGTCCCGCATACAACGCATCGGCGAAAGCCTGGCGTTGCTCTGGCGTCAGTTGAAGCGGCGTAGCCATTACTGATTTTGCGCGCTGAGGAACCGCTCGCAATCAATGGCCGCCGCGCAGCCCATGCCGGCCGCCGTGATGGCCTGGCGATAGACCCGGTCCGAGCAATCGCCGGCCACGAACACGCCGGTCACGTTGGTCTCCGAGCCGTTGCGGCGCTGGATGTAGCCCGCGTCGTCCATGTCGATCACGCCCCGGAAGAGCTGCGTGTTCGGGATGTGGCCGATGGCCGCGAAGACGCCGGCGCATTCGAGCGCGCTCTCGACGTTGGTCTTGAGATTCTTGAGGCGCACGCCGGTGACCTTGCCCTGCTTCACGTCCAGCACTTCGGTCACGACCGTGTCCCAGACGGGTTTGATCTTCGGATTGGCCAGGGTGCGATCCGCCATCACGCGCGAGGCGCGCAACGAGTCGCGGCGATGGATCAAATAAACTTCGGAGCCGAAGCGCGTGAGATAAGTGGCCTCCTCGCAGGCCGAGTCACCGCCACCCACCACGACCAGGGGCTTCTGGCGGAACATCGGCAACGCGCCGTCGCAAGTTGCGCAGTAGGTCACGCCCTTTTTCTCCAGCTCATCCTCGCCCGGCACGCCGAGATGTTTGTGGCCCGCGCCGCTGGCGATGATGATCGTCTCCGCCTGCACCGGCTCACCATCGACCACGAGGCTGAAGGGACGCTTGGACAAATCCACGGACTCCACAGTGGCGAACTTGACCTTCGCGCCGAAGCGCTCGGCCTGCTTCTGCATCCGCGTCATCAGCTCGTAGCCATCGATGCCTTCGGGGAAGCCGGGGAAATTCTCCACGATGCTGGTCGTGGTGAGCAGACCGCCGGGCATGATGCCGGTGAGAACGAGCGGGGCGAGTTGCGCGCGCGCGGTGTAAAGGGCGGCGGTCAATCCCGCGCAGCCCGTGCCAATGATGACGACTTTTTCCATAATCAAGGCCGGGACGGTAGGGGCGGGGCGGGCCGGGTTCAAAATAATTTGCGAGGTGGAGAATGAAATCGCGTTCCTCAGGAGCGCGGGAAGTTATCGCTGCGCCATGAATGCGTCGGCGTGCCGCCCGCAACTTGGATCGCAGAGAAGGAGCGGACTTTCGGGTCTTGTGAATGGCTGTGAATAAGTTTTTCTTGTCTCCCACAAGGGGCAAAGCATACGTCTGTTTCCGATCATTGGATTGCGGAGCGGGGAACGTCGCGTGGCCCTTCTGGGCTGGCGGAGCCAGGGGCCGGATCAGCACACCGCAGTCACCAACAAATTCTTGCCAACATGAAATTCTCCTTCGGGACTCTGCGCGTTTTCTTTGCCCTGGCTTGCGGTCTGGCCGTTTTCCTCCCCGCACCGCTTCGGGCGCAGCCGACCAATCTCGTGGCGGTGGTGCGCCATGCGCCGAACCTGAACGGCAACGGAATCATCGGCGGCTCCGTGCAGCAGTTGCTCGGGGAGAACGTGTCGTTGAACGGCGGGTTCACCGTCACCGGCGACTTATTCGTGCCGGGTTCACCCGCCGTGGTGATCAATGGCAATCCAACTTTTGGCGGCATGGTGCCGGGCAGCGGCGGTGTTTCACCCGGCGGCTATCAGGTGAAGCTGAACGGCAACATCGCGCTGCGTTATTTGCGCACGCGCAGCAACCCGGTGGCGTTCCCCGTCGTGACACCGCCGCCCGCGCCGACTGGCACGCGCTCGGTCACTCTCACGAGTTCCGGTCAGTCGATCGGTGATCCATCCACGCTGCGCAACCTGACCTTGAACGGCAGCACCGGCCCGGTCGCGGTGCCGCCCGGCACCTACGGCGATTTCACCGTCAAGAGCGGCGGCTCGCTGGTGCTCGGCGTCGCCGGTGCGACCACGCCCGCGATTTACAACCTCCAGAACCTCGACGTGAAGGACCAGAGTTCTATCGTGCTCGCCGGCCCAGTGTTGCTCACGGTGGCCTCCGGATTTTCCATTGGTGGTGGTGTGGTGGTTGGCAGCGCGTCCTCTGCGCTGCAACTCCAGATTGCCAGTGGCGGCCTGACCATTCACGGCAACAGCACGATCTACGGCACGGTTACCGCGCCAGCCGGCACGGTGGTTATCACCGGCACCAGTTGTCTCTACGGTCTGGTGCAGAGCGATCGGCTCACGGTGAATGGCGGCAGTTGCATCAATGCGGCCGGCGGCGGCCCGGCCAATCAGGCGCCCGTCGCGAACGCACAGGATCAAACCGTGGCCGAGGACAACTCCCTGGCCGTGACGTTGGCCGGAACCGATCCCGAAGGCGCCGCGCTCAACTACGAAGTCCTGACCCAGCCGACGTTGGGCACGTTGTCCGGCACGGCGCCGAACCTGGTTTATCATCCCGATACCAATAAGAACGGATCAGACTCGTTCACCTTCAAAGTCAACGACGGCGTCCAGGACTCGGCTCCGGCCACAGTCTCGTTCACGATCACGCCGGTCAACGACGCACCCGTCGCCCAGCCGCAAAGTTTCAGCACGGCGGAGGACACGGCGGGATTTCTGACCCTCGTCGGCACCGATGTGGAGGGAAGCCCGTTGACCTTCACCATCGTCGATTGGCCTCAACACGGCGCGCTGGAGGGGACGCCGCCGGACCTGACCTACGTGCCGACGAACGATTACTGCGGCCCGGACAGCTTTACCTTCAAGGTCAACGACGGCGCGCTCGATTCACTGCCTGCGCTCGTCTCGATCAGCGTCGTGCCAGTGAATGATCGGCCGGTGGCCGATCACCAGACCGTGAGCACGGATGAGGACACGGCGAGGGACATTCTCCTGACGGGCGAAGACCCGGAATTTGATCCGCTCAACTACGAAGTCCTGACCCAGCCTGCCCACGGCACCTTGAGCGGGACGCCGCCCTTTCTGACCTACCTGCCCACGAACAACTACAGCGGACCGGACAGCTTCACCTTCCGCGTGAGCGACGCGACGACCAACTCCGAGCCGGCCACGGTCAGCCTCACGGTGCGCCCGGTGAACGACGCGCCGAACGCGCCGGATGCGGCCTTCGAGACGAGCGAGGATTCGGCGACCAATCTCGTGCTGAGCGCAACGGATGTGGACAGCAGCGCGCTGAACTATTCCGTCGTGACCCCGCCCGCGCACGGCACCTGGAGCCTGAGCGGCCCGAACCTCGTCTATTCGCCGGCTGCCGACTATTTCGGCCCGGACAGCTTTACCTTCCAGGTCAGCGATGGCGCGCTCACGTCCGCGGTCGCATCCGTCAGTCTCAGCATCACACCCGTGAATGACGCGCCGGTGGCGGATGCGAAGAACATCAGCGTGGCCGAAGACGCGTTTGGGACGATCACTCTGACCGGCAGCGACGTGGATGGTGATGCGCTGAGCTTTGAGCGCGTGAGTGATCCATTGCACGGCACGATCAGTGGCACACCACCCGACCTGATTTACACGCCGCACACGAACTTCTTCGGCGCGGACAGCTTCGATTACATCGCCCGCAATGGCGCGACCTCTTCCACTCCCGTCACCGTTTCCATCACCGTGGCACCGGTGAACGACGCGCCGACGGTGGCGGACGCCGGCGCCACGACCGACGAGGATACCGCCGTGAACCTCACGCTCACCGGCGCCGACGTGGAGAACGACACGCTCACCTTCACGAACCTCACCTTGCCCCAGCACGGCACGCTCACCGGCACCTCGCCCAACTTCACCTACACTCCCGCGCCGGATTTCCATGGCACGGATACGTTCACCTTCACGGCCTTCGACGGAACAAACACCTCCGCCCCCGCGACCTTCACCATCACGATCAACCCGGTGAACGATGCGCCGGGGGCAACGCCCGGATTGGCCTTCACGATCGAAGACGCGAGTGTGAACCTCACCCTCACCGGCAGCGATGTGGACGGCGACCCGCTGACCTTCGCCGTCGCGACTTCCCCCGCGCACGGCACCTTGAGAGGCACGCCACCAAACCTGGCTTACACTCCGGCCCCGAATTATTTCGGCCCCGACTCGTTCACCTTCACCGCGAGCGACGGGTTGCTCGCTTCCGCACCCGCCTTAATCTCCATCGAAGTCAGTCCGGTGAATGATGCGCCCGTGGTCACCACGCCTGGACTGGTGTTCGCCCGGGAGGACGAGCCATTCCTCTTCGAGCAAACCAACCTCATCAGCGTGGCCGATGTGGACGCCGGAAACGCGGCCCTGACCATGTCCCTGGCCGTGACGAATGGCACCATCGGCGTGACGACGACGAATGGCCTCACTTTGGCCGCAACCAGTGTGAACGCACTCACCCTCCTCGGGCCAGTGCCGGCGCTGAACGCGGCGCTGGCCACCCTCTTCTATGTGCCCGCCACGAATTTTTATGGCCGGGACGATCTGTCCCTTCTGGTCCAGGACGGCGGAAGCACCGGCGTGGGCGGCCCAGGTTCGGCGGCGGAGAACGTGGTCATCGCGGTGGCCGATGCCAACGAGGCGCCCTTCGTGTCCGCCGGACAAAACCGCCTCGTCTTCCTCCCGGACTCCGTTCTGCTCGCCGGCGTGGTGATGGACGACGGGCTGCCGGCTGGCGCGGCGGTCACGGCCTATTGGGAGAAAGTCATGGGTCCGGGCGAAGTGGCGTTTGCCGGGCCGGTCACCAACAACACCACGGTCAGCTTCAGCGCGCCGGGTAATTACATCCTGCGCCTCTGGGCCCATGACACGCAGTTGACCAATTATTCGGATGTGACTTTCGTCGTGAAGAGCGAGGGCATGAATGCCGCGCCCACCGTGAACGCGGGCGGGGACAAGGTCATCGGGCTGACCAATGCGCTGGCGCTGGCGGCGTTTGCGGAGGACGACGGCCTCCCGCGAAACAGTTCGCTGGCGCTGCTCTGGACGAAGGTCTCGGGACCGGGCGGTGTCGCGTTCGCCAGCGCCACGAGCCTGGCGACGACCGCCACTTTTGACCTGATCGGCACCTACGTGCTGCGCCTGACCGCCAGCGATTCAGTCCTCACGGCCAGCCACGAGATTTCCGTGACCGTCTATCCGTTCAACCAGCCGCCGGTCGTGGAGGCCGGACCCGACCAGACCCTGACCATTCCCGATCCCGCCGTTTTGGCGGGAGGTGCCTACGGGAACTGGTCGTTGAGCGAGGCGCTGTTCACCTCCGGCTTCCGGTCGGACCAGTGGAACCCCGCCATCAGCCAGCCCGGCTTGTCGCTGGTTCACAACCAGGTGGGCGCGGCCACGCCGCTGGTCACGCGCGACGGCCTGGCGTTCTCCGGCACGAATCTTTTCGTGGCCGGCGTCTTTTACAACGCGGGCGGCCTGCGGGTCTGGACGCTGGGGCGCTGGGACGGAACGACGTGGAGCGGGGTGCGCGATGGCAACTTGCCCACGCCGCCCGGCTCGACGGACATCGCCGGCTTCGTGCCCAATGATTCGACCGGTCGCGTTATCCAGCAGGCGGCGCGTGGCCAGGAGCTTTTCGTGCTCGGCAGCCGGTTGCGCGATTTTAACCTGGATGGCGGCCTGGACAGCATGGCGCGATTCACCGGCAGCAACTGGATGGTGTGGGGACCACAACGCCTGCAACGGGGGGGCGCTCGCGCCGTGGCGGCGGTGTCGAACGCTGTTTACTTCGGCGCTTACATGGACGTGCAGGCGACCAATGGCACTTACACTGACCGTGGCGATTCCAACGTCCTGCCTGGCTTGCCCGTCTCCCACGGCATCGCCAAATGGGACGGCACCAACTGGTCGCTCCTGGGCGACGGCATCAGCGGGGCGGTGGCTTCCATCGCGGTGGCCTCGAACCGTTACGTCTATGCCGGCGGCACCTTCATGAACAACGTGGCGGACGGCGTGGCGAACAACATCGCGCGGTGGGATGGCACGAACTGGATGCGCCTGGGCGCGGGACTCAGTTGCAGCGGAGTGGGTTGCACGGTGGAGGTGTCCGCCCTGGCCATTGGTCCGGACGGCCACCTCTACGCCGCCGGCAGCTTCACCCTGGCCGGCGGCCTGCCCGCGAACCGGATCGCGCGCTGGGACGGGACGAACTGGACGCCGCTGGACGTGGGTTTGAACGGCACTGCTTACGCGCTCGCCTTCAGCGGCTCCGACCTCTACACGGGCGGAGCGTTCACCACGGCGGGAGGTTTCGCGGCCAATAAGATTGCGAAATGGAACGGGCGATTCTGGTCGGCGCTCGGCTCCGGCTCCGGGGTCAGCAACGGCGTCATCAGTTTCAACGGGTCCGTCGGCTCGGGTACGGTCCACTCCCTGGCCGCCGCTCCGAACGGAATTTACGTGGGCGGCGAGTTCAAGGCCGGATACGCCAGCGCCACTAACATCGCCTTGTGGGAGTTCGCCACGCCGCCCGGCCACGGCGTGACGCTCGACGGCCGGGTGACGGACGACGGGTTGCCGCCCAATGCCACGCTCTCGGTCACTTGGTCGAAAGCCGGCGGGCCGGGGAATGTGACGTTCGAAAACATCCACACGGCAGGCACCACGGCGACGTTCGATCAACTCGGCACCTATGTCCTGCGGCTGACGGCGGACGATTCCGAACTCACCGCGCTTGATGAAGTAACGGTTGTGGTGCAAGGCAATCAGCCGCCGTTGGTCAGTGCCGGCCCCGACCAAGTCATCGATCTCAACGCCACGACGTTGTTGCAGGGCAGCGTGGCGGATGACGGCTACCCGCCCGGAGCCGATGTGCCTTACGTGTGGTCCGTGGTCACCGGGCCGGGCACCGTGACGTTCGGCAATCCGCTCAGCACCAACAGCAGCGTGAGTTTCAGCGTGAACGGCACTTACCTGCTGCGCCTGACCGCGAACGACTCCCACTTTACCAGTTTCGACGACGTGGTCATCATCGTCCTCGCGAACAACAACTTCGCGCCCAATGCCGTGGCGCGGGCCTTGCCCGAAGTCCTGCCGGTCGGGCAGCTCACGACCCTGACCGCGCATGACCTGCGCGATGACGGGCGCCCCTTCGGGGTGACGAACGTCTTGTGGAGTCAGGTCTCGGGTCCGGCGCCGCTCTGGTTCTTCAATCCCACTTCCGCCGTCGCCCAGGCTCTGGCCACCGTGCCCGGTGCCTATCGCGTCCGGGTGGAGGTGAACGACGGCGAACTCAGCTACGCCAACGAATACAGCTTCACCGCCACCGCCGGCACCCCGCCGGCACCCGATGGCAACCAGCCGCCCATGGTCAACGGCGGGCCGGACTTCGCCGCCACCGCCTTTGCGAACACCCCGCTGCACGGAACCATCACCGATGACGGCCAGCCGCAGGGCACGGTCTTTGCCTCGTGGTTCAGGGTTTCCGGTCCGGCCAATGTCTATTTCGCGAACGCCGCCGCGGCCGACACCGCGGTGAAGTTCTACGTGCCCGGCAGCTATGTGCTGCGCCTGGTGGGCAGCGATGGCCGCCTCGCCGGGGCCGATGAAGTCAGCATCACCGTCGCCGCGCCGACCAACCAGCCGCCCTTGGTCACGACCGGTCCCGACCTCGAAGTGGTGCGGCCCGCGCCGGCCTTGCTGGAAGCGGCCTTCTTCGATGATGCGCTGCCCGGCGTGGGCGGTAAGACCTTCGCCTGGTCGGTGGCGAGCGGGCCGGGTGCCGTCACTTTCTCCCCGGCCAGCGGGAACATTTCCAACAACTTCATCACTTCGTCCGCGAACTTCAGTTCCACCGGCACCTACGTGCTGCGCGTGACCGTCAGCGATGCGTTGCTCACGGACAGCGACACGCTGATCGTGACGGTGCGGCCGGGGACCAACTCGCCCCCGATTGTTTTCGCCGGGGCGGATCAGATTGCCGCGCTGCCCAACGCCGCCACGCTCCACACCGAAGCCATCGATGACGGGTTGGAGGACGGGCTGCTCGACGTCTTCTGGACGCAGGTGAGCGGGCCGGGGGTCGCCTATTTCAGCACGTTGAACGGCGAGTATCGCGCCACCTTCAGCGCACCCGGCGAGTATGTGCTGCGACTCACGGCGGACGACGGCAGCCTGAGCAGCACGGATGACGTGGTGATGACGGCGTATGAATCGCCCGACGCACCGGTGGTCGCCATCGTCACGCCCGGCGACGGCCAGGCCGTGACCTTCCCGAGCAACATCATCGGCACGGTGGAAAGCCCGGTGCTCAGTTCTTATTCGCTTCAATACCGGCTGGCTCCGCCGCCCGATTCCCTCTCCGCCGGGGGAGAGGGCCAGGGTGAGGTGGCCGGGTTCAATTGGCTGACGCTCGCCACCGGGCACACCGCTGTCACTGCCGCCCCGCTCGGCACGCTCGATCCCACCCTGCTGCTCAACGGCACTTACGAACTGCAACTCACCGCCACGGATCTCGTGGGGCGCACCTCGACCACGAACATTTTCGTGGTCGTGGACCGCAACATGAAGGTGGGGAACTTCACGCTCTCGTTTAACGACCTGACCATTCCCGTCGCCGGCATTCCGATCCAGGTCATCCGCACCTATGACTCACGCGACAAGCGCGAAGGGGATTTCGGCGTGGGGTGGACGCTCGACCTCAAGAACATCCGGCTGCAAAAGAACCGGAACCTCGGCAAAGCGTGGGACCAGAGTTCCAGCGGCGGACTCTTTCCGAGTTACTGCATCGACACGATCAAACCTCGCGTCGTCACCATCAGCTTCCCGGACAACAAGGTTTACAAGTTTCAAGCCTCGCCCGGGCCGGCCTGCCAGTTCGGCGTGCCGCTGATTTATCCGCGGATGAGCTACACGCCGCTGGCCAACACGCGCGGCACGCTGACGCCGGTGAGGTTTGACGGCGCAGGCGGCCGACTCGTGGACGATCAACTGGTCTGGGGCGGCGAGGTGCCGGGGCGGGCGGACTTCATCAGTTGGGAACTGCTGCTCGATCCGCCGCCCGGCCCGGCGGACAACATTCTCTACAACCCGGACCTGTTCGAGTTCCGCACGCTGGAGGGCTACACGTATTTGATCAGCGAGACGAACGGGTTGCGGAGCCTGACCGATCCGAACGGCAACACGTTGGTCGTCAATGCCAACGGGCTGACGTGGACCAATGCCGCCAACAGCACCACGCTCGCCGTGCAGTTCCAGCGCGACGCGCAGGGCCGCATCACGAACATCGTCGATGCGCTGGGCCACGCCATGACCTACCGCTACGACACGAACGGCAACCTGGCCACGTTCACGGATCGCGAGGGGAATACGAACGGGTTCACCTACGACGGGCGGCACGGGTTGCTTGGCATCGCCGATGCGCGGGGGATCGAAGCCGTGCGCAACGAATACGACGACAGTGGACGACTGGTGCGGCACATCGACGCCAACGGGCGGCAGATCGATTACGCGCACGACATCAACAACCGGCTGGAGATTATCACGAACCGCCTCGGCTTCGTGACGATCAGTGAATACGACGAGCGGGGCAACGTGGCGAAGGTCACGGACGCGAATGGCGTGGTCACGAGTTCCGCTTACGACGACAACGACAACCTGCTCCTGACCATCGATCCGCTGGGCCGCACGAACTCGTTCACCTACGACGCCAGGGACAACCGCACGAGCGTGACCGACGCGCTCGGCCACACCACGCGCGTGACCTACAACGATCTGCGCCGCGTGACCAGCGCGACCGACGCGCGCGGGAACACCATCACGAATGTTTACGACCAGAAAGGCAACCTGACGTCGATGCGCGATCCGTTGGGGAACGTGACGACGTTTGTGTACAGCGAGCAGGGCCAGCCGATGGCGATGACCAACACGCTGGGGTTCGTCACCCGGTTCGAATACGACGGCCAAGGGCGAGTGCAGAAGGAAATCGATTCGGCTGGCCACGAGACGACGTTCCAACGCGACACGAACGAAAACCTGCTGACCCAAAGCACGACGTGCACGACATCGACCGGCTTGGAAACGCTTTCGGTGTTGTTCCGCTACGACTCGCAGAGCCGGCTGACGAACTCGATTCTCCCCGATGGATCTTCCGTACGGACGATCTACAACGCCATCGGCAAGGCCGCCGCGACCATCGATCAGATCGGGCGCGTGATGTCGTTTGACTACGACGAGTTCGGGCGCGTGGCTCGCAGCGTCGCGCCGGACGGCTCGAGTGAATCGAGAGCTTACGACGCGGAAGGCCGGCGTGTCGCCAGCACCAACAAGCTGGGGCAGGTCACGCAGTTCGAATACGACGCGGTGGGGCGGCTGTTCCGCACCATTTACTCCGACGGCACGAGCGCGACGAATTATTTCGATCTCGCCGGGCAGGTGATTGCTTCCACGGACGCGCGCGGCCGGAGCAGCTTCTACGGTTACGACGCGGCGGGCCGCACAGTCGCGATGACGAACGCGCTCGGCCAGGTGAGCCGCAGCTTCTATGACGAGGCGGGCAATCTCGTGCAGACCCTCGACGCGCTGGGCCGCGTGAACACGTTCCAGTACGACGCGCTGAACCGGCGGACCAACACCGTCTTCGCCGACGGCACCACGCAGCGCACGGCTTATGACGCGCTGGGCCGGCGCATGGCGGAAACGGATCAGGCGGGCATCACGAGCTTCTTCGACTACGATGCGCTCGGGCGGCTGACCTCGGTGACCAACGCGCACGGCGACGTGACGCGCTACGAATACAACGAGCTGGGCCAGCAGCTCCGGCAGATCGACGCCAACGATCACGCCACGAGTTTCGAGTACGACACGCTAGGCCGGCGTGTGAAGCGCACGTTGCCCGGTGCGCAAATTGAAACTTACGCCTACAGCGTCAACGGGCTGCTGACCAACCGCACGGACTTCAACGGCGACCGCACCGCGTTCGTTTACGACGTGATGAACCGGCTGGTGCAGAAGACGCCTGACCCGCGGCGTTTCGAGCCGTCCGTCACCATCGGCTACAACGAACTGGGTTTGCGCACGAACATGGTGGATGCGAGCGGCGTGACCACTTACCGCTACGACCAGCGCAACCGGCTCATCGAGAAGGCCACGCCGCAAGGGACGCTCTTCTACGCCTACGACGCCAACGGCAGCGTGACGAACATCCAGTCGTCGAACGCCAACGGCGTGGCGCTCCGCTACGGCTACGACGAGTTGAACCGCTTGAACGAGGTGGTCGATCCGCACACCGGCCGCACCAGCTACACCTACGACGAGGTGGGCAACCTGCGCGGCTACACGCTGCCCAACGGCGTGAACCACTTCTACGAATACAGCGCGCTCAACCGGCTCACCAACCTGAACGTGAGCGCGGGACTCTCCGGCATCGCCAACTACGCCTACGCGCTCGGCGCGGCGGGCAACCGGCTCAGTGCGACTGAGACGATCGTGCGCGACTCTCTCAACCCTCAACCAACAACCATCAACCGCTTCTACGGCTACGACCGTTTGTATCGCCTCACGAACGAAACGATTGGAGGGACGAGCTACGCGAGTCCTGCAACACTCGATTACAGCTACGACAAAGTGGGCAACCGCCTTTCGCTCGCCTCGACGCTGGCGAACATCCAGTCCGCGCTCTCCTCGTTCGACTTGAACGATCGGCTGACCACCGACACCTACGACGCCAACGGCAACACCACGGTCGGGCGCATTGTTCCCAACACGCCGCAGGCGGTTGACCGCTACGACTTCGAGAACCGCCTGGTGAACCGCAACAGCAGCCAGGTGCAGATCGTGTACGACGGTGACGGCAACCGCGTGCGCAAGACCGTCAACGGTGTGACCACCCTCTACCTCGTGGACACCGTGAACCCGACCGGTTACGCCCAAGTGCTGGAAGAACTCACCAGCAGCAACGCGCAACCGGCGGTGGTGACGCGCGTGTACGCCTACGGCCACGCGCTCCTCAGCCAGGATCAAATGCTCGGCAGCAGTTGGGGCGTGAGCTACTACGGCACGGACGGCCACGGCAGCGTGCGCTTCCTCACTGATCATCTCGGCTTCGTGACCGACACCTACGACTACGACGCTTTCGGCAATTTGACCGCCCGCACCGGCAGCACGCCGAACCACTACCTGTTCACCGGCGAGCAGTTTGACTCCGACCTCGGCCTCTACTACCTGCGAGCCCGTTACGCCAATCCCAGCACGGGCCGCTTCTGGAGCATGGACAGCTTCGAGGGCTTCGGCAGCGACCCGACGAGCCTGCACAAATACACCTACTGCGGGAACAACCCGGTCAACTGCATTGATCCGAGTGGGCGAAGCTTCTTGACCCAGACATCGTTCGCGGTCGCAGCTCGCACAATCGCAGGCTTCGCCATGCAACGCCTCACCGCGTACTACACCACAGTGGCCATTGTTCAACGGGCAGCCTTTGGCGCAGCGGTGGGACTATACTTCAATGTTCAAGCCAAAATCTTGCTTGAACCATCAGTCGATGAATTGATTGCTTTATCCAACACGTTGAATCGCTTGCCGTTTCAGTCGGCGCAGACGCTATCGGCCAAGGTGATGGAACTGGCTACCAAAGCCGCTGAACTCCAAGAAGAAATTGCGAAAATGGGACCGCTACGCCCTTTGCTCGCCCAAGTGCCGTTTTTCGGAGTTGTCATGGCCGTAATTCATGGAATTGACCTAAACATCTTTGTCAACAAGGTACAGAGCCTCGTCGTTCAAATGGGTAAGCACGTGGGGGTCGGCATCACCATTCAGTTGGACTATTGGAGTGTGGGTTCGCGTTTCCTCACGGGTCTCTTGGATCCTGCTGGCGACATCCGGACCACAAGAGAAATACTGGAAGCAATTCTGGATGGAGATTTGTCGCGTGCTGGACGACTGAAGACACAGTTGGCCAACCGGTTAAGTGTTTACGGCAAAGTGACGACAGTCGAAGTGGCAGTTGAATGGTAGCAAATGAACTTAAATCCGAGTAAACGTTTCCTTGGATATTTCGTCGGAGTGACAGCCGTCGTTTTGATTGGCTGTGCGTCAAAATCTCCTGGGGTGCTTACTGAAATGCGCAGTCGATTTACATTTATCGGCTTGGTAGGCGTCTTTGCAGTTGCTCAAGCCTTGTTGTACGCGCAGAAAGAGAAGGAACTCAGTGAAAGACGGCCCGTTCCTCTGCGAACGCACGCCTTAAAACTTGCAACGCTCGGAGGGATATTGCACGGAGGAATCGCTGTGTTTGGATTATTCCTGACTGGTTTCATCCTCCGCTTGGGCGAAACTCATCGAAGTCTACAGATCATTGCCGGGGTGATACTGGTATATTCAGTCTTTGTGGTTCCTGCGCGGGCATTGCCTTTGGTTTTATGGAGGATTTGCGAATGTCGCCCAACCAAACGGCAGCAGAATGATTGAACGATCCACGCCAACCAAAGCACGCGTGGTGCCCTGAAAATAAACGCTGGGGCAGCTTCTCGGCTACGAACGCTTCTCAAGACGAAGCCAAGCTCGCCTACATCAACTGAACATCCCAACGCCTTGCCCGCCTTTTGAACTTGTACAAGCCAACCAAAGCACGCGTGGTGCCGTGAAAATAAGCGCTGGCGCAGCTTCTCAGTTACGAATCCTTCGCGAAGGAAGGAAAGCTCACTTACTCAAACTCAACATCCCAGCCCCATGCCCGCCTCCGAGGGTTTTCCTGGTCAACCGAGGCCGTGGTTTGGCGAGCGTGTTTCATCTCAGCACGTCCAGTTCGCCCTCGGTCATGGATGCGACTGCCCCAGCTATATCGGCGCGCATTGAGCCGGTCACTCATTCCGCCGTCAACGGTTGAACGCGTGGAAATTTTGTTCGCAGAATTTCGCGCTGACTTGAACACTCGGCGTGAATGCCGTTCGCGCCATTGATCCTTTTGCTGTCCGTTCTCAACGGCATCCCCGTCGCCGGCATTCCGATCCAGGTCATCCGCACCTATGACTCATGCGACAAACGCGAAGGGGATTTCGGCGTGGGGTGGACGCTCGACCTCAAGAACATCCGGCTCCAAAAGAACCGCAACCTCGGTCTGAACTGGGAGCAGTCCGGCACGAGTTCAGGGCTGGGCAGTTACAGCCTCACGCCGCGCCGGCCGCGCACCGTCACCATTACTTTCCCGGACGGCAAGACACAGAAGTTCCGCGCCCAAAGCTCGCCCGAGTCGCAGATTTTCCAGCCCATCACCGGGCCGACCGTGGTGTATGTGCCGGAGGCGAACACCCGCGGGACGCTCGTCTCCGCGCAGGAGGGTGGGGACGAAGTGTTCACCGAGGGCACGCTCGGTGTGGCCAACCTGTTCGACTACAACGGCGCGGTGTACAACCCCACGCTCTTCCGCTACACCAGCGACGAGGGGGATGTGTATGTGATCGACGAACGCGACGGCTTGCGCTCCATGACGGATCGCAACGGCAACCGGCTGACGGTGAACACAAACGGCATCGTGTGGACGAACGCGGTGACGGGTGGGCCGGGCCAGAGCATCGCCTTCCAACGCGACGGGGCTGGACGCATCACGAACATCCTCGACGCGGCGGGCGCGGTGTTGACCTACCGCTACGACACGAACGGGAACCTGGTCAGCTTCGTGGACCGGGTGAATCTGACCAACACCTTCAGCTACAACCCCAAGCACGAGCTGCTCACGCTGACGGACGGGCGCGGGATCACGGCGGCGCGCAACGAGTATGACGACGCGGGGCGCCTCGTCCGGCAGGTGGACGCCGCCGGAAACACCAACGTCTTCACGCACGACCTGGACGCCCGCGCCGAGATCATCCGCGACCGGCTCGGCTTCGTGACGGTTCACGAATATGACGGGAACGGGAACATCACCCGCAGCATCGACGCGTTGGGCCACCCGACGGTGATGACTTACGACGCGAACGACAATCTGCTCACGAAGGTCGATGCGCTGGGCAACACCAACCGGTTCACCTACGACGCGCGCGACAACAAATTGACCGAGACCGACCCGCTGGGGAACACCACCACGTTCACCTACAACGCCTTTAAGCAACCCACCAGCATTCGCAACGCGCGCAACTCCACCACCACGAATGTCTATGACCCGAGCGGCAACCTGACCGAGGAACGCGACGCGCTGGGGCAGCGGACGCTCTACAGCTACGACGGACGGGGCAACATCCTGGTCCGCACCGACGCGCTCGGGAACACCATGGAGAATGGCTACGACCCGTTCGGCCATCTGACCAACACGGTCGTGCATGACGTGAACCTGGGCGTGTTGAACACCACCTCCTTCCGCTACGACGCCAACGGCAACCAGACGAACAAGATGACGTGGCGCACCACGCCGAACGGAGTGGAGACGCTGGTCACGCGCTACGTGTATGACTCAGCCAATCGTCTCGTCCTCACTGTGCAGCCCGATGGCTCGACCAACGCCACGATTTACAACGCTATCGGCAAACCCGCCGTGAGCATTGATGCGCTGGGTCGGCAGACATCGATGAGCTACGACGACCGTGGCAACCTCACCCGCACGACGTATCCCGACAGCACGTTCGAGGAGACGTTCTTCGACGCCGACAATCGCCGCGTGGCCATGCACGACAAGGCGGGCCGGGTGACGAGCTACGTGAACGACGCGCTCGGGCGGATGGTCACGACGGTTTATCCCGACAACACCGGCATGACGAACTACTACGACGCGATTGGCCGGGTCTTTGCCATGAGCGACGCGCGCGGGAACACGACGTTCTACGGCTACGACGCGGCGAGCCGCCGCACCTCGGTCACGAACGCGCTCGGGCAGGTGAGCCGCAGCGGGTTCGATGAGGTGGGCAATCTGGTTCAAACCATTGATGCGCTCGGGCGGGTCAGCACGTTCAGCTATGACGAGTTGAACCGGCGGCAAGGGGTCGTGTTTCCCGACTTCACCTTTCAAACCACGTTCTACGACGCGCTCAGCCGGCGCATCGCCGAGACGGATCAGAGCGGGAACATGACGCGGTTCGCTTACGACGCGCTGGGCCGATTGATCGCCGTCACCAACGCGTTGCAGAACGTGACGCGCTACGAATACAACGAGCAGGGCCAGCAGGTCGCGCAGATCGATGCCGAGTCGCGCACCACGCGCTTCGAGTACGATGCGCTCGGGCGCCGCGTGAAGCGCGCGCTGCCGCTCAATCAGTTCGAGACCTACGCCTACGATGTGGCGGGGCGCATGACCCATCGAACGGACTTCAACGGGCGAACGACCACGTTCATTCATGACGTGATGAACCGGCTTGTCGAGAAGCGGCCGGACGCCGCGTTCGCCGCCGCGCCGGTGCAGTTCGGCTACAACGAACTCGGCCTGCGCACGAACATGGTGGACGCCAGCGGCGTGACGACCTTCGAGTACGACAACCGCAACCGCCTCGTCCGCAAGGCCACCCCCGAAGGCACGCTGACCTACAGCTACAACGCCAACGGCCAGGTGACGAACATCACCTCGCTCAACGCCAACGGCGTGGTGTTGAACTACGCCTACGACGCGCTCAATCGCCTCGGCGACGTGCTCGACCCGCACGCGGGCCACACGACCTACACCTACGACGACGTGGGGAATCTGCGCGGGTTCACCTACCCGAACGGCGTGAACCACTTCTACGAATACAGCGCCCTCAACCGCCTCACCAACCTGAACGTGAGCGCGGGCCTGACGCCCATTGCGAACTACGCTTACGCCCTCGCGCCCTCCGGCCATCGCACCGGGGCCGTGGAATCCCGCGTCAGCAACCCGCTCAATCCGCAAGTCACCACGCTCACGCGGCTTTACCAGTACGACCGCACCTACCGCCTGACCAACGAGACGATTGGCGGCACGAGCTACGCGACTCCATCAACGCTCGACTACTCGTACGACCGCGTGGGCAACCGCCGGCAACTCGTGTCAACGGAACCAGGCATCGTCTCGACGCTTTCAACGTACGACGATAACGACCGGCTCAACACGAGTGCGGCCGAGCAGTCCCACAACAACGGCAACACGCTCACCGCCCCCGGCTTCGGCATGACGCAAGCCGACCAGTACGACTACGAGAACCGCCTCGTGCGCCGCACCGAGAACGGCAAGACCGTGACTATCGTGTACGACGGCGACGGCCAGCGCGTGAAGAAAACCGTGACGACGGCCACGAACACGGTGACAACCCGCTTCCTCGTGGACACGGTGAACCCGACCGGCTACGCCCAAGTGCTCGAAGAACACGTCTCCCTCAACGCTCAACCCTCAACCCTCAACCGTGTTTACAGCTACGGCCACGACCTGATCTCGCAAGACCGCGTGGACGGTCCCGGCTGGACGGTGAGCTTTTACGGCTACGACGGCCACGGCAACACCCGCTTCCTGACCGATGCGAACGCCAGCGTGACCGACACCTACGACTACGACGCCTTTGGCAACCTGATTGCCCGCACCGGCAGCACGCCCAACCTCTACCTCTTCACCGGCGAGCAATACGACCCCGACCTCGGCCTTTACTTGCTCCGCGCCAGATACCAGAACACGCAGACCGGACGGTTTTGGACGATGGATGGGTTTGAGGGTTTCCCGGGTGATCCAGAGACACTGCACAAGTACCTGTATTGTTCAAACGAGCCTGTCTCGTGTGTTGATCCAAGTGGTCAATTCACGCTCACACAGGTGACCGTTACCATTGCTGTTGTTGCAGTCCTGACCACGCTCTACTTCAAATTCATCTATGACGGATCGGATCGCCAGATGAAGAAGATTCCGGCAGGTGCCATCCTGATTGAACGCGGCAAGCAGGACAAAATCATCGCCGCATTGGAGGAGGTAAGCTCAGAGGCTGCGGAGGGACGAGTAAAGCCGTTGGCGAACTACGGTTTGCGTGTTGGTGGTCGTATGTCTGTGACTTTACAAAATGCCGCAGATCCATTTGGACAAGACATGCGAAATATCTGGGAGATGCCGACCACGCGAGCCGGAATACTTTCAGCAGGCGGAGAAGCTTCAGCGCGAATTCTTGCTGCGCAAGGTGGTGGGTGGGATGCCTTTGTTGCAGGATTTTCCCGGCCTGAAAACGCTCCCACTAGCGATCAATATCAGGCAGTCATTGATGCGCTGATTGATCGACAAAGAGCTTACAAAGCATGGTTGGAGACATTTCCGAAATGACACTTATGAATGTTAAATTTAGCCCGTTCAAAATGCTGTTGAAGATTGAAGCCGCAATTCCGCTTATTGTTGCTCTTGGAGCAGATGTTGGCCGGGATTCATCGGCAGGCTTTATTGCAACGCTCGCTCTAGTGCTGGTGTTGACGATCATTGAATGTTCGACCAGCGGATGGTCGGCTGTGTTGCTGACGTCGGGTGCGACGACCTTCATCTGTGGAGGGGAATTGTTTGTTCTTTTACGTTCACAACAGCTTCACGGTCCGATTGCGGTATACGGGCCTGCGGCCACTCTCGGAGTGATTGGCGGCGTTTGTGTGCTCCTCGGTTTTGGCTGTCACTTCGCAGCCTCCAAAACAAAGCCGCCAAACAAATGAAATTTGAAGAAATCACGGACGAGGCGACGACCGCTTGGGCAAAAAACAAATTGCATGAACTCGTCGATAAGCGGCTCATTCGGCCGACCGTCGTGACGGAACGGCAATGGGTTGCAGCACTGATGCCGACGGGCCTTCATTTTTCTGAAGACCAAGCCCAGTGTGTAGTGAAAGCGATGCACAATCGCCAAAGCGTCGATTTCTTAGCTGTTGCGGCAGAACCTCTCGACATTCCTTTCTGCATTTGAACTTGTACGCGCCAACCAAAGCACGCGTGGTGCCGTGAAAATAAGCGCTGGCGCAGCTTCTCGGCTACGAACCAAGGGAAAGCTCGCCTACGTCTGACTAAACATCCAACTCCGAAAGCATTCGCGAGCAGGCCACCTTGCCCGCCTCGGAGTGCTGTCCCGGTCAACCAAGGAAAGGCTTGGGAGATTTTTTCACTCTGTCCTCTCCAGTTCGCCCTCGGTCATGGATGCGACTGCCCCAGCTATGTCGCATCCAGTCAATCGCCGCCGTTGATCCCGGTCAACCATAGCACCATAAAAATTCCGCTCGCCCGGCTGTCCATTGACTTGAACACTTCGCTCCGCGTGGCACTGGCACTCTCAGCTTTGTGGTTCGCCCTCGCGCTCCTGAACAGCGCGGGTCTCGTCGCGCTGCGTCCGCGCGTGGTGACGATCACTTTCCCGGACGGGAAGACGCAGAAGTTCGAGACGCACGCCTCGCCGGAGTGCCAGATCGTGCAGCCCATCCAGGTGGCGACGGTGACGTGGCGCGCGCTGGAGAACACGCGCGGCTCACGCCGTGGGCTACTCTCTACCGCGCCTCCGGCGCTGACGCACTTATTGAGACTTGTACAATAGAGTGACACCGAGTCACAAAGGGAGTTGGGATTGTTTCCAACAGGCGGCGATGATTTTCGGACGGCGGCGCAGCCGGCGCAGGGCGGCGGTGGCGTGGTGGCCCAGTTCGTGGATTTGGC
>JANOQV010000265.1:0-1968 GCA_031414955.1 Pedosphaera sp. | reverse complement strand
GTGGAATGAACCGATGAGAACTCTATGAACACTCTTTGGACTAGATCGAAGTGGAGCCTTGAGGATCTGGATCTCAAAACCGTTGAGTTTCGTATTCCCATTCGCAACGGAACTGTCCAAGGAATTGGGGAGTTCTTGGTTCGTGGGAATCCCGAAGGACTGCTTGCCGTCGATGTAGTCACTGACGCGCAAGGGCGTGATTGGGCCGAGCGAGTTCAGACGATGTATCACATTCCTCAAGTTGGCGTTGATCGCATTGAGCGCCATCCAGATTCTTCCATCGCCGCATTCCGTCTTGTATGACGCCGGGCACGCGAGGCGATGAGTTACCGATGAGCATCGCTGCGAAAACTGCACGATGGGTAGTATTTCTCCCCGCTGGATGGCTCGGTGGCATCCTTGCAGGCGCATTGATTTGGCTGCCGTTCGCCGCTCCCTACCTGTTGTTCCACAAGCTGGCAGGATTGGCTATTCTCGGCTTCGCCGCTTCCTACGCCATGTATGTCTATGCGTTTTTGGGGTTGTCTTGGTTCATTGCGCCTACGAAATCCAAGGTTGAGGCTTGGCTCATACTCGTCGTCGGTTTTCTCATCTCCCTGAGTTTACTCGTTGAGGCGATCTCGCTTCTCAAGCATGTCGGTGCGCCGTTGCTCGGTGCTGTTATCGGCTGTATCCATGTATTTCGCTTTTTCAGGACAGCATGTTTAGGGTCAGGTGAGTTCGACTAGACTGCCCCAATGCCCGATCCAAAAAGCTCCTGCTGATGTCACATCAGCACACATTCTGGCGCAACAAGAACAAGTCTCCGCTTGTGAATGGGATGTACATTGCCTTCAGAATGCCAACACTTGCAGGCGTGGTGGGGGGAGTGTTTGTGGCGGGCGCTGGCGCTCTTGTTTTCGTCGGCCAAGTCATTAGTTACTTGAAAGCGGGTCGCTGGGAGTCACGCCCTTGGGTGTCTTTTTTTAGCGAAATGGACGCATTTCGGGCGTGGCTATACCAGCCGGAATCATGGGTGGGTCTCAGCAGAATGGTCCGGGGAATTTTGGAGTGGTTGCCAATGAGCTTCGGGCTCGTCATTACCGGGCTTCCCGTCGCTTTGTTCTTCGCGGTTCTTCATGCAAACATCGCAGCACATCATTTCGGAGACACAAAACCAAAGCCTGCCTCAGAAGCGGCCAAGGGCACTGGCAACGCTCGTTGCCCTTCTGATTTTTGAATTCCTCATTTCCCCTTCTCTCCGCATACTGCGCCCATGCTTGATATCAAGTTGATGCGCGAACAGGCGGAGCACGTCCGCGCGCCGGCGCGTTGAAACTGATTCAGCCAATTCCCTCGACCCGATCCGCGTAAACGTTCACCAGCTTGTGGGTCTTGAGCAACGTTTCGACCTGCGGCCAGGCGCGCGCAAGGCGGGAATGAAACTCCTGCCCGCGCAGATTTCCAAAACGCAGATGCACGACCCACGGCGGCGGTGTCTGGAGGATGATGCGGTCGGAGAAATCCGCGTCCTTGGTCACAATCACCAGTTCGCGCGTGCGGGCGAAGTCCCACACTTGCGTGTCGGTGGGGCTGGGGCCGAGTGCGGAGGCCGGAACCAGCGGCAGGCCCGGCGAAAACCTCAGACGCCCCGGCAGGTTCTCGTAGAGCAGGTAGCCCTTCATGTCGCGGGCAGCACCGAGTAATGGTTGCCCATCAACTTCGAAGCGTAATCCAGGCACGCCTGCACGTCCTCGCGTTTCAGGCCCGGATATTCCTCCAACACATCCTCGACCGAATCTCCGGCGGCCAGGAACTCCAGCACGGTCTGCGCTGTGATGCGCGTGCCGCGGATGACCGGCTTGCCGTTGCAGATGTCCGGGTTGACGGTGATTCGTTCCGACATGCCCGAAGGCTACCACCGCGATGGTTGAATCCAAGCGCAAAGCGGAAGCGCGCGGAGTTGCGTTGAAGTCAGAGCCTCCTCAC
>JANOQV010000264.1:0-7397 GCA_031414955.1 Pedosphaera sp. | reverse complement strand
CTTCGCCACCGACGCAGGCAGCAAGACCTCCCACACCGCCATCATGGCGCGCTCGCTGCGCATTCCGGCCGTCGTGGGCTTGCAGGCCGCCAGCCGCGAGCTGGCCACGGGCCAGTACGTGCTGCTCGACGGCTTCAACGGCCAGATCGTCGTCAACCCGACCGACCAGACCCTCTTCGAGTACGGCCAGCTCATCCGCCGCCATGACAAGCTGGAGGACAAACTCCGCGACGCGCTCGACAAGCCCGCCGTCACGCTTGACGGCTTCCCGGTCACGCTCTCCGCCAACATCGAGCAGCCCGGCGACACCGCGGCAGTGCTCGCGAGCGGCGCGGACGGCGTCGGTCTCTTCCGCACGGAATACCTCTTCATCAACCGCACCACGCTCCCCACGGAGGAGGAGCAATTCGCCGCTTACCACCAGGTCGCCGCCGCGCTCAAGCCCGCTCCCGTCATCATTCGCACCCTGGATTTGGGCGGCGACAAGTTCCTTTCCCACCTGGCCGTGCCGCAGGAGATGAACCCCTTCCTCGGCTGGCGCGCGATCCGGTTCTGCCTCCAGGAGACGGCCATTTTCCGCGCGCAATTGCGGGCCATTCTTCGGGCCAGCGCCGAGGGCAACATCAAAGTGATGTATCCCATGATCTCCTGCTTGGATGAGTTGGTGCAGGCCAATGCGCTGCTGGACACCTGTCGCGAAGAGTTGCGCCGCGAGGGCGTGCCCTTCGATGAGAAGATGGATGTGGGCGTGATGATCGAGATCCCGTCCGCCGTGCTGATCGCCGACGCGCTGGCCAAACGCGTGCAGTTCTTCAGCATCGGCACGAACGATCTGATTCAGTACACGCTGGCCGTGGACCGGTTGAACGAAAAGATCGCCCACCTCTACGAGCCGACCAACCCGGCCATCCTGCGGCTGATCAAGATGACGGCCGAGGCGGCCCACGCGGCCGGCATCTGGGTGGGCGTGTGCGGCGAGATGGCGGGCGACCCCCTGATGGTGCCCCTGCTGCTCGGGTTGGGCGTGGATGAACTGAGCGTGTCGCCGCCGTCCGTCTCGCAGATCAAGTACCTGATCCGACGGGTGAAGATGAGCGAGGCGCGGGAGATTGCCAACGAGGCGCTGCGCTCGGAGAACAGCGCGGACATCCTGGACCGTTCGCAGCGTCTGGTTCGATCCGTCGCGCCGGGTTTGTTTGAGAAGTAAGAGCAACTGAATGGAAAGATTGAGGGAATGAAGATTTTGATCCTGGCTGCGGGCTATGCGACGCGGCTTTATCCGCTGACCCTGACCAAGCCGAAACCGCTGCTCGACGTGGCGGGCAAGCCGATGATCGAGCATGTGCTGGACAACATCGCGCCCATTCCGGGCATCGACTGCGTGTATGTGGTGACAAATGCGAAGTTCGCCGGGGCTTTTCAGGAATGGGCCGACCATTATCGCGCCACCAAGTCGAAGCTGAACGTCACGATCATTAATGACCTCTCGACCGACGACTCGAACAAGCTCGGGGCCATCGGCGACCTGCATCTGGTGCTGCAACGAGAGAACGTGGACGACGATCTGATCGTGGTGGCGGGGGACAATCTCTTCAGCCAGAGCGTGGAGGAGTTCGGGAAATTCTGCCGGAGCAAAAATGCGCCGGTGCTGGCCGTGTACGACGTGGGCAACCTGGAGGAGATCAAGAAGTACAACGCCATCACCATGGACCAGGACGGGCGCATCACGTTCTTCGAGGAGAAGCCGAAGCAGCCGCAGAGCACGCTCACCGGCATCGCGCTTTACTTCTATCCGCGCGCGACCTTGCCGCTCATCCGCCAGTACATCGCCGAAGGCAACAATCCCGACCAACCGGGTCGGCTGGTGCAGTGGCTGTATCCCCGCACGCCGTTCTACACCTGGCGCGTGCCGGGGCTGTGGTTCGACATCGGCTCGAAGGAGACGCTGGAGGAAGCCAACCGGATTTTCGGCGGGCTGAAGAAGTAACCAGGGCATTCGGCGGCATTTTCAGCCGGCAAGCGCGACCATAAAGCAGCCGGTGGCTCACGCCACCGGCTGCTTTCTTTTCCGAAACTTACGGCCGACCCACGAGCCCGCCGGGCTTGGCCGCCAAGGCGGCGAGATCCTGCAAGATTTTCCGGCCTTCCTCCATGGTGATGTCCACAGCCGGCACGTTCAAATCATCCTTCACTTCCCCGTCCTCATCGTCGCCCTTGGGCGGGGTCACTTTCACCACAGTGTTGGTGGGCTTGACCTTAAGCTCGGCCACACTATTGGTGGGAATCTTGGGGGTTGGCGCGGGCAGTCCTGGCAGAAGAATGTTCTTCAGCGTCAGATCGTAGGTCGTGTAAGTCGGCAAGGGCCGGGCGCGAAGTTCCTTCTTACGAGCCTCGACGCGGGCCTCGTTTTCCGCTTTCTCCCTCAGCCGCTCGGCTTCGTTCATGGAAACCGTCTTCTCCTCCTTGACCTTCTTGTAGCGCTCGACCTCATCGCGCACGTAGTCGAAGTCCTTGTCCACAGCGACACGGGCCTCGGAGCGCTTGCGCAGTTCGGGCAGCACCGGCGGAATCAAATTCACCGGCACGTATTTCGCGCTGGGCACGGTGTCCCAGACCAAGGCGTTGGTCATGGCGGCTTCCCCCACTTCCATGTGGTTGTTGAGCGAAGGAAGAATGATGTCCGGCACCACGCCCTTGAGCTGGGTGGAGGAGCCGCTGGCGCGATAAAACTTGCGGATGGTAATCTTGAGCGCGCCCAGTTCGTTGGTGGATTTCATAATCGGCCCCAGGCGCAGGAGCGTCTGCACCGTGCCTTTGCCATGAGTGGAGGAATCTCCCACGACGACCGCGCGTCCATAGTCCTGCAACGCGCCAGCGAGAATCTCCGAAGCCGAGGCGCTGAAGCGGCTGGTCAAGACCACCAGCGGTCCGTCGTAGAGGACAGACGGATCAGTGTCCCGGTCCACGCTGATGTGTCCGTCCGAATCCTTGACCTGAACGACCGGGCCTTCCTTGATGAACAGGCCGGTGAGATTGATGGCTTCTTCGAGCGAACCGCCGCCATTGCGGCGCAGGTCGAGAATCACGCCCGCGACTTTTTCCTCCCTCAGCTTGCGGAGCAGCTTGGCCACGTCGGTGGTGGTGCTTTTGCGACCGGGGGAGCGGTTCTCCAGGTCGGCGTAGAAGGACGGCAGGTCAATGATGCCGTAGCGCTGGGTGGGCTGGCCGTTCTCGGAGGGGACTTCGATCAGCTTGGCGTTGGCTTCCCCGTTCTCGATCTTGATTTCGTCGCGGATGAGGCTCACCACCTTGCGCGTGGTCGAGTCGGGCGCGTCCACGGGCACGATGGTCAGGCGCACTTCCGTGCCCTTGGCCCCTCGAATCAATTCCACGACCTTGTTCAGCTTCCACTCGACCACATCAATGGGCGGATTCGTGCCTTGGGCCACGGCCACAATTTTGTCATTGGGCTTCACCTTGCCGCTCGTCTTGGCCGGGCCGTCCATCAGCTCCTGAATCTTGCAATAGCCATCCTCAGAGCGGAGCAGCGCCCCGATGCCGAAGAGTGAGAGCTTCATCTGGATGTTGAAGTTGTCGAAAGCCGAGCGCGCCATGTAGTCAGAGTGCGGGTCGTAAATCTGCGTGAGGGCGGTGAGATAAATCTGGAGCACGTCATCGGTGTCGAACTCCTGGAGCATGCGAAGCTGGCGCAGGTAACGGCGGGCGAGAGTCTCTTTGATTTCGGCCGGCTTCTTTTTGTCCAGCACCTCCGTGAGCCACTCGAGACGCACGCGATCACGCCACATCTGCTGCGCCTCGGCCAGATCCTTCGGGCGGGGCAGATCTTTGCGGTTGGGCGTATAGCGATCCGGGCCGTCGAATTTGAACTCTTCGGTCTGAACGAGATTGGTCGCGTACTCGACCTGCTGCAGGAACCGCTTGATGAAGCGATTAAAAATGATTTCAGCGGGCGAGGTGTCAGCGGTATTCGGAGTGACGATGCTCGGCTTGACCAAAAGGTCGTCGAGCTTGGTGCGCCATTTTTCGAACTCGGCCAAGTCAGACTGGAAGAAGAGCAGGTGCGCGGGGTCGAGGGCATTGAGGTACTTGTCGAGAAACTTGATGGACACCGCGTCATTCAAGGGCGTCTGGAGGTAATGAGTGCCCTCCAGCACTTTGGCGGCGACATAGGCGATCTTGCCGTCATCCGGGCCGGGTGCCAGCGGGGACCACTTGAAGGCGTTGGTGTGATGCTCGCTGACGAGGGTGGTGTTGGGAGCGGCTTTGGGCAGCGTGGGCTTGGCCTCATCGGCGGCCCAGCAGACGGTGGCTGCGCACAGGGCACTGACAAATTTTATAGAGTTCATGGGCTTGTTGCTTGCCGCGAACCATAACACGCCGGCCGGGGGCGAGCGCAAATTTTACTTCCCGCAGCCGGGCCTCCGTAAATTCCCCGAGGCTTCCAGCCGGGCCAGTTCCGCCGCGTAACCCTGACGAAACGTCGGGTGCTTCAATTCGCACGCCAGCTCCTGCCGGAGCCGGCGATTCGAGACGCGCTTGTGGGTCAGGCCGCGTTTGCGCGCCGCGTCCTCCGGTTCCAGGGCTGGCGGCGGCAGCGGACCACCCAACTTTCCGGCCAGCCAGGTGAAGAAATCGAGCTGCGTCACCGGCTCGTCATCGGTGGCGTTGTAAATCCCACCCATTCCTCCACGCTCCAAAGCCGCAAGAATCGCCCGCACCACGTCGTCGCGATGAATCATGTTCATGAGCCGGGAACCATCCCCGCTGATCCGCGCCTCGCCCCGCAGATACTGCTTGAAGGCGTGCCCCCGGTCCGGCCCGTAGATGCCGGCCACACGCAGGATGAGGGCGGGAAATTGTTTCTCCACCACCACGCGCAACAACTCCTGCTCCGTCTCCACCAGCACGCGGCTTGTTTCGCTGGCCGGTTCGGTGGGGCTTTCCTCGGTCACCATCGACCCATCCGTCTGTGCGTAAACGCTGGTGCTGCTGGTGTAGAGGTACTTCTGAGGCGGGCGCGTGGACAGCCAGTCGATCAAGCCGCGCGTGCCATGCAGATAAACCCGGCGATAATCCTCCGCCCCTCCCCCGCTCGACGCGACGGTGTTAATCACCCAGTCAAACGCGCCGGAGATGCCATCCAAATCCGTCCGGCGCGTGATGTCGGCGACGATGGGAGTGATCCCGGCACGGTGCAGTTCCTCGGCCGCGTGGGCGCGGCGCCGAAGTCCGCTGACCTGATGCCCGGCCTGGATCAGAGCCTGTCCCAGCGGCAAGCCGACATAACCACACCCAACAATAAGCACGCGCACGGGCGAATTAACCCTCAAACCACGGCCGAAAGCCACTGGCAATCCCACCTTGAAACAGGAAGCGAGCCCAGCGAGCCGAAGCGGTGCTCGAGGCCGGCGCAGGTCGGGCGCACGTCGCCAGCTAGGCTCGCCCGCCGCGCGGACTCTTTCGCGCTCGAATTTTGACCGCCTCCTTAATCACCCAATCCGCCCGCTCCAAAGCTTTCAACGACTGAGCTTCGTCGGCCCCGGTCAACATCTTCACGATGCGCACGGCGCGGTCGCGCAGCTTCACGTTCGTAGGCTTCAAGTCCACCATCAGGTTGCCCACGACTTTGCCTATGCGCACCATGGCCAGGGTGGTGAACAGGTTCAGGATGAGCTTGGTGGCGGTGCCAGACTTGAGCCGGGTGGAACCGGTGAGAATTTCCGGGCCGATGTCCGGCGCAATCAGCAAATCCGGTCGATGACCTCGCGGTATTTTCAAATGCGGATTCATGGCCAGCATCACAGTCGAGGCTCCTCGCTGCTTCGCTTCCTCCAGCGCGCCCCACACGAAAGGAGTTCTGCCGCTGGCCGCGATCCCCACCACCGTGTCGCGCTTGCCCACGCCGCGCGCTTCGATCGCTCGCGCACCGGCGGTGGGATCGTCCTCGGCGCCTTCCGCCGCACGCCACAGCGCGGTCTGGCCGCCGGCGATGATGCCCTGGACCATTTCCGGGGCGCTGCGAAAGGTCGGCGGACACTCGCTCGCATCCAAGACCCCGAGCCGTCCGCTCGTCCCGGCCCCGACGTAGAACAAGCGGCCGCCCGACTTGAACGAACGGACGATGATCCTGATGACACGCTCGATCTTCTCCTGTTCCGCCAGAATCGCCCCCGGGATTTTTTCGTCCTCGCTCAACATCAGCGCGATGGCTTTGCCCAAGGGAAGCCGGTCGAGTTTCATCGAGCGCGGGTGGCGCTGCTCGGTGGGAGAGGAGGAGAGACTGAGTGCCGCCGTCCAATGTTCCGTGCCGCCCGGCTTGCTCTCCCCGACCTTGGACCTCGGACCTTGGGCCTTGGACAACAATCCCGCCGCCAACGCCACCGCACCCAGCGCCGCCTCCTGCCGGAGCGGAACAACCTCCGAGCCAGGCCGCTCCTCGCAAATCCATTTCGTCACGCGTCGGCGAAAGGCCGGTTGCTTCAGGATCACACTACCGGTCAGGACGAATTTCACCCGCTGGCCTTTGGGTGCCAGCCGCGCCGCACAAGCCAGCGCGTCCCTCGCGATGCTGTGCGCGGCACCCGCCAGAATGTCGCGCGCGATCTTGTCCCCTTGTTGCGCGGCGGCGGAAACGACTTTGGCCAGCGCGGCGATCTCGGTCTTGCTCGCGCCCAGCGCCCACTCGGGAAAATCCGACGGGCTGTTGAGGAGCAATGTCGCCAACAGTCGCCGGCCCAGCGGCGGCACTTTCCCGTCGCGATCGCGGTAATGGAGCGTGGCCTTGAGCGCCCGCAGGCCGATCTCGTAGCCACTGCCCTTGTCGCCCACGATGTGGCCCCAGCCACCGACGCGCACTTTTTCGCCGCGCGCATTCTGTCCGCAGAAGACCGAACCGGTCCCGCTCAACGCGAGGACGATGGCCGAGCAATGATGCTCGCCGACTCGTCCGTCCAGTTCCGCCGCAGCAAACGCTGTCTCCAAATCCGTGGTGGCGAGACACGGCGTCCGCGGCCAGACCCGGGCCGCCGCGCGGCGAATGCGCTCGCGATTCACCTCGGCGGAGGCGCCGGCCATTCCGATGGCGACGGCACCCGGCGCAGGAAAGTTTTCATACGCGGACTTCGCGCTCTGGAGCAAAGCGAACAACTGCGCGTCCGTGAGCAAGCTGACATTGCCCGGTCCGGCCTGCCAGCGCCGCTGCACCGTGCCGCACTGGTAGATGGCCACCGAGCGCGTGGCACCGCAATCGAGTCCGAGCAAGGCTGGCGTGGCTTCCGTGTTTCGCTTCATGCCCGCCACGTTAAAAGCGCGCCGCGCGGCAAGGCAATCTTCAGGAATGAAGGCCGAACGAGAAGGCTTGTTGAGCACCATTACCG
>JANOQV010000263.1:0-1842 GCA_031414955.1 Pedosphaera sp. | reverse complement strand
GCGAAGGCGGACATTCCGGCCCCGACCTCGGCTCATTGGCCAGTCGCTACTCCATCCGCGACATCCTCGTGGCCATCTGCGAACCGAGCGCTTCGATTTCCGAACAATACTTGGCCAGCGTGGTGAAACTCAAAGATGACGAGCCTCTCTATGGCCGTCTCATTTTCCGGAATGACAAGGAAGTGGGCGTCGCCTCAAATCCTTTTGATTTGAATCAGATCACAAAAGCTCCGGCGGATAAGGTGGAGGGCATCGAGTTTTCGCAAGTATCCATCATGCCTTCGGAAATGATCTCGGGATTGAACCGCGACGAGTTGATGGACCTGATGGCGTATCTGCTCTCGGGTGGGGATTCGCGGCACAAAACCTTCAAAAAAGAATGATCACACGCCTTACATTACTCGGGTGGATAAATCGACTGGTGCCAAGCCGATGCCCGCATCCGCAACCACACCTACGAAAACCTCACAATCGGCGGGGAACCCGCGCGCGCCCCGGAGTTTTTCAAAACCAACGAGTTCGTGGACGGACTCAGCTTTGCACCTGACGCTATCTCCAAGCCTTGAATGCTTGGAACTAACGAATCGAATGAAAACAAAAGGAACAACCAAGAAACCGATCCTCACGCTCCTCGCCGCCCTTCTGCTCGCGCCGCTGGCAGTGCTCAACGCCGCTGACACGCCGCAAAAACCCAACACCGCTCTCATCGCGGAGCAATGGGCTGCCTTTGAAACCTCGTTCATCTCCGGCCGGAAGTATGACAACTCGTTTCTGGACGTGCAGGTAGATGTCCTCTTCCGCAGCGGCGACCAGCAATGGCTGGTTCCCGCGTTCTGGGCCGGGGGAGACAAGTGGACAGTTCGCTTTGCGCCACCGGTGCAGGGCGATTACATCTTCCAGGTCAAGTGTTCGGACCCAGCGAACCAGATGGTGAACGGGGCCGTTCAGCTCCTGCATGTCACGACCTACAAGGGTGACAATGCGCTTCTCAAGCACGGCTTTCTCCGCGTCTCCGGGAACAAACGGCATTTCGAGCACGTTGACGGCACACCGTTCCTGTGGCTGGGCGATACGTGGTGGAAATGCCTCTGCAAACGGATGACTTGGGAAAACTTCCAGGAGTTGACCGCCGACCGCAAGGCGAAGGGATTCAACGCGGTTCAAATCGTCTGCGGGCCTTACCCGGATGAGAACATGATGGAGGCACGCTGGGAGAACGAAGGCGGCAAGCCATACGAGAAGATCGATTTCAGCGTGGTGAATCCCAAGTATTTCGAGTTCGCCGACCGTCGCATCAGGCACCTCGTCGAGGCCGGAATGGTGCCGGTGATCGTCGGCGGTTGGGGACGCCCGCAAGGCGGCGGCAAAAGCACGCTGGCTCAAGTGGGGATCGACGGCTTCAAGCGCCATTGGCGGAACTTGATTGCCCGCTACAGCGCCTATCCCACGGTTTGGATTGTCGGAGGTGAAGCCAAGGATGCGTATGGCCCGTGGTCGGAGCTGGCGAAGTATCTAAAAGAGACGGACCCGTATCACCACCCGCTGACCTTCCACGCTCCCGAGCATCCGCGTCAGGCGATTAAAGACAATGCAGTCTTTGACTTCGACATGGTCGGAATCGGACACGAAGGCTTTCAGACTGCGGCAAAATCTCTGGAACTGATGAAGTCCTGCCTGTCGCAACAGCCAGCCAAACCGGTGCTTTGCGGCGAGGCATGCTATGAAGGACACATGCAAACAAACTTCCAGGACCTGCAGCGGCACCTTTTCTGGAGCTTCATGCTGAGCGGCGCGGCGGGCCACACTTACGGCGCGGCGGGCATCTGGCAGGCCAGCGTGGAC
>JANOQV010000262.1:0-10819 GCA_031414955.1 Pedosphaera sp. | reverse complement strand
GTCCTCGGGCGCAGCAACCTGCGAACACAAGCGGGTATGGATTTTTCCGACGCGCTCCAAGTCATCACGTTGCTGCGCCCGAGGACCGGCGCACTCCGCCTCCGAATTTTCAGACAAGCTCTTAGTCATGAGCACGGCCCTGCTTCCTTCCTGCCTCCATCTTCGTCCCCCAGTCCGACCTCGTTCGATGCGGGGGACCACCGGGTGTGGCGGCGCCCGATTCGCAAAATGAGTATTCAGCGCCGCGCGGTTTGTGTTCACTTCCGCGCGTGGGCATCACCCTGCGTCAGTTCGAGGAGCTTCAAAGCCGCACCCGCCAGTCCGGCCGGGCGAAGTCTGTGGCGCCGGTCGTGCGGCGGGAGCACGAGGTGATTCTGGGTGTGGATCCTTCGGTGCGAGGCACGGGTTACGGAATCATCCGCCTGGAGAAACGACAGCCGGAGGCACTGGCCCACGGCACGGTGCGCTGCCCGGCGAAGTGGGAACGCTCGCGCTGCCTGGCCCAGATCGCGCGCACGCTGCGCGAGCAAATCGAAAAGTTTCAGCCCACGGTCTGCATCGTGGAAGGGCTGTTCTTCGCGCAGAATTTGCAGACGGCCATCATCATGGGCGAAGCGCGCGGGGCCAGCCTGGCGGTGGCGGCGGAGGCTGGGTTGGAGATTTTCGAGATCGCGCCGCGCAAGGTGAAGCAGGCCATCGTGGGCTATGGCGCGGCCCAGAAGCTGGCCGTGGCCAAGATGGTGCAGCGCCTCCTGCGTCTGGAGGAGGCTCCCTCGGCGGATGCGGCGGACGCCCTGGCTCTGGCGCTGGCATACACCCAGACCACGTCACGCCACGGTCTGGACGGACCCAAGCGCGTCTGATTTTACGTCACGAACATGATTCATTTCCTACGCGGCAAACTGGTGGAGGCTCTGCCCACGCAAATCATCGTGGACGTGGGCGGCTTGGGCTACGAGGTGCTCATCCCGCTCTCGTCCTTCGACAAGCTGCCGGCGCGGGGTGGCGATTTGACCATCCTCACTCACCTTTCCATCCGTGAAGACGCGCATGTCCTGTACGGCTTCATGACGGCGGGCGAGCGCGACATGTTCCGGCTGCTGGTCCACGCGGTCAGTGGCATCGGGCCGAAGACGGCGTTGAATATTTTGAGCGGCATCAACCTGGGCGCGTTGCGCAGCGCGGTGGCCACCAGCGACGTAAAGGCGCTTTCCCAGATCAGCGGCGTGGGCAAGAAGACCGCCGAACGCATCGTGGTCGAACTGCGCGACAAGCTGGGCAAGACCGCCATCCTCGAACCGGGAACCCTGGGGCGAACTGCGGCTTCGCCCGAAGACGCGCGCGGCCTCGACGCCATCGCCGCCCTGACCGCGCTGGGCTACAAGCAACCCGATGCGCACGACGCGGTGCGCGGCGCGCAGGCCGTGCTCGGGACGCAGGCCAGCGTGGAACAACTGGTGCGGGCCGCGCTCAAGAAAGGCGCCTGACGTGGCCGAGACCACTCCCAACTTGCCCGCCTCCCCGGCAAAACGTCGCGAACGGATCGTGGTGCCGCGCCGCTTGAAGTGGCATCACCACCTCGCGGCCTTGCTCATCTTCGTGGGGGTGCGCCTTTTGGCGTGGAGCTGGCGCTGCCGCCTGGTCGATGCCCAGGGCGTGCTGCTGGTCCCGCATGGACCGGTGATCTTTTGCCTGTGGCACAACCGCCTCGCGCTGGCCATGACCATGTGGGAGAGATTTGGCCACCATAAAATTCGCACGGCCGGACTGGTCGCGCTGATCAGCGCCAGCCACGACGGCGGCTTGCTGGCGCGGGTCATGCGCTACTTCAAGGTCGAAGCGGTGCGCGGTTCCTCCAGCCGGCGCGGCGCGCAGGCGCTGCTCGAGCTGACCACCTGGACGGAGCGCGCCCACAGTGTCGCCATCACGCCCGACGGCCCGCGCGGTCCGCGCTACGTGGTGCAGGATGGCATCCTCGCCCTGGCTCAGGTGAGCGGACTGCCCATCCTGCCGGTGTCCGCTGCGGTGAACTGGAAGTTTTGTCTGAAGAGCTGGGATCGGTTCCAGGTGCCGCTGCCCTTTTCGCGCTGCGAATTCCGCGTGGGCCGGCCGGTGGTCGTGCCACGCGCGGCCACGGAGGAGGAGCGGCGCGCGCTCAAGGCGCAGTTGCAGGAACGGATGGAGCAGCTCACCGAGGATTGACGCCGGCCTGATCCATCGCGCCCCGGAATGTTTCAACGTATTGAGATCGCCGGGCCATCACCGACCGGACGTAATTGCTGGTCGAGGGAAATCCAATCCGCCCGAGGAAATCGGCGCTGTTCGTGGTCGCGCTCTCCTTTAACCACTTGAGCACATTGCCGCGGCCGGCGTTGTAATCCGCCAGCGCATAGGGCACGGGATCATCCGTCTGCTGATAACGGCCGAGTAGTTTGCGCAAATACCAGGTGCCGCACTCGATGTTGCGGGCCGGGTCGAGCAAGTCCGAGGGCGCGTCCAGGGTGCGGCGCTGGGCCCCGGCCCATTCCAGGCCGGTGTTCTCCATGATCTGCATCAACCCCGTCTCGCCTTTGCTCCCCCGTGCGTCTGGATGAAAGCGGCTCTCGCGCCAGATGACGGCCTTGATCAGCGCCGGATCGACGCCGTGTTTACGGGCGGAAGCGAGGATGTTCCGATCCTGGCTGGATTCCAGGTGAGCGCGCCGCCACTGGCCGGCCAGGATGGCGAGCACCATCAACACGGCCAGCGCGAGGAAAAGACGGGCGCGCACTTTCACCGTCGCATCCTGCCAGCCCGCGGGAGAAGTCTCACGGGAAAAATCGGCGAGACAAGAAGTGGCGGTTGCGGAGGGGGTGCATCTTGAAGGTCCAGCTCGGTCCGCCATCGCACGCTCTGGGCGGGGTGAAATCGGTCGCTTGAGCGCCGCTTTCGGATAGCTGCACCTTCAAGATGCGGCCTTACTAAGGCCGACCTCCTCATTCCGCTCGACAGAGGCGGGAGGCTTCGTTGAACTCGCGCCCATGCAAAAAACTTTTTCCTCCCTGGTTCTGACCGGCTGCCTCGCGGCGCGATTGATGGCGCAAAATCTCGCCGGTGACGAGGTGCTTTCCAAAGTGCTCATCGAGGGCGAGGGCTGGCAGGAAGTCGCGGGCGGCTTCGGCATGACGGATGGCGCGTGCAGCGACGCCGAGGGCAACGTGTATTTCTCGGACCTGCCCAAGGCCACGCTGCACAAGGTCGGGCTGGACGGGAAGGTGTCGGTGTTCCTCGAAGGCGGGCCGAAGGTGAGCGGGTTGAAGTTCGGGCCGGATGGCCGTCTCTATGCCTGCACCCAGGGACCGGGACCGAAGAAGCAAGTCATCGCCATCGCGTTGCCGGACAAGAAAATTTCCGTGCTGGCCGACGATGTGCAACCGAACGACCTCGCCGTGTCGGCGCAGGGCTTCGTCTATTTCACCGAGACGGGCAAGAGTCAGGTGACCGGCATCGACGTGAAGGCGGGGAAGGTGTTCACCGCGGCCACGAAGTTAAACGCGCCGAACGGCATCTCGCTCTCGCCGGATGGCGGCACGCTGGGGGTGTCCGAGTATCGCGGGAGCAACGTGTGGACGTATCGCGTGAAGGCCGACGGCACGCTGGACGCCGGGGCACCTTACATGACGCTCCGCGTGCCCGCGCCGCGCACGCCGACGAATCGCGTGGAGAGCGCGGGCGACGGCATGACGGTGGATGCGATGGGCCGCTGGTATGTGACGAGCGCGCTGGGCGTGCAGATGTTTGATTGGACGGGCCGGATGGGTGGCGTGATCGCGCGTCCGCAGAACAAGGGCACCGTGAGCGTGGCCTTCGGCGGACCGAAGCTCGAATACCTCTACGCGTGCAGTTCGGATAAACTCTACCGGCGCAAGATGCAGACGCCGGGCGCGTGGCTTTTTCCAAAAGGCCGCTAATCCGGGCTGGGTTGGAGAGTCGAGCGGATTAACTCCTCCGGCACCTGCTGACCCCAGACGACTTCACCCAGCTTCTTCGCGAGCACGAATTTGATTTCGCCGCCGCTGACTTTCTTGTCGAGGCGCATGGCGGCGAAGAGGTTTTTCATGGCGCGCGCGTTCAATTCCACACTGGTCGGCAAACCGGCGTGGCGGAACAAGTCAGCGATGCGCTCGGCGTCGGCGGGCGGCAAGCCCATGAGCGCGGAGGAAAGCTCCGCCGCCGCAACCTGCCCGATGGCGATGGCCTCGCCGTGCAGATACTTGCCGTAGCGCGAAATGGCTTCGAGTGCGTGGCCGATGGTGTGGCCGAAATTAAGGATGGCGCGCAGGCCGGTCTCGGTCTCGTCCTGGCCCACCACTTCCGCCTTGATCGCGCAGCAACGGGCCACGACCTCGGCCAGCTCGGCGCGGTCGAGCCGGAGCAGCTTGGGCAAATCGCGCTCCAGCCGCGCGAAGAGCGGCGCGTCGTAGATGATGCCGTATTTAATCACCTCGGCCAGACCGGCGCGCAGTTCGCGCGGCGGCAGCGTCCGGAGCGTGTCGAGATCACAGAGCACGAGACGCGGCTGGTGGAACGCACCGACGAGATTTTTCCCCGCCGCGAGGTTCACGCCCACTTTGCCGCCGACGGAGGAATCAACTTGCGCAAGCAGCGTCGTGGGCACCTGCACGAACGGCACGCCGCGCAGATAAGTCGCGGCCACGAAGCCCGCAAGATCACCGACCACGCCGCCGCCCAGCGCGACCACGAATGACTTACGCTCCAGCCGGTGCATCGCGAGCTGGTCGTAGCAGCGCTGGACATTCTTGAGGCTCTTGGCCGTCTCGCCCGCCGGCACGGTGATGAGGACCGGCTCGAAGCCGGCCGCCCGCAGGCTTTTCTCCGCCACCCCGGCGTAGCGCGGCGCGACGTGGTGGTCGGTGATGAGAGCGCAACGTGCGCCGAGGGCGAGCTTGCGGCACTCCGCGCCGAGCGTGGGCAGGAGCTTGCCGCCGATGTGAATCGGATAGCTTCGTTGACCAAGCGAGACGGTGACGGTGCGCATCATGCGCCGCAGGATAAGGATGGGAGCCAGGAACGGGCAATCCTGCGGTGTGAGCATCCGTGCGGTGTCAGGACGGCGCCCGGTCGCGCGTCGAATAGTCGGCGTGCCGCAGCCGTCAAGGTTGCGTCCCGCCCGCCGAGTGGAACTGTCTTGGCGCGGGCTTTCCTTAAACCGTGAGCATGTTTCGAGTTCAAAAAAACTGGCGGGGCGGCGCGTGGCTGTTGAGCCTGGCGCTCTTGGTGCCTCGCCTGATCGTCGCGGCCGACCCGCCGCAAGGGCGTGCCATCTATCGCGAGCTGTGCGCCAGTTGCCACGGCCAGGACGGCGAAGGTGTGAAAAAGAAATACGCCGACGCGCTGCACGGCGACTGGTCGATCGAAAAGCTCACGCGCTACATCGACAAGAACATGCCGGAAGACGATCCGGACAAATGCGTGGGCGCGGATGCGGCGGCAGTGGCCCGTTACATCAACGACGCCTTCTACTCCCGCGAGGCCCGGGCGCGAAATCATCCGGCCCGCATCGATCTCTCTCGCCTGACCAACCGCCAATACGTCAACACCGTGGCGGACCTGCTCAAGTCATTCAGCGGCGCCGATGCCGGGCCGGGCGCGGAGCGGGGCTTGAACGGGAATTACCGGCCCAACAACCGCCGGGGCGGCGGCGACCGATCATCATTTGATCGCATCGACCAGCAGGTGAGTTTTCTTTTCGACACCAACCACCCGGACGCGGTGAAGCTCGGCACCGTTGAGGCGAAGAACACGAATGCGTTCAACATCACCTGGCGCGGCGCGGTCCTGGCCCGGGAATCGGGTGACTACGAGTTCATCATCAAGACCCCGAACGGCGCGCGCCTGTGGGTGAATGACGACGACGAACCGCTGATCGACGCGGGCGTGGCCTCGGGCGCGGTGGACGAACACAAGGCGGTGCTCCGGCTGCTGGGCGGGCGGGCCTATCCGTTGCGGCTGGAGTTTTCCAAGGCGGCCAAAGACAAGCGGGCCTCGGTCGAACTGCTCTGGACGCCGCCGCACGGCGTGAGGGAATCCATCCCCGCGCGCCAACTCTCGCCCGCCCGCGTCTCGCCGACCTACGTGGTCACGACACCGTTCCCGGCCGATGACAGCAGCGTGGGTTACGAGCGCGGCGTGTCGGTCTCTAAGGCCTGGGACGAGGCGGCGACCCAGGCGGCCATCGGGGCGGCCAATCATGTGGCGAAGAATCTGGACCGACTCACCGGCACCAAGGCAGGCGCGACCAATCGCGCAGCCAAGGCGGAGAAATTCCTGGGTGAGTTTGTCGCGGCGGCGTTCCGGCGTCCGCTTACGGCCGATCAATACAAAATTTTCGTCGCCAGCCAGTTCAAGAAATCCATCAAGCTTGAGGACTCGGCCAAGCGCGTCGTGCTGCTGGCCTTGAAGTCGCCGCGCTTCCTCTACCTCGGGCTGGACGCGAGCAAGCCGGATGACTTCGAAGTGGCGACGCGGCTGTCCTTCGGACTGTGGGACTCGATGCCGGACAAGGAATTGCTGACCGCGGCGGCGAAGAAGGAATTGCACACCCCCGATCAGGTGAAGCGCCAGGCCACCCGAATGCTGGGCGATGCGCGGACGCGATCCAAGGTGCGCGCCTTCCTGCATCACTGGTTGCAGATGGATCATGTGGAGACGCTCTCGAAGGACGACAAGATCTTCCCCGGGTTCACGCCGGACATCATCGCGGACCTGCGCACCTCGCTGAATCTCTTCCTCGACGAAGTAATCTGGAGCGCATCGTCCGATTATCGTCGGCTGCTCCTCGAAGATGATCTGTTCGTGAACGATCGGCTGGCGAAGTTCTATGGCGTGGAAACGAATGCCGCCGGGGATTTCGTGAAGGTGAGCCTCGACCCGAAGGAACGCTCCGGCGTGGTGACGCATCCGTATCTGCTCGCCGCCTTCTCCTATCAGAAGACGACTTCACCCATTCATCGCGGGGTCTTTCTCACGCGCAACATCGTAGGCCGAGCGCTCAAGCCGCCGCCCACTGCCGTGGCCTTTCAGGACGCCGACTTCGCGCCCAACCTGACCATGCGCGAGAAAATCGCCGAACTGACGCGCCCGCAGGCCTGCCAGGGTTGTCACTCCGTGATCAACCCGCTCGGCTTCAGCCTGGAGCATTACGACGCGGTGGGCCGCTTCCGCACCCAAGACGGCAACCGCCCGGTCAATGCCGTGAGCGAGTACACGACCGATGACGGCAAGACGGTGCGGCTGACCGGCGCGCGCGACGTGGCGGAGTTCGCCGTGGGCAGCGAGCACGCGCAAAACGCCTTCATCGAGCAGCTCTTTCACCAAGTGGTCAAACAGCCCATGCTGGCCTACGGCCTGAACACGCCCGACCGCCTGCGCCAGTCTTTCATCGCGTCCGGATACAACGTCCAAAAACTACTGGAGGAGATCGTGACGACGTCAGCGCTGCGCGGGATGGAGAAGAAACGGTAGGGCGCGTCGCTCCTTACGGCTCCACCACCGTCCGATAAAATCGCCGCGCCCGGTTCGTGCTCGTGAAATCAATCACGTCCTGCCGCTCCGCCGACAGCACGCCGTTCGTCAGCAACAGCCACGGCCCGCTATCGAGATCATCCGTGTAATCCACCCGGAAGCCCGTGCCCGCCGCGCCCAGCAACGACACCACCGGCCGCACGTCGAACACCGTCACCAGCACCGACGCCTGCTCGCTCACCACCGTTCCATCCGGCCCCGTCACCACCACGTCATACGCGCCCGCCTGCGCACCCGATGCGTTGCTGATGTCCAGCGTGGCGTTCGTCGCCTCCGGGAGCGCCGCTCCATTCCGCCGCCATTGATACAGCAACGGCCCGGTGCCGCCCGCGCCCACGCTCAAAGTGAAACTCCCGCCCGCCGACACCACGCGATGCGACGGCTGATTCGTAATCACCAGAAAACCCGCCGGACCCGCCGCGAACAACGCCGCCACCGTCGGACCCGGCTGGGTGACGGTGAGCAGGCGCGGGTTGCTGCCTACGGAGTGCGCCCGTCTCGGGCGCAGCAACGGGATGACTGGTGAGGCGTCTGGTTAATTCTTGCGCGTCCCGGCAGGCGGATGTCGCTGCGCCCGGGACGGGCGCACTCCGTCATTTCGCCGGCAGGCATAGCCGTTCGTACTCGTCCCGGAAACGCGCGCTGCTCCACGGCCAGTCCTTCGGCTTTGCGACAAGTTTCGCATTCGTGGGGTTGTTCTCGAGGTAGCGTCGCGCCTTCGACTCGTGTTCGCCGTCCCGCATGTAGGTGTCCCAATAGCCTTCCTGCCAGAACTGTCCCTGGCGTCCGAGAATCTTGTTCGCCGCCTTCGCCGTGTAGCCCTTCCACGCATCCAGCAGTTGCGACATGGGCACGTCCTGCACTTGGAAAAGCAGATGCACATGGTTCGGCATGATCACCCAGGCGCGCAGGTCGTATAGCACACCGTGACGAAACCGCAGCGAGTCTTCGACCAGCGCCGCAAGGTCCGCGCGCCGCAAATGACACTCGCCCCGTCCCTGATCGAGATACGTCTCCAACTCCACGCGCCGCTTTCGGTCATCTTCAATTTTCAACAGCGCCTCCCATTCCGAGCGCAGTTCCACCGGGAAAGCGTCAGCGAGTCGGAACGTGACGAACTGGATGAGGCCGGGTTCGTCGCGGTGCGGCAGATAACCGTTCTCGTGCCAGCCAAGAAACCCGCGTTCGATATCGTCCTGCGGAAGCGGGTGCGAACCCGCGCGCTTGCCCGCCACGAGATCGCGCACGCCAGGATTGTGCGGCGGGCTGGGCAAACGCTTGGGTTTCATCGCGAAAAGGAGAAGCCAAGGCACGGGTGCTGACAAGTTCGGAGTGCGCTCGTCCTCGGGCGCAGCAACGTGCTGCGGGGAGCGGCGTCTGGTAAATCCTTGCGCGTCCTTGCGTGCGGATGTCGCTGCGCCCGGGGACGGGCGCACTCCGGGGGCTTGCGGCCCATCGGCGCGTCCGGAAAAACCATTGCCCACACGCCGCCGTTTCAGCCGTTTGAGCCATTCCTTCGGGACTTGTTCCCCTGGCCCGTGAACCCGGCACTGAAGTGCCGGGCTATTTTCGGTCGTCCCTCCGGGACGCGGCGGAGTGCGCCCGTCCTCGGGCGCAGCGGCGTGATGCGTGGAGAGGCGTTTGGTGGATTCTTACGCGTCCCTGCGGACGGATGTCGCTTCGCCCGGGACGGGCGCACACCGGGGCAGGCGGTCACTGCTTCGGGGGCAGCAATAAGTTGTTCCCGGGCGGCCGAACGATGGTGGGAGTCTTCGGCAAATTGGCCTCGGACTGCCGGGCTTGGGTCGTCTTCAACTGTTGCACGGCGGGCGAGACGGGCACCCACAGCAGCTTGTAAAACTCGTGGGGCTGGCTGGTGGCAACCACGCATTTGTTCCAGACGAACTGCTCCACGGTATCGGTCCAATCGACCAGGTTGGTGGATTTTTGCGCGATCCACTGGCCGGCCTCCTGCGAGATGGGGGCGTTGAAGGCGGTGAGAGTCACTTGCCCGCCATTCCTTTGCAGGTGCAAGGTGGGAGGAACATTGTAGGGCGCGGTGACTTGCTGAATCCAGGGAGAGATGGAAATCAAATTGACTGAATGGGTATCTACATTGGCAGTAAGAGCTGAAATCCAGCTTAACGTCCCACAAAGTTGTCTTTGGGCATTAAAAAGTCCCCCGCCAGAGTCACCCGGCGTAGCATTAAAAATAAGTGGCTGGGTGGAGTTGGCTACAAATCGCGTGTTAATATCTCCACTATCAACGGTACGGACTGGCGCTTTCCCGCCAATGATGTCGCCACTCGTCGGAATAATGTAACCCCATGAAGCGAAACTAGCGGTTCCCTGGTTCCCAAATCCAACTATGTCCAATACCTCACTAACCGCAGGCTGAATGGTCGCTATCGTAGCAGGAATCGCCCCCGGTAGATCAGCTTCCAGAATGGCAATGACAGAGTCTGTCCCCACTCCCGGAGCCGTGCGGGAAGGATGCCGGATGATTTGAGAGATTCGCACCGAGCTACCGGCATTGGTCAGGTAATTGGGTCCGGTGCGAATGTAGAGATCGTCTACCGTCGGGTCCAAGAAGGCTCCAGCCTCTTCAAACTGATGCGCGGCCATCGCAATGCACCGGGGATTGTTGATCACGACAGCAGAGCCCTTCCATCTGTTCCCCAACATCAAATGCACCACCGTCCCGGCATACGACAAACCCAAATCAAAATGCTGCTGGCGGATGACCGGATCATTGTAATTGGCGGTCTTCATCCAGGCCGCCTGGCCCGCCCCCACAAAAACCGCGAGCGCCGTCAGGACGCTGACGGCCTGAACCGTTCTGGGGAAACCCCGGCGCTTGGCGTTTGGCTTCATCAAGACCAAGGGGGCAGTGCAGGACCAGAACCACCGGCGAACCGGCTTTTCCGCCAGGCTGGCTGGCATGGTGAACAGTTTCATTGCGGAACAACCTGATTGAACCGCAACGCGCTCCCTTCCGCAAGCGCCGGTTTCCGCGCGGAGTGCGCCCGTCTCGGGCGCAGCAACGTGCTGCGTGGAGAGGCGTCCGGTGAATTCGGACGCGTCTTGGCGGGCGGATGTCGCTGCGCCCGGGCCGGGCCCACTCCGGGGACGGTGTTCGGAGCCGCGTCAGCCTCCGCCTTCGTCCCGGAGGGACGCCCGAGAATAGCCCGGCGTTTCAACGCCGGGATCAAGCCCGGCACCGCGCAAGTCCCGA
>JANOQV010000261.1:0-11931 GCA_031414955.1 Pedosphaera sp. | reverse complement strand
AGAGGGCGTCTTCGAGGGCTTCGTCGGCCAGCGCATACCATTGCTGGAGGAAATAGACGCGCAGCATCCGTTCCAGACCGATGGGCGGACGTCCGCGCTTGCCCCTGGGATAATGCGGCGCAATGACCGCCAGCAGCTTGGACCACGGGATGACTTCCTCCATGCGCGCGAGGAACTTCTCGCGCCGGGTGGTCTTCTTCTTATCCGCAAACTCGGCTTGGGCAAAACTGCTCTGGTGGGTCATGCCATGCAGTTTAGAAAACACCCACCTCGCCGTCTGTAACAAATCGAAAACCAGTGGATTAAATCAGCGTTTCCTTAGGAGTCCGCGCCCTGCCTCTGGCGGGTGCTTCCGAACAGATTTGCCAAGATCTAGAATGATGCGGCTGGGGACGGCGACGTCCCAACCACGCGGCTGGATGCTTGGGTGATCCCCCCCCGCTGGTGGGTGCAGGAGGCTGGTGGCCAGCGGTGTTCTACAACCTCAGTTGCAGGGCTGCGCTGCTGGTGGCCAGCACGTCGCGGTGCAGGGAATTGCCATGCGCATCCATCGTCACCACGGCTGGAAAATTTTCCACCTCCAACTCCCAGATGGCCTCGGGCGCGCCGAACTCCTCGGCGAAATAAACACCGCGCACGCTCTTGATGCACTCGGCCAGCACCTGCGCCGCCCCCCCAATGGCGTGCAGATACACACAGCCGAACTGCTGGCACGCGGCCAGGGTTCTTTCGCCCATGCCACCTTTGCCGATGACCGCGCGCACGCCGAATTTCCCGATGATCTCCCCCTGATAAGGCTCCTCGCGGATGGAAGTGGTCGGTCCGGCCGCCGTCACGCGCCACTGGCCGTGCTCATCCTTCAGCACCACCGGGCCGCAATGATAGAGGATGCCCTCGCGCAAGTTCACCTCGGGCGGCAGGGTGCCACCTTCGTGCAGATACTTGTGCACGGCGTCGCGGCCGGTGAAGACGATGCCACTGAGGCCGACCTCATCGCCCACTTTCAGGGCGCGAATCTTTTCTTCGGTGAAGGGTGTGGTGAGCGAAATCATTCAATAAAGCCAGCCGGCGATTTGCTGTTGGGCGTCGAGCCGCACACCTTGGCGGCGATAAGCCCAGCACATGTAGCTGATGCTGACAAAGAAGGACGCCGGCACCCGGTTGGCCGCGCCAATCTTCACCCCCAGCAAGGTCGTCTTGCCGCCGAAGCCCATCGGCCCGATGCCCAGCTCGTTCGCGGTTTTCAGGATGTCCTGCTCCAGCGCATCCAGCTCCGGCACTGGATTTCGATCCGTCAACAACCGCAGGAATTGTTTCTTCGAAAACTCATAGCCCGTGGCGCGGTCGCCGCCGATGCACACGCCCAGAATGCCCGGGCCGCAGCCTTTGCCTTGCGCCTGGAGCACGGCGTCGAGGATGACCTTGCGGCAGCCGTCGAGATCCCGGTTGGCGTGGAGTTTTTCGGCGGGCAACGAATACTGCGCGCCGACGTTCTCGCAGCCGCCGCCCTTCAGCACCAAGCGGACGGTCACTTCCGGCGAGCGATGCTGGTGAAAATGGAGCGCGGGCGCGCCCGGGCCAACATTGGTGCCGTCGTTCCGGCCCGTGATCGAGTCCACCGAATTCTGGCGCAGGTAACCCTTCTTGGTGGCCAGCTTCACGGCTTCACGAGCCGTCTCCTCGAAGCTGATCTGGTCCAAGCCCACCGGGTAATCTACGTAAAACAGGATGCTGCCCGTGTCCTGGCAGATGGGTTGGGACTTCTGTTTCGCCAGCTCGATGTTGCGCTGGATGATCTTCATCGCCGACTCGGCGATCGTCCCCTTCTTCTCCTCCTCCAGCGAACGCAGAATGGCCGCATGGACGTCCTCCGGGATTTCCGCGGACGTGCGACGAATCAACTCCACTAGCGACTCCTGCAATACAGACATCGCCGGTGAGGATTGAGGAGCGGTTCGGACCTGTCAATCGATGTGCCGGAGCAAGTCAGGGCAGACGCATCTAATTTCGCGGTGTTTCGCACGAAAACTCAAAAGCCAAATCCCAAATAAATTCCAACGCCCCAAATTCCAAAACCAGGCGTTCGCACGCCCATGGGAGTTTGGAATTGAGAGCTTATTTGGGATTTGGGTTTTAGCCCGTGGAACCAAACATTTTGATGCGTCTGCCCTGCGGAGCAAGTCGTCCCTAGAAGGTGCAGCGGGGCCAACCGGGCGGGACGTTCTGCCGAAACAGGTTCCGTGCGGGGCAAATCACCGGCGCACGCCCTGGAAAGCACTTCTTTCCGGCTTCCGCAGCACACGCTTACCGGCGCGCGGATACTTCGACCGTGGCCCGGTTCTTGGCGATGTGCCTGGCCGGCAGCACGCCGCGCCAGTTGGTATTCGGGTAGATGAGCGCGTCTCGTCCCAACACGGTGCCGGGATTGAGCACGGCGTTGCAGCCGACCTCGGTGCGGTCACCGATCATCGCGCCGAATTTGCGGAGACCGGTGTCGATGGTCTTGCCCTCCCATTCGAGAGCGATGTTGCCCGGGGTGAGCTTGAGGTTGGAAATCTTCACCCCTGCGCCAAGGTGGGCCTTGTAGCCCAGAATGGAATCACCCACGTAACTGAAATGCGGCACCTGGGCGTGGTTGAAAAGCAGCGCGTTCTTAAACTCACACGAGTTCCCGATCACGCAGCCGTCGCCGATGATGACGTCCTCGCGCAGGTAGGCGTTGTGGCGGAGCTGGCAATTACGGCCGATGATGGCCGGGCCTTTGATCATCACGCCATCCTCAATCACCGTGCCTTCGCCAATAAAAACATTGTCGGCAATCCAGGCGCGGCCGAGGCACTTGTTGTGCAGGGCCGGGCGCACGTTTTGGGCGAGGTAGGGTTTAATCTTTTTCAGCGCGTCCCAGGCGTGTTCACAGCCGTCGAAAAGGGCGGCGTGCTCGCACTGGCTGAGGTCGAACAGGTCTGCCGGTTTGAACATGGAGCGGATTAAACATCAAAGACCAACGACCGACACCAAATAAACGCCCATCTCCAACGAGGGACATCGTTGCCCCCGTCCGATAAACCTTCCCACGATGTAAAACACGCGCGGCGTGGAATCTTCCTCGATCGTCGCTTGGCAGCGGTGGGGAAAGGTTCCCCAATTCTGGGGAGCTTTTCCCTGGGTGGTGCGGGACGAATCAAGGATGGGAAGCCTCGCGCCGCGAGACAGGAGGGAACCTCAATCTGCTTTTCGCCGAGCTGTCACTTGGCCATGGCGGCGTCCTGCTTCAGTCGCGGCAGGCGGCGGAGCAATCCGCGGTAGCTGTTGGTGTCTTTAATCTCCTGGATCATCGTCACTGCCATTTTAGGCTGGCCGCTTTGCTCATAGGACATGGCCATCTGAGAGCGGGCCCAATCGGCTTGCGCCGGGTTCTGGGCTTTCTGGGCTTTGTCCAACGCGCGTTGGTAGGTCATCAACACGTTTTCAGACTCGCTGTTGCGCTGGAAAATGTTGGCGCATTGTTCCACGAAGGTCTGCTCGTTAAACGTCGAGCGACGGTTGGACTCGGTGGCGAGATCCAGGTTGGGCAGGATGTAGCCCTCGCAGATGCGCGCGGCGACGGTGCCATTCATGGCGTAGCCCGAAGCGTGGCGGCTGGCGGTGAAGGCCAGGTTCACGCCCTGCTTGCGATGTTCCGGGTTGCCGCTCGCCAACAACCCCCTGGCCACGAACAACTCCTCGCCGATGACGCGATACATGCCTTCGTAGCTGGAGGCTCCGGAGAGTTTCTCCTCCGCGCTCTGGGTCAACCGATCTCGGGCTTGAACCAGCGCCGAGGCGGAACTGGCGGCCTCGGTCTTCACCCGGGCTTGAAACGCCCAGAGATCGTCCAGGAGGGGGACCAGCGCCTGCTCTTGGTTTAGCAGCTCAGGACGACGGGCGGCGAGTTTCTCCGTGGCGACTTGTTGCGCGCGCAGGCTGGTGAGATTGGATTGCAGGCTGGTGAGCTTTTCCGCCTCCGTCGCCGTCTGGGTCTCAGCGATCTGGCGGGCGAGGGCTTCGAGCTTCGGCGCGTTCGCCTTCAACTCCGTCTCGCCCTGGACGATGCCGCGTTCGAGGCGGAGAGCCGCCAACTTGAGCGGCATGTATTCCTCGCGCAAGGCCTCGAAATCCTTGCCGGTACGCGATCCTTTGAGCGGCCCAACCTCGCCGCCGGATTTGCCTTGGGGCGGAGCCATTTCGGCCTTGGATGGAAATGGGAACTCCACCTTGAAGTGGCTCGCGTGGGACTGGCTCTTGAGATAGCGATCGAGTTTCCATCGCACCAGCCAGGGTTTGGGCGGATGGGTCAAGTAACGCCAGGTCGCGAAGTTCACCACCGTCAGCACGACCACCACGAGGGTGATCTGCCGCACGCGCCCCGTAAATCGGAGCGGCTTGATTTCCTTGAGGTCAACGTCCCCGCGCATCGGGCTGACAGAGCGGACGGGACGGGGCAAGGTTACAGGCATGTGGATGTAACCGGGTTGCGCGGGCTGCGTCTCCCTCGGTGTTGAACAATCACAGCGGGAACAAATTTATGAACACATGGAACCTCAACCGGCTGCTGGCCACCCTCGTCGCAGCCGGCTTGCTTCAGGGATACAGCGCCACGGCCGCGGATGAACCGGCGGACAAACCGGCTCAAGCAACTCCCGTCCAAGCTGCTCCGGCTCCAGTTCAAGCCGACAACACCGGACGGCAGGGTCGCCGGCAGGCCAACCCCGGAATTCCCCAAGGCGGTCGCGGCAACCCGCAGGATCCGGGCGCAGGCGGCAATAATTTCCAGCGCGGCAACAACAACAATATTGGCGGCGGGTTCAATGGCGGCGGCCCGGCCTCCAACTTCAACTTCGACGACAAGCAGCGCGAACTGCTGCAGGAGGCGCGGCAGGGCGGCAACGACGAGTTGCGCAAGCTCAACGACAAACTCGCCGAGGCGCAGAAGGATTATGTGAAGGTCGTGGTCGCCGAGAAATACGAGGAGAGCACGGTGCGCGAAAAGGCCGATGCCATCGGTCGGATTCAGGCGCAGATTCTGGCCTTGAACGGCAAGTCCTTCGCCGTCGTCTCCCCCACGCTCAAGCCCGAGCAACGCGAGGCCTTCGAAGGCAACACGCGTATCGCCATCGGCATCATCAGCCCGGCGGTGGGATTTGGCGGCGGCAATTTCACGGGCGGTCCAGGCGCGGTGCAAGGTGGCGGACGTGGGAATTTTGGCCCGGGCGGTCCTAATGGCGGAGACCCGGCGGCGGGTGGCGGCGGGCGTGGCGGGCGCGGAAATTTCGGTCCCGGTGGCGGCGGTCCTGGCGGCGGCCCTGCTGGCGACCCTGGCAACGCCAATCAACGCCGTCGCGGTGGAGACAACCAAGGCCAGTAACCGTCGGCACCATGCCACAAAGCGCGGACGAAGCCGTCCGCGCTTTTTTATGACTCTCACCATGAATTTTCCCCGGCTCCTCCCGTGGTGGCTCCTGCTGCTCGTGCTTGGACTCCCGCGTCCGCTATCTGCACAGCGCCAGATGGAGCATCTCGGACGCGGCCTGGTGGCGATTCATCAGGGTGGCGGAAAAGTTTTTGTGTCGTGGCGGCTGCTGGGCACGGAGCCGGAGGGGCTGGCCTTCAACCTCTATCGCACGAACGGCGCTGGTGAGGCGGTGAAGCTGAACCAGGATCCGATCACGAACGCGACGTGCTTCCAGGACCAGGCGGTGAAACTGGAACAGCCGGTGAGTTACTTCGTCCGCGCGGTGTGGCCGGCCGGGGAATTGGCCCCCAGCGCGCCCTTCCGGATCGCGGCGAGCGCGCCGGCGCGAGCTTATTTATCCCTCCCGCTGCAACTGCCGCCGGGTTATTCAGCCAATGACGGCTCGGTGGGCGACCTCGACGGCGATGGTGAATATGAAATTATTTTGAAGGGTGAGCAACGCCCGCGCGACACGGCTTCCACCGGACTCACTGGCGAAACAATTCTCCAAGCCTACAAGCTCGACGGCACGTTGCTTTGGGCGATCAACCTCGGGAAAAATATCCGCGAGGGCGCGCACTACACGCAGTTCATGGTTTATGATCTCGACGGAGACGGCATCGCCGAGATTGCGGTCAAGACGGCGGACGGCACCTTGGATGGCAAAGGCAAAATCATAGGCGATGCAAACGCCGACTGGCGTGACCAGCAGCCAGGCTCGCGCACCTTCGGCCGCGTGCTGAAGGGGCCGGAGTATTTCACCATCTTCGACGGGCGCACCGGCGCGGCGCTGGCGACCACGAATTACGTTCCAGATCGCGGCGACCTTGGCGGCTGGGGCGGCAACGGCGGCAACGGCGGCAACGACAACACGGGCAATCGCGTGGATCGCTTCCTAGCCTGTATTGCCTATCTCGATGGCGTCCGCCCGAGCGTGGTCATGTGCCGCGGCTATTACGGCCGCAGTGTCCTCGCCGCGTGGGACTGGCGCGACGGGAAGCTGACCCAGCGCTGGGTCTTCGACTCAAAGCATCGGGACAATCCCTACTCCGGCCAGGGCGCGCACTCCGTCAGCGTGGCCGACGTGGACGGAGATGGCCGGGACGAAATCATTTATCACTCCATGGTCGTGAATTCCGACGGTACGGGCCGCTTCAGCACCGGACTCCGTCATGGCGACGCGCTCCACGTCGGCGACTTTGATCCGGCGCGGCCCGGACTCGAAGTGTTTGGCATTCACGAGAATGAGGAACGCAAGTTCGGCACGCCGGGCACCGCCTGCTATGACGCGAGCAGCGGCAAAATTATTTGGAGCGACGGACCCGATGCGGATGTTGGGCGCGGGCTGACGGCGGATATTGATCCTCGCCATTCCGGCGCGGAGATGTGGAGCGGACCTGCTGGCTTACGCACCAGCCGAGGCGAGCGTGTTGGGCCGGCGCCGCGTTCGGCAAACTTTGCCATCTGGTGGGACGGTGATCTGCTTCGCGAAATTCTCGACCGCAACCGCATCTCGAAATGGAATTGGACCAATGCCACGCTCGAACCGCTGCTCATCGTGGAAGGCGCGACCTCCATCAATGGCAGCAAAGCGACGCCGATTCTCTCGGGCGACCTCTTCGGAGACTGGCGCGAGGAAGTGATCTTTCGCACGCCGGACAGCAAGGAGTTGAGGGTCTACACCACGACGATTCCCACGACCAACCGTCTCAACACTTTGATGCACGACCCGCAGTATCGTCTGGCCATCGCCTGGCAAAACGTCGGCTACAACCAGCCGCCTCATCCGGGCTTTTATCTCGGTGAGGGAATGAAACTTGCGCCGCGCCTGAACATCACCACTCGCCCGGTGGCGGCGACTCGGTCGAGCGCCGCCAAATAAGCCGTGCCGGCGGCCGGTGCCGCATCCCCGCCAGGGCGTAAAAACAGTTCTCGTTCCGGGCCGACGCTTGGGTATAATCCGCGAGTTCAATTAACCAAAGATCATCACATGAAACGTATTTTGACCGCCCTTTTCCTGGCCGCTTTTTCCTGGACCGCCTCGGCCCAGTTGGGCGCGCCCAACTCCGGTATCAACGCGGCCATGCTCAAGTTATTTGGCGACACCAAGGCTTTCACCGCCAAGGCCGAGGCCCGCGTGCTCGACAAGGAGCAGAAGGAAGTCGCGACGTTGCCCATGACCATGTCGCTGCTGGACGACAAACTGCGCGCCGAGATGGATCTGAGCCAAACCAAGTCCGCGCAGATGCCGGCCGAAGCTGCCGCCATGATGAAGCAGGCGGGCATGGACAAAATGATCACCATCGTCCGCGCGGACAAGAAGGCCACGCTCCTCTGTTATCCTGGGGCGCAAGCCTACGCCGAAATGCCCTTTTCCGAGAGCGAGGCGGCGGACTCGAAGGTGGAATCGACCGAGGTGGGCAAGGAGACCATCGACGGCCATCCGTGCGTGAAGGTGAAGCTTTTCTCCACCGACGCAAAGGGTCGCCCGCAGGAAGCCTTCGTCTGGCAGGCCACCGATTTGAAGAAGTTCCCCATCCAGATGCAGATGACGCAGCGAGCGAACACGGTGATTGTAAAATTTGAGGTGCCAACGCTGGAGAAGCCGTCCGCCTCATTGTTCGAGGCCCCGGCCGGCCATACCAAATATCCCAACGCCCAGGCGCTCATGCAGGCGGCGATGATGAAGATGTTCAGCGGTGCGGGGGCCAAGTAAGCCCGCTCAGAAATAAAACCGGGCGCTCTTGCGAGCGCCCGGCCAACCCAAACAACCAAACGTACCCCCTTTGCGCTCCACGACTGGAGTTGCAGACAGTCACGGGAGGATGCCGAAGCAGTCCCGCTTTGTTGCCCCCTCCTATCGTGGAAGCGTTACGCAAGGTATGACGCGATTTGTCCGGCTCTGTTCAAAAATAGTTGCCGGTCAAAATCGAGCGTTGCCCTGCACGTCTCTTTCAACAGAGGGTGGGGCGGAAAGTTGCGGATGAAAAACTGTCACCTATGAAAGTCATCAACCTGAATCCGGATACGGACATCGGCGCCAGCGCCTGGTTCGTGGAAATCGACGGGCACCGCCTGCTCATGGACGCCGGCGTGCATCCGAAGCTCGACGGTCGCGAAAGCCTCCCGCTCTACCAAGCCATCGAGAAGGAGGAAGTGGACGCCATCGCCCTTTCCCACTGCCACCATGATCACGTCGGCTCGCTGCCCGTGGCCATGCGCCACTTCCCGAAGGCGCATGTGTTCATGACCGACCTGAGCTATTTCATCGTCGAGCGCGTGCTGCACAATTCCGTGAATGTGATGACCCGCCAGCGCGAGGAACTCGGCATCAAGGAATACCCGCTCTACACCCACGACGAGGTGGACGACATCGCCCCCACTTTCCAGGCCTACAAGTGCAACCGTGAGATTGAGTGGGCGGCCTTCCACAAATCGCGCGCCGGCCTGCCGTCACCCACGCTGGAATTCTACGACGCCGGGCACGCGCTCGGTGCGGCTGGCATCATGGTCCGCGGCAAGACTCAGACCGTCTTCTACACCGGCGATGTCTGCTTCCACGATCAAACCATCCTCAAGGCCGCGCGCTTTGAAGATGTGCAGGCCGACGTGTTCATCATGGAAACCACCCGCGGCGCGATGACGCCCAAGCCCAACTTCACGCGCGAAGCGGAAATCGAGCGGCTCGGCATGGCCATCAAGCAGGCCTTGGAACGCGGCGGCTCGGTGATGATTCCCGTCTTCGCGCTCGGCCGCACGCAGGAGATCCTCGCCATGCTGGCGCTGCTGATGAAGGCCGGCAAATTGAAGCGGCAGCCGATCTACATTGGTGGCCTGGGCCGGGTGTTCACGGAAATCTACGACCTCGAGGCGCACCGCACCCACCGCAACCTGACCAACCTGCGCCTGAACGAAGCCCTCGAACTCACCGTGCTCGACAAGAACACCATCGAGAGCATGAAGCTCAACAGCCGCCGCATCTTCGTGGTCACCGCCGGCATGATGACCGAGAAAACGCCCGCGCATGATCTGGCCGTCCGCATGATGGGTGACAAGAAGCACGCCATCTTCTTCGTCGGCTACGCGGACCCGGGCAGTCCCGGCGGCCGGCTCAAAGCCGCGAAGCACGGCGACACCTTTGTCTTCAGCGCCAGCGCCGGCGAGACAACCAAGAGTTGCCAGGTGGAAGACTTCGATCTGAGCGCCCACGCCAACCGCGAGGAGTTGCTCGATTTTGTCGGCGACGTGAATCCGCGCACCGTCATTCTCGGCCACGGGGATGCGCCCGCCCGGGCGTGGTTCGAGGAACAAATCCGCGCTCGCTGGCCGAAGATCAAGATTCACCAGCCGCAGCCGGGAAAAGTTATTGAGGCCTGATCTACTTGACCGGGCTCACGGCTAGATCGTCGAAATCAATCGGCGTGCCGGCGAAGGGGTTGCCCCAGATGGAGGCGCGGCCGGCGATCGGATCGGACTTTTCGGCGAAGGTCACGGTCCATTTGTCCGGCTCGGGCGTGCCTTGCTTCCACGCCTTGCCTTCGATGGCAAACTCGCCGTCCTTCACCTTGCGCACTTGCAGCTTGAGCATCGTCCACGAATCGGATTCCCAGGTGAACGGCTCCTTCGCGATCACGTCGTCGCCCTTGTAAAGCTCCACGAGTTTCTTCGCGGCGGAGATTTGCAGCTTATAGCCCGCGTTGCCGTTCAACCCGAGTGCGAAGGCCGGCTCGCGCCGCCCCTTTTTCGTGCTGTGAACGCGCGCGCTCAACGAAAGCCCGGACGCCTCCGTGGGTCCGAACAGCACGCCGAACGTCTCTAGCGGCGCACCGGGAAGCTGGAGCACTTTGTTGCCCGCGACCTCCTGCACGGTGAAGCCGCCATCGAGCAGCAGCATCTCCTCCGGCAGCTTGCCGACGGCGTTGGTGGTGAAATTGTTTTGGTAGAGGGCGGCCGCATGCGCGGTAGTGCCGAGCAAAGCACCAAGCACCAAGCACCAAGCTCCAGAGAAACACCAAGCACCAAGCGCCAAACGCGCCTGCAGCCATGAACGGCGCAGTGTCGCACGAAACACCCCCTCGTGATTGGAGCTTGGAATTTGGAGCTTCCTTGGAGCTTGGAGCTTGGAGCTTGGAGCTTTCATCTTCAGTTCATTCATTTCTCAATCCTTCCAACAAATTTCCCCGCACCGCCACACGCGTGGCCAGCCAGGTCGAAATCAATCCAAACAACAGCACGCCGCCCAGCGTGAGCGACAGCGACATCACCGGCAGTTCGCCGCGCGGCGAGAGCAGGCTCGGCAAAATCGCCACCAGCGCCGATCCGACGCCGATGATCAGTCCCAGGCCGAGCAGCGCCGCGTGTTCCGCCAGCACGAGCTTCTGCACGCGACCACGACGGAAGCCCACCGCGATGAGCAGCGCCAGTTCGCCGCGCCGCTCCAGCACATTCCGCAACACCACGATGCCCAGGCCTGCGCTGCCCAGCAGCAGTCCCAGCCCGCCGAGCACCTGGAACGTGCTGAGATACGTGTTCTGCACCGCATTGAACGCCGCGAGCCGCTGCGCCGCCGGCGTCACTTCAAATCCGTAATCCTGCAACGCGCGCGTCAACTCCGCGCTGACCTGCGGCAGGGCGTTCGACGGGCCGTCGATGAGGAACATTCGATAGCCGCTCACGCCGGGAAAACGCCGCGTGAACTCCGCCTCGTCGATGATGAGCGAACCTTGCAGGATGGAATTCGCCAGCCCGCCGACGAGCCGCACGTCGAAGTCGTTCCCCCGCTCGTCACGATACGCGAGCGTGTCGCCGATTTTTTTGTGCAGCGCCCATTGGATGGACGCGGCGTCGCCGTAAGCGGCGACTTCGTTTTCATCCAGCGCGATGCGATCCGGAACACTGCTGCGACTCAGGATGCTCCACTGCGAAGTTTTTGCCCAAGCGCCATCCAAAAGGCTGGCAAATGAGAACGCGTCATAGGGCATTGAATCAGTCTTCACCCCCAACAATCTCGGCTGCTGCGCGCGGTTCAAATTCAGGCAACTCGCATCATCACCATCGCGCACGCGGAACGGGACGAATTTCACGTCCTTCAAAATCTTCTCGTTCAGTCCCAGTGCATCGCGGCCTTCTTTAGTGTTCAGATCTTTCACGATGGGCAGCGTGCTCTCACCAATCAGCGCGAAGCCGCCCGTGCCCGAACTGCGTTTCCACGCGTTGGCGTCCGCATCCAGCCGGAACGCGCCAATCGACGCGATTAGAAACACCCCGCTCGCCAGCAACGCCACCGTAGCCACGCTGCGCCTCCGCCGCCGTGCCGCGCTGCGAATGGAGAGCACCGAAGAACTGACGGACATGGTGGGGCGCGGTGTGCGCAACGGGCCGCGGTGTGGCGGAACCCGCGCCAGCGCGGGGGGGCCCACCCGGCCGAACCCACGCAGTGG
>JANOQV010000260.1:0-14590 GCA_031414955.1 Pedosphaera sp. | reverse complement strand
ACCATTCGCGCCCCAGGCCAAGACCTGTCCATCGGGACGAATGGCCAGGCTGTGCGCCCCGGCGTAACGCGGCCCGGCGGAAATGGCGAAGGCGTTGGTCAGCTCCTCGGGAGCCGCCACGAGTCCCGGACCCCAGCCATCCACGAACCCCGCCACCGCCGTGCGGGCCACGCGATAGAAGGTCATCGGGACCGTGGCCGCACCGCCGCCCACGCGCAGCATGGAAGGGCCGGACGGCGGTTTCTCCTCTGCGGGTGCCTCCGCTTCGAGCGTGGTGGTCGGGGCGGACTTCGCCTTGGGCTGAGTGGCCGCCTGAAGTTTATCCATGAGCAACTTGCGGCTCGCATCAGATTGCACGCGCCTCGACTCCAGCCATTGCTCCGCTTCCTCCTGGGACAAAACTTTCGTCGCGGTCGCGGTCGGCGAGGAAGCCAGGCGCATCATCATCATCTCCGCGCAATTGCCCTCCGACCAAGAAGTGTTGGTCCCACCACTGGGCACGTTCACTTCCGCCACCCGCCAGAAAATGGGCGGGATGAGACGGTCGGTCCAATACACGGTGTAGAACTCACCCGGATGGCTGACCCAGGTGAGCGTGGTGCATTCGCCCTCCCGGACGATGGAGGTGAGGCGCAGGTCGGTGATCGGTGAACCTGTCGAAGTTGAAAACATTAAGACGGCCCAGATGGTTTTCCAGGTCGCTTGCCTTGATGGTTTTTTCATACGAGCTAGGTTTTTTGGATTCCCGAAGGTGTCACTACCATGAGGCCACAGCGAATTCCCGCAGGCAAGAGGAATTAAACTATACTAAATGGTCCCTGAGCCGCCGCTTTGCTGTCGTTCGGTGTGCCTTCAGCACCACCACATCGCCGCATCCTGGGAGAAGCGCTCCGCACCTGCCGCAAGCGGGCCGAGCTTACTCAAGAAGCCTTGGCTGAAAAGGCCGCCCTGTCCGTGGTGTTCATCTCGTTGCTCGAAAACGGAAGGCAGACTGTTTCGGTGGATGCCTTGCTGCGAATTGCCCGGGCCCTGGACGTTCAAATCAAAGATTTAGTGCGGGGCATGAAGTGATCCGGTGGGAACAATCCAGCAGGGCACCGACCTGGCTGGTGTTCCCGCCGTACTGTGAAGCGGTGGGGCGCATTGAGACCAGGCGCAGCGAATCGGCTGCCTCTGTTCCAGGCGGGACCGCGGCCAGATCTATTCGCGCCGGAAGCCGCTCGACTCTTCGGTGGTCCGGGAGCGCAGCGCGGTGAAAAGCTTGCGCGCCATGACTGTGAAAACGCTCTTGCGATTGACCCACACGCCATCGGGCAGACGGAGTCGCTCGAAGGTGGCGTGGAACTGGTTGAGCGAGCCGGCCGCACCGAACCAGCCGAGCGGAACCGGCCCTTTGACCCGCGCGTCAAGCTTGGTTATCTCCGCCTCGTCTTCATCGACCCAGATGGTGCCGGTCACCTGGCGGTAAATCTTGTCTTCCATGGAATCGTCCGCGCCGCCGGGGCGCGGGACGAAGGTGACGACCAGGGTTGGACGATCGGCGATCAACTCCCGCTTGGTGACCTGGAAGTCGAAGCGGTCCACCAGTTCCTGCGTGGCGAGACCTTCCTTGCGCCGGGATTTTTTCTTCACATCCACGCGCGTGAGGCGCTGGCGGAAGGCGATCTCGCGCTGCGTCTCCTTCTCCAACTCCTTGGGCGAGAGGTCGCGGCCCTGGAGTTTGACCAGCTTTGGGAAGGAGAGGCCGCCAATCAACACCACGCGGTAGAGCTTCTCGGTGGTCTGGGTCACGGCGCCTTTCTCGTCCAATTCGCTGACGAGGCTGCGCTTGTCGTAGGTGTAGTGGTTGGTCTGGGTGTCATGCGCCACTTCCTTGGCGCGGGTTACCACTCGGGCGACGAGATTCGAGGCGGCGGGCAGGTGGGTCGCACCTCTGACCAACCACGGCGCGGCGAGCAAAATCAGGAGGAGTCGGAAGCGCATGATGGTGGTTCAGACCGGGCGTCGGGGAAATTGTTCACCGGCAAGTTGCGGACGACCATTCAAGGCGGCGCGGGCGCGGTCTGGCCTTCGGGAGCACGCAACCAGTCGGCGATCATTTCGATGGCCCGAGGGTTGAGGATTTTCTCCTCGCCGAAGGCGGGCATGCGGTCGTTGCGCGCGCCGTAGAATCGCTCGTGTTTGGGATTTGAGATCAGGCTGATGAGCCACGCGCGCGAGCCGTAGCCGCTCAGGTCGGGGGCGGTGGCTTCGTGGTCTTGCTTGCGGAACTGGTGACACTCGGTGCAGCGGCCGGTCTCGGAAGCGATGAACTTGCGGCCTTCCTCGAGGAGCGCGGCGTCGCGCTGGTCGGCGGCGGTTTGCGCAGGCAGTTGTGCTTCCGCGGAGAGGGCGGCCGCGATCTGGCGGAGTTGATCGGGGGTGAAACCAGCGGCGTCCTTCTTGACGAACTTGGCCATCTTGCCGTCCGCGAACTTGGTCCCGCCGAAATAGTTGGTCGCGGAAACCAGTTTCGGATCGAGCAGACCGGCGATCCATTCGCGCGAGGCAAAGTGTTTGAGGTCGGGCGCGGACTGGGCCTCCGGCACCAGTTCGCCCAGCCCGTTGTGGCCTTGGTAGCGATGGCAGCTCGCGCAGTTTTTCGCGAACAGCTTCGGCCCCTGGGTGAACGCGTCTTGGCGCAATAACTCCACCGCGCCGCCCAACGGAATGCCGCGCGCGCGGGCCAGTTCCTTGACGCGATGGGCCTCGCGCTCGGCCTGCTGGACGGAGGCGAGGTATTCGGGTTTACGCCGGTCCTCCTGCACGGCCTGGAAGGTGAGCAGGGCCGCGCCGGCAAAAATCGCGCCCAGCAAGCCGAGGTTGAAGCGATGGCCGAGCTTCCATTTTCCGATGAAGGGCATGGCAAACAATAACCCCATGACCATGGAGGGAATGATGATGGCTCCGACCAGTTCACCTTGATGGCCGAAGATTTTCACGAGCCACTCGGCCTTGAGGAACTGGAACAGGAAGAGGAAGTACCATTCCGGCCGCGCCGCCGCGTAGCTCTCGCTCGGGTCAGCGGGGCCGCCCAACTCCGCGCCCAGTTCGCCGCCGCCAAAAAGCCTCGGCTTCACGATGAAGAAGAGCACGACCGCCATCACGGCCAGGCAGGCGACAGCGTCCTTGAGCACTTGGTCGGGCCAAAAGGCACAATCGGGCCTGGTCTTCGGCTGGGCGGCGGTGAGTCCGTGTTTCCGGAACAGATACACATGTCCCACGATGAAGAGGATGACCAGTCCCGGCAACACCCCGGCGTGAAGCGCGAAGAAGCGCGTCAGGGTGTGATGCCCATAGTCCGCGCCCCCGATGACAATCTTTTGCAGTTCCGGCCCGATGAAGGGCGTAATGGCCATGATGTTGGTCGCGACCTTGGTGGCCCAGTAGCCCTTCTGATCCCAGGGCAGCAAGTAACCGGTGAGGGAGAGTCCCAGCACGAGCAGCAGCAGCACCATGCCGAAGAAGAAGTTGATCTCACGCGGCGCCTTGTAAGCGCCATCGATGACCACCTGCATGAGGTGAAAGACGAGCAGCACCGTCATGGCCTGGGCGGTGAAGTGATGAAGGCCGCGGAGCAGCCAGCCGCCCCACATCTCCTGCTGGATGTAATTCACGCTTTCCCAGGCGGTCTGAGAACTGGGTGAGTAGGCCATCCACAGGAACACGCCCGTGATGACCTGGACCATGAAGGCGAAGCTCAGCGTGCTGCCCCAGACGTAACGCCAGCGCGAGCCGCCGGGCACGTTTTCATAAAGCGTCTCGTGGAGCAACTTCTGACAGCCCGTCCGGTGGTCGAGCCAGCCGTAGAGCGCCTGGAGCTTTTTCATGACGGGATTTTCTGGGCCACGCCCGCGCGGTAGTTCTGAAACTTCACCCACACCTCGGTGCCCTGGCGGACCTCAACCTCGAGTTCATCCAGGCCGCGCGGCGACGGGCTTTTCGGATCGTTGATCCTGCCGTCGAGGGCGAAGGTGCTGTTGTGGCAGGGACAGAGATAACTTTCCCGCGCCGCCAGGTAATCCACGAAGCAGCCGGCGTGCGGACAGACCACGTTGAAGGCGCGCGGCGGAGCCCCCTTTTCCCGTCGGAGATAGACCGCCCCAATCGCCGTCTCGGGCGATTTATTCCAGGCATCCACCCGGCTGGCCAGCACGGCGAACTTGCGCGGCACGCCGTCATCCGGCAGGGCGCTGAGACTGGCCACCCGCACCACCTGACCGCCCGCCGCCGCCTTGCGCCGCGCCGGATCGATCCAGACGGCCAGCCCCGCGCCAAACGGAACGAGAGTGATGATCGCACCGAGAACGTGACACGCGGCTTTCTTGATGAAGCCGCGCCGGTCCGAGCCTGGGCAATGTTCGCACTGCGAGTTTTCCATGAGCGATGTCTCGGACGAGTGTGGAGGAATTCCGCTTCATTTGGCAAAAACTTTGTCCGCAGTTCAGGCCCCGCCGCGCCCCCAGCCCGGGCCGCGATCGCCCGGATCAAACTCCGCGCTTGCAATGGAGGTTTCGTTCCCTAACTTCCCCGTTCCCGCGCCCCGGACAAACCGGTAAGGCGGATCAAAACAAGAATTTATGGCAACAGCAAACGACCTTCGCCGGGGCATGGCGATCATTCACAACGGGGACGTGACCGTGGTGCTCGACATGCAGCACCGCACGCCGGGCAACCTTCGCGCCTTCGTCCAGGCGACCCTCCGCAGCCTCAAGACCGGTCGGTCCTCCGATGTGCGCTTCAGTTCCACCGAACGGATCGAAGTCATCCCGATGATGACCCGCAAGATGGAGTTCAGCTACAAGGACGGAGAGGACTACGTCTTCTCCGACCCCGAAAATTTCGAGACGGTCACGCTCCTGGCGGAACTGGTGGGCGACGCGCGCAACTACCTCGTCGAGAACGGCGTGGCCACGGTGACCTTTGTGGAGGAGAAGGCGGTGGCGATTGAAATCCCCTCCAGCGTGGTGCTCAAGGTGACCGACGCGCCCGATGGGGTGCGCGGCGACTCGGCCAACAATGTCCAGAAGGCGATTATTGTCGAAACCGGCATCACGGTGCAGGCTCCGCTCTTCATCAAGACGGGCGAGAAAATCAAGGTGGACACCCGCACCGGGAAGTACATGGAACGCGCCTGAGCGATTCTTGGGTGGAGATTTGAACCAAGCCCGGCATTGGATGCCGGGCTTTTTCGTGCCTGCAAGGCAGGTGCCGGCTGGCATCGTCCACTTGCTGGCGTTCCCGTTTGATGAAAGGAAGGGCAGGTCTGTTCACGGAACCCTGCATTGCTTTCTTCGCCGCCGAAGGCCCGCGTGCCGGGTGCGGCCGGCGAGTGATTCGCGCCGCTTCTCTTTCACTCCGTCGTCGTCGGTGCATCCGAACGCGCGACGATGAAGTAGGAATCCTTGCTCTCGTGCTCGCCGCCCAGGATGGCCATGCAGCCGCTGGAAGAATAGCGCGACTTGGACACCAGACCGCCCTTGAGGAAAAGGCGCACCTCGATCTCCCCAGATTTCAGGCGCTCCAGTTCCAAGGCGCGTTGGTTGGCGAGTTGCACTTTGGTGATCCGGGCCGGATCGAGCCTCACGGTTTGTCGTTCCGTTTCCCAGTAGTGTTGCCAACGAAATACAGGCGAAAGCTTGGCGCTGAGTTTGGGGCCGATCTCGCGGTAGCTCGTGCCGGTGGGGCGGGGTTGGTCGGTACCCCAGATGACCTGCACAAAAACTTTATCCAGAGTGGGCGGCGCAAGCGGGACGGCGGCAGAAAGCGCCAGGCAGAAACTCAGAATGAAGAACGCGACCCGGCTTGAAATTCCGACAGGGTTCATAAGTCACAGTTCGACGGGGCCGTCGGGACGGCGCTTCAAAATGTGAATAACTTCCGCCCGTTTTCGGCGCTCAAGGTCGGAAGAGACGGAAGAATCGCGTCGAATCGCCGGCGGAAAGCAGGGTCGTATTCTGCGCATTGCTGAGCGCGGACTGGTTGGTGACGGCCTGCCAGAGCAGGGGATCATTCAACGACGGCGAGGATTGGAGCGAGAAGCCCGCCGGCGAGGCCGGCCAGGACAGGACGTGGTTCAGGCCGGAGCGGGCGATGGTCAAGCTGGTCGGCGAAAAATCGAACGCGAGAGCGTAGCTTTGGTGGCCCGCTCGTTCTGCCCCGCCGCGTTTGAGCACCTGCAAGTCATAGCGGCCCGCCCTCAGGCTGGGCACAAAGAGATGCTCCACGTTGTCCACTGCGCTCGTGGAAGATGCGACCAGCGTGTTGCTCGCCATGTGGTAGAGGAACAGGTCGAGATTGGTCAGCGCGCCGACTCCAATTTTCTTCCAGACCAAGGTGGCGGTGACGGCGTGCGTGGCGCTGCTGGCCGGCAGCGTGAAGCAGTAATGCGCGATTTGATCCTGGGCCACGGTGCTCTCGATGGTGCTCACATCCCAGCCGCGCCGCGCTGGCAGGTCGTTGGTGGCGCCGGTGGGCGGATGCGGCGCGCCGACGCTCACGCCGTTCGTCGCCCGGGCGGCGAAACGTCCGCCGCGCAATTGCTGGTCGGAGTTGTAGATGTTCAAAACGCCTGCGCCGTAGCGCGCATCCAGCGGGCGGGTTGCGCCGTTCGTCCAGTTCGTCATCTTCACCGCGCCATTGAGCAGGAGCGCCTTGATGGTGGTGGCGTTGGTGGCGAGGGCTGCCGTGCCTGGTCCCGCGTCCTCGGCCGCGGCCGCTTGCAGCAAGAGGGCCGCGCCGCCCGCGACATCGGGAGTGGCCGTGCTGGACACCGGTTCGACCGAAACCAGGTCGGGCTTGGATCGGCCGTCGATGGTCGGTCCGATGCTGCTCTGCGAGCCCTCGAAATAAACTCCCACCGCGATGCTGTTGTAGGCCGTGCCGGGCGCGGGGGGCGTGCCCGGCGCGTTGTTTACCCCGGAGATGAACAACACGTCGTATTGTTCAGTGTAGGCGTCGTAGTAAAAATCAACATTGGTGGAAGGCAGTTCGGTGATGATGAAGCTCTGGTTGATGATTCGGGCGGGAATGGGTTGCAGGCCGACGACGAAAGCGTTGATGAAATAGTTTCCCTCGTAGCTGTCCACGGAAGTCACGCCGGGAGCCACTCCGTAGGTGGAACCAAACAGAACCTCACCCACGCCATTGGCGTGACCGGAAGCGGAGCCGACTGCGTTGGGATAATTTGTGGCCAGGCCGAGGTCGGAGGCCCAGGTGAAAAGCACCGAGCCGTTCACGGACGGCTGGACCTGCCAGGCCCCCGGGCCGACTTCGCCCTCGGGTTGGGCCACGCGCACGCCCGCTCCGGTGAGACCGGGCCGTTCCCGCCGCAAGGCCGACAAGCCGATGGTTTCAGGATCAAAGGCGCGCACGCCGGACAGTGCCACCAAGGAAGCCATCAGCACGATGGCACGAAGAAAACGCGGCCGCTTGCAGTTGGACATGGGCCAGACTAATCCGAGACCCGGAATGTTCAACCACCGCATCCCGGATTCATTCACGCCCTCCGGCTTAGTTTCAAGCCTCCGCCTTGCGGCCGTGCGCACTCCGGGGCCGGCAGCTTACGCTGCCCCAGTGACTTTTCAGACAGGATCTAAGCCCAATCCTCTCGGTGCTCCCGACGGCCTGGCTGGACTCGAATTCCACACGCCCGCTGGCCAACGGAGAAACCCCGCTTGCCTCCGCTCGCGCGCTCCGCGTAGGCTCCGCGCCATCACCTATGAATAAAGCCATTCGCTTCAAGCTGTTTCTCATGATGGTCCTCGAATTCTTCATTTGGGGAGCCTGGCTGCCGCTCATCTTCGGCTACCTGCCCAGCCTGGGTTTCACCCCGGGCCAGCAGTCCTGGATTCTCAACGCGTTTCCCATCGCGGCCATCGTGGGCATGTTCTTCAGCAATCAGTTTGCGGATCGTAATTTCGCGGCGGAGAAGTTTCTGGCCTTCAGCCATCTCATCGGCGGCGTCGCCATTCTGATGTGCGGCTTCACCAAATCTTTCTGGCCCTTCTTTGGCTGCATGCTGGTGCATTGCCTGCTCTACGTGCCGACCATTTCCATCACCAACTCCATCGCTTTCGCCGCCATGAAGGACGCCAAGCAGGAGTTCGGCATCGTGCGCATGGGCGGAACCATCGGCTGGATTCTCGCCGCCTGGCCCTTCACCTTCATCTTCGTGGACTGGGCGGCGGTGAAGGCCGCGAACCCGGCGGGCTTCGTGGACTGGATCAGCGCCGCGCTCGCTCACCCGATGACCGGTGACGCCGCGAAAGCCGCCACCCGTTGGACCTTCGTCGTGGCCGGTGTCGCCTCGGTCGTGCTGGCCCTGTTCAGCCTCACCCTGCCGCACACGCCGCCGAAAAAGGCCAGCGCGGGTGCAGGGAGCGGCCTGGCCTGGCTTCAGGCGGTCAAGTTGCTCGCTCATCCGTTCGTGCTCGTGCTCTGGCTGGTCACTTTTGTCGATTCCTTCGTCCACAACTGTTACTTCAACTGGACCGGCTCCTTCCTCGGGGCCGCGCCGGCGGCGGGGGGCGTGGGCATTCCCAGCAACTGGATCATGCCGGTGATGAGCATCGGCCAGATTGCGGAAATCCTCACCATGTTCGTGCTCGGCGCGACGCTGAAGAAACTCGGCTGGCGCACCACCATGATCATCGGCGTGCTCGGCCACGCGGGACGTTTCGCGGTCTATGCCTTCCTGCCGCAGCACAAGGAACTCATCATCCTGGTGCAGATTCTCCACGGCATCTGCTACGCGTTCTTCTTCGCCACGGTGTACATCTTCGTGGATGAACATTTCCCCAAGGACGTCCGCTCCAGTGCGCAAGGCTTGTTCAACGTGATGATTCTCGGCGTGGGCGCGCTGGTCGCGAACTCCGTCTGCCCGTACTTGATCCAGAATGTGTTCACGGCCAATGGCGTAACGGACTTCCGCAGTCTCTTCCTGGTGCCGCTGGCCTGCGCTTCGGTGGCGGCCCTTGCGCTGGCGCTGTTCTTCCGTCCCCCGTCCAAGCCCGTGCCGCAGGCGGTCGGCCATTGAATTAGACTCTGGATTTAGCCGGCGGCCTCGGGCTGCCGGCTAAATTTTTGTCGTGAACATCTCGTTCGAGATCGTCCCTTGGGCCACCGCCGTCACTGGCCCCGTCATGCGAATGGCGAAGTCGTCGGCAATCTCGATGCCCAGCGTGCCGCCGGGCATGTGGACGGTGACGGCGGCATCCACCAGGCCGAGCCTGCGCGCGATGGCCGCCGACGCGCTGCTGCTGCTGCCGCTGGCCAGCGTGTAGCCCGCGCCGCGCTCCCAGATTTCGATGCGGATGTTCTTCCGGTCCAGCACTTGCAGGAACTGCACGTTGGTGCGTTTGGGGAAACTCGCGTGCGTCTCGAGGTGCGGCCCGTAGGTCTTCGCGAGTTCATCGCTGATCTCCGGCAGCACCATCACGCAGTGCGGGTTGCCGATGGTGGCGGCGCAGATGTTGAACGTGCGATCGCGCACGACCAGATCCTCGCGCAACACTTCGCGCCGCGGGCCAGTCATCGGAATTTCATCACTCCAGAAACTGACCCGGCCCATGTCCACCTGGATCGTTTTACCGCCGTCGAAGATGGTCGCGCGCACCACCCCGCCCAGCGTCTCCACGAGGAACTCCTGATTCTCCCGCACCAGCTTCTGGTCGAACAAGTACCGGCAGAAGATGCGCAGCCCGTTGCCGCTCTTCTCGGCCTCGCTGCCGTCCGGGTTGAAGATGCGCAGCCGGAAAGGCGCGCGCTCCGAGGGCAGGGGACCGTAAAGAATCCCATCCGAACCGACGCCGAAGTTGCGATGGCAGATCAGCCTGATGTTCGGCTCGTCCAGCGTGGGCGCGAAGCTCTGCGGGTCGAGCACGATGTAGTCGTTCCCCAGCGCGTGGTATTTGAAAAAGTTCATGCGATTAGAATCCAAGGCGGGCGAAGCTAGCAAAGCGCGTCCGACTGCAAAGCGGAAAAGTGCGCCGCCGGTGGAACGGGGGGCATCTGGAGTGCGATGGTTTGGGCAACAGGCTCTGGAAAGTGCCACCGAGGGTGGCAGGCGCGGGTAGGGCGTCGCTGTCCTCAGCGCGCCGGGCCACGACAGGACGAGGCACGCAGGACTGGCGGCACGCTCCACCCTGGCGCGCTGAGGACAGCGCCGACCAGACGGTCCAAGCTTCGGTGTCAATTCCCAGATGCGCCCAGTTCCATTCTGTTTCAGTCCCGTGCTGGACTCGACAGCTAATTTCGGGCAGCCTGGCGGTGTTCTGAATTCCAAACCCGACATCATTATGCGCATGAACCACAACCGTGTATCGCCTGGGCCGACTGACCTGATGAAACTTGCCGCTCGCCAGCTCGCCCTGGGCGCCCTCGTGTTTCTCGTCCCGTGGGCCGCGCTGGCCCGGCAGGGAGCGCCGCCCTCGAGCCGTCTGCTCAACGCCCGGCCACTCCCCAACGTGGCGCAACTCCGGGTGGCGGCGACCGACCCGCAGGCGGAACTGGCCGCGGACCTGGCCGGCGGCGTCCAGACGCCGCTGCGTTACGCCACGCCGAGCCAGGTGCAAATCACGCCCGCCACTCACGGCACCTGGGAGAACGTGCCCGGCGGCCGGCTCTGGCGTCTGCGGGTCGCCTCCAAGGGCGCCACGGATTTGAGCTTTGGTTTTTCCACCTGCCGTCTGCCCCACGGAGCCACGCTCCATGTTCTCTCCGAGGGGGAGGATTACTTTCAGGGTCCGTACGAGTCGCGCGACAACAAAGCGCATCGCCAGCTTTGGACGCCGCTCCTGCCCGGTGGCGACGCGGTGATCGAACTCTTCGTGCCCGCCGGCGCGAACGAGCAGCCGGAACTCGTGCTCGCGCAAGTCAACCGCGGCTATCGCGATATGTTCAAACGACAGGCGCAACTCGACGTGGCCAAGGCGGGCGCGTGCAACAACGACGTCATCTGCCCGGCCGGCGATGCCTGGCGCAACGAGATTCGCAGCGTGGGCGTGTACAGCATCGGCGGCACCTTCCTCTGCACCGGCACGCTGATCAATGACGTGGCGGGCGACTTCAAAAACTTTTTCCTCACCGCCAACCATTGCGGCATCACCGCCGGCAATGCGCCCAGCCTCGTCGTGTATTGGAACTTCGAGTCGCCCACCTGCGGCCTGCACGGGGGCGGATCGCTGGCCCAGAACCAGAGCGGCGCGACCTTTCGCATGGCGAAGTTCGACGTGGACGTGACGCTCATCGAACTGGAGGACGTGCCCGACTCCAGCTTTAATGTCTTCTACTCGGGCTGGGATCGCTCGGGCGTGGCGCCGGCGGGCACGGTGGGCATTCACCATCCGAACACGGATGAGAAATCGATCAGCTTCGCCAACAGCACGCTTACCACGGTGAATAGTTGCATCGGTACTGGCGGCAGCGCCACGCATTGGAACGTGGTTTGGAATTCCGGCGTCACCGAGCCTGGCTCCTCCGGCTCGGGCATCTGGGATCCGATCACGCACCGCCTGGTGGGCACGCTTTCCGGCGGCGGTTCCGCGTGCCCCACGCCTTCGCTGGCCGATTGCTATGGGAAGTTTTCCGTGGCCTGGAATCTCGGCCTCACGGCCGACACGCGCCTGCGCGACTGGCTCGATCCGCTCAATACCAGCCCGGCGGGCGTGCCCGGCAAAGACCCGTCCTTGGTGCCGATTCTCACCGGAGCGGGCGCGGTGCTGGTCTCGGAGAATTGCGCGCCGACCAACGGCGTCATCGATCCCAGTGAAACAGTCACGGTCAAATTCGCGCTTCGAAATCAGGGCGGCTCGAACACCATCAATCTGGTGGCGACGCTCCTCGCGGGCAATGGGGTGTCCTCGCCCAGCGCTCCGCAGAGCTACGGCGTGGTGATTGGCGGCGGTGCCTCGGTCACGCAAAGTTTCACCTTCAGCGCCAGCGGGCCGTGCGGCAGCAGCATTGCGCCCCGACTCCAGCTGCAGGACGGCACGAACAATCTGGGCACGGTCAGCTTCAGCTTCACGCTGGGCGCGACGGTGGCCGGGTTCACGCAAAACTTCGATGGGGTCACACCGCCCAGTCTGCCGGCGGGTTGGACGGTCTCGGGTTTCGGTGGTCCCAACTGGGCGACCGTCTCAGATTTTTCGGACACGGCCCCACGCGCCGCCTATGTGGACAACTCGGAGTTCATCACCGACCTGTCCCTCACCAGCCCGTCCCTGGCCATCAGCACCACCAACGCCCGGCTTGGCTTCCGCCATCGCTACGACATGGAGATCGGCTTTGATGGCGGCGTGCTTGAAATCTCCATCGCGGGCGGAGCCTTCGACGACATCTTGAACCTGGGCGGTACTTTTATCTCCGGCGCTTACACGTTTATCCTGCCCACCGTTTATGACAATCCGCTCGGCGACCGGGCGGCCTGGAGCGGGAACTCCGGCGGCTTCACCACCACGACGATTCAACTGCCCGCTTCGGCCGCCGGTCAAAATGTTCAGTTCCGCTGGCGCATCGGCACGGATGACACCGTGAATGCGGACGGCTGGTGGGTGGATTCAATCGCGTTGTTCGACGGTTACGTTTGCTGCCTCGGGGTGCCGCTCATCGTGGACACACGGCAGGCTGGCACCAATCTCGTCTTCTCCTTCGACACGGCTCCGGGCGGCAGCTACGTCACGGAGGCCAAGACTTTGCTCTTCACGAATGTTCCCTGGGTGCCGGTCAAGACCAACCTGGGCAATGGCTCGCGCCAGTCGGTCTCGAACTCCCTCGTGGCCCCGGCGCAGCGGTTCTTCCGCGTGCGGAAGAACTAGGGCGCGGCTGCAAGTCCAGGCGCGGTGGTCGCAGTTTCGTTTCGTCAGAACCCGGCCCGCGCCGTTACGTTCCACGCCATGAACATCCGGAGACGGCAGCCATGTTGCTTCCTGCTGCTTGCGATTGCGTTCCTTGGAAGCGCGTGCGCTTCCCTCGCCGCCGGCCCTGTTCCCGGGCACCTCTGCCGCATCGAAGTCGTGGACCAACAGAACGGCTGGCCGGTGCCGCTCGTGCAGTTACGCACCACCCACGCCGCCACTTTCGTGACCGACAATACCGGGGTCATCGCGCTCGATGCGCCGGAACTCATGGGGCGCGAGGTATGGTTTGATGTCATCGGCCACGGCTATGAGGTGAAGAAGGACGGCTTCGGCCTGCGCGGCGTGCGCTTGAAACCCGAGCCGGGCAAAACGCTGCGCGTGGAGGTGAACCGCACCATCATCGCCAAGCGCCTCGGTCGCTCGACGGGCGCGGGGATTTTTGCCGAGAGCCAGAAGCTCGGGCGCGAACTGGACTGGCGCGAGTCTGGCGTGTTCGGGAGCGACAGCGTGCAGAACGCCGTCCATCGCGGGAAACTTTTCTGGGCCTGGGGCGACACCACGTTGCCGCATTATCCGCTCGGCATCTTCGACATGAGCAGCGCCACCACCGTGGTCCAACCGCTCGCCTCCTTCGAGCCGCCGCTGCGGTTGAAGCTCGACTACTTCCGCGACGGCACCGGCAAGCCGCGCGGGGTGGCGAAGATGCCCGGCAGCGGTCCGACCTGGGTCAGCGGTTACGTGAGCCTGCCCGACCAAACTGGTGCCGCGCGGCTCTGCGGCTCGTACATGAAGATTCGCAACCACCTCGAAATCTACGAATGGGGCTTGTGCGTGTGGGACGACGCGGCGGAGAAGTTCGACCAGTTGCGCATCGTCTGGACCAAGTCCGACGCTGCACCCAAACCGCCGCAGGTTCCGGATGGCCATCCCGTATTTCGGAACGACGAGGCGGGCAAGAAATGGGTTTACTTCGGCAACCCGCTCCCGTTCCTGCGCTGCCCGGCAAGTTTTGAGGCGTGGCAAGATTCGACCCGGTGGGAACTCGTGGAGTCGCCGAAGAGTCTGGCCTCCGCCCGCGAGGCCAGGCCCGTGAAACCCCACAGCGGTTCGGTCGCATGGAATGCTTATCGCAAACGCTGGGTCACGGTGTTCATGGAAAGCTTCGGCAAACCTTCCGCCTTCGGTGAACTGTGGTATGCCGAGGCCGACGCGCCCACCGGTCCTTGGGGCCAAGCCGTGAAGGTGCTCACGCACGACAATTACACCTTCTACAATCCGCGCCTGCACCCCGAGTTCACGCCGGACGGTTCGCCCATCCTGATCTTTGAAGGCACCTACACGGCGGAGTTTGCGGACAAGCCCGTGCCCACGACCCGCTACAACTACAACCAGATCCTCTACCGCCTCGACCTTGACGACCCGGCCCTGAAACCGGCGTGGTAGGACTGCCTTGACGTCACGTTGCGCCGCGGAACGCGGCACTGCTTGTCGCAGCGCGACAAGTTCTACCTCATCGTGCAGCGAAGCGACCTGCGTCACGGCCGATTATCAGCGCGCGCCAAATAGTTCGTCACCTCGACGTAACTTTTCTTATTCTATCAATAGGGCTGCGAAGCGCGCCCGCTCATGCACACTGAACGTCATTGCCCGGACTGCGGCCTGTCTCTGCCCTCCCAAGGCGAAGGATCGGGCTG
>JANOQV010000259.1:0-23198 GCA_031414955.1 Pedosphaera sp. | reverse complement strand
GTAAAAGATGCAGGAATCCAAGAGGAACAGAACGCCTTGACGGAATGATTTCCGTACGGTGATCGACAGGTTTTGTGCCGAAATCGACTCTGGGAGTGGAAGATTCAACTCTGGAGAGGGCCCAATCAACTCTGATTCTGGAAAAATCAACCCGGCGACCGGCGAAATCAACTCGGCGAGGGCAAATGATGACCTCCCGGCCCGGCGAATTCAATCGGGCCACGGGAAGGATTACCCCGGACGGGGTCGGAATCAATCTGGAGCCGGAGCTGGTGACTGACCGGAGGGGCGAAATCCATCTGCGCGGGGCCGAATGCAATCGGGACACCGACGAAGTCAATCTGCGACCTGAAGTGATGACTCCGGCGGCGGCGAATTCAACCTGGGCGGGCGGGAAATCAACCTGGAGGGGGGCGAAATCAACCCGGCGGGCGAAGTTGATGACGGGGCGATGAGAGTGGGTCACGGGTTCGTGAGGGAATCCAATTCGCCGGGGCGGCCAATCGAGCCGGGGCCGGAGAATCCAATCCGGCGGCCGGCAGGATGACGGAAAGACGGGCGGTGATGACAGGTTGGAATGGGAAATCGACGCGGGCGGGGGAGGAATCATCCGCGAGGGGCGAGACGGTGCGGGAGCGTCGGGGCAAGGAGATCGGGGAGACCCGCGAGAGGACTCACGCATCTCAGCATTGGACAACCGCAGGAATAAAGCGTTCCTGCCTCTGACTCAGAAAAGCCGCGGTGACGCGCAGCCGGAAGAAATGAAATTTTCCGGAGTGCAGGAGAACTGCTCGCTTGACAGGAATCAGCCATATCAACGACCCAAATTTCACGGGCGACATTTTCCTCCGCGACACATCGCTGGGTACCACAAGACTCGTGAGTGTGAACCTGACCGGGGTTGGGAGTGGCAATAGCTACTCCGACGACGCGCGGCTCACGCCCGATGGTCGCTATGTTTCATTCGAGAGTTACGCCTCCAATCTCGCGACCAATGCCACCGGCGGCTACCTCAACGTTTTCCTGCGCGACCTCAGCAACGGCGTGCCCGAAATGATTTCCGTGGGCGCGGGTGGTGTTGCGCCCAATGGAGTGTCCCTTGATGCGTCGTTGAGCGACAACGGGCGCTTCGTGGCCTTCGAGAGCGCGGCCAGCAACCTCGGACCGACCGACACCAACGGCTTCCTCGACGTGTATGTCCGTGACCGCCTGTCCGGCATCAACATCCTGTGCAGCCGGTACACGAACGGCATGGGCAATGGCAACGGCAGTTCGTTTGATCCCATCATCAGCGCCAACGGTCGCTACATTGTTTTTGAAAGTTTTGCTGACAACCTCGTGCCCGGTGACACCAACGGCGCCATCGATGTCTTCGCCTACGACTCGACGCTTGGCACCGTGCAACTGATCAGCGCCGCGCCCTCCAGCCGCTCCGGCAATGGCGGCTCGTTTCTGCAGGTCTATCGCCTCAACCAAAGCATGACTCCCAACGGCCGCTATGTTGTCTTCGAAAGTGACGCCAGCGACCTGACGGCGGCTGACACCAATGGCCTGACGGACGTTTTCGTGCGCGACCTTGTGGCGGGCACCACCACGCTGGTCAGCATGAACTGCTCCGGCACCGGCAGCAGTGACGGAGATTCCTACGCTCCGACCATCAGCGCGGATGGGCGCTTCGTGGCTTTTGAGAGCGATGCGCAGAACCTCACGTCCGGGGATTTTTCCTCTGATGAGTTTAACATTTTCCGCCGCGATCTCTTTGCCGGCACCACGGAACTGGTCAGCCGCAACCGCACCTCGGCCGGGGGTGGCAACAACGGCAGTTACACCGCGATGATCAGCAGCGACGGCAGCGGTGTGGCTTTTGCCAGTGGTGCTTCCGATCTGGTGAACGGCGATCTCACTTACGAGGACGACGTGTTTGTCTGGAGCGGGCTGGTGACTTCGCCCAGCAACTGCGCGCCCGGCATCGTCTCCCAGCCCGTGAGCCACGGCGTGAACGTGGGCGACGACACCTTCTTCAGCGTCACGGTCAATGGTTGCGGGGCTAGCTACTATCAATGGTATTTCACCGGCAACCTGATGCCTGGGCAGAACCTCTCCGTGTTGAGCCTGTTCAACGTCACTCTCGCCAACGCGGGGAATTACTTCGTGGTGCTGACCAACGCTTACGGGTCCATCACCAGCAGCATCGCCACGCTCACGGTGACGAATGTGTCCGCCGGCACCAACTCCATCGTGTCCATCACCGCCAATGGCAACATCCCAACGATTACCTTCTCAGCCACACCGGGCTTCACTTATCGGGTGGAACGATCCACGAACCTCGTGCCGCCGGTGACTTGGGTGACGGTGTGGACGACCAACGCCTCGGCCAGCCTTTTCCAGTTCACCGATCCCAATCCGGCGACCAATTCGGCCTTCTACCGATCGGCGCATCCATAGTCGGGCGGTGACGGGGCGAGGGCCTTGGAACGGGTGACTGCCCGTCCTTCCTTGGTGGTCAGTCAGGAATGATACGAGGAAACGGGCTCGGCCCGTTTCCTCTTTTCCATCCGCTCGAAGCCCAGGCGCGCGCGGCGTCAGGTCACCACGATGTTCACCAGCTTCTTGGGTACCACGATGATTTTCTTCACCGCCTTGCCGCCCATGAACTGCTGCGCCTTCTCCGAAGCGAGCGCGAGGGCTTCGATCTCCGGCTGCGTTGCCGTCGCCGCCACGCGGATTACGTCGCGGAGCTTGCCGTTCACCTGCACGGGAATCTCCAGCGTGTCTTCGACGAGCAGGGCGGGGTCATGCTTCGGCCAGGGCTGGTAGGACAAGTCCAAAGTCCAAAGTCCAAGGTCCAAGGTCGCCGCACCGTCGTCCGTGACTTTGGACTTTGTACTTTGGACTTTGGACAATTTCTCCCACAACTCCTCCGCGATGTGCGGGGCGAAAGGCTGGAGCAGAATCAGGAACTCGCGCAGCACGGAGACCGGCTTCGTTTCCCAGTTCATGGCGTCGTTGGCGAAGACCATCATGGCCGAGATGGCGGTGTTGAAGCGCAGGCCGTCGAGATCTTCCGTCACCTTCTTGATGCAGGCGTGCAGTGCCTTGAGCTGTTCCTTCGTCGCCTCGGCGTCCTTGATGCCGGCGTGGAGCTTGATCAACTTCAGCAACTCGCGCTGCTGCGCCGGATCGGTGGCGGTCTGCGTCTGCTCGAACTCCGTCTCGCTCGCTTCATCGACGAACAAACGCCAGACGCGGCCGAGGAAACGATACACGCCTTCCACGCCCTTCGTGTTCCACGGCTTCACCATCTCCAGCGGCCCCATGAACATTTCGTAAAGGCGGAAGGCATCCGCGCCGAATTCCACGAGGATGTCGTCGGGGTTGACCGTGTTGCCGCGCGACTTGGACATCTTCTGGCCGTCCTCGCCGAGGATGAGTCCCTGGTTCACGAGCTTGAAGAACGGCTCGGGCGTGGAGACATAGCCGAGGTCGAACAGCACCTTGTGCCAGAAGCGCGCGTAGAGCAGGTGCAGCACGGCGTGCTCGGTGCCGCCAACGTAGAGGTCCACGCCGGGCGTGACCTTGCCACGCGGCCCTGTGTTCGCTAGATTCTCCCCAGTGCGACGGAGCGCTTCGGGCGTTTGAGCAAGGCCTTCACCGGCATGACTCGCCGTCGCCGGTTTTTTGTACAACGTCTTGGCCGCCAACAAATCATTCGCCGTCCGTACTTCTTCGAAATAGTACAGCCATCCATTAACGCGCTTTGTGTAGAGGATCAGATCCAGGTTCGTTGCGGTCTTGCCGCCGGAGCGCACTTCATCCGCCGAGTGGATGATGGCTGGAATCTGGAGCAGGTCATCAAAGCTGACTGGGAGCAGCCCGCGCTGGCGCTCCTTCTCCGCATCACCATGCTGGTTCATGACGTGACGGATGGCAAAGTTGTCGATCATCCGCCGGTATCCTGCGAGATGCAGCCCTGTTTTCCCGGCGAGAAAATCCGCTTCCGCCGGGCTGACCACGTCGTAGCTGACGAAATCCTTCCGGTTCTCCGGATTGTTAAGAGCGAAGGCATAAAGCGCCTTGAGCCGCGTCTGCCACTCGTGGAAACCGAGTTGCGCGACGCTTGGCGCGCCCATCCAATACTCCTCAGCCTCGGCGGAACAAAAGGTGCCATCATTCCCCGCATCGAGATAGCGCAGGTAATACCAGCAACTGCCCGCCCACTGCGGCATGGTGTTCGTTTCGCGCACGGAGCCGTCGGGCCGGTTCACCCAGTCCTGCGCGCGGGCGAGCGGCGGTTGGCCGTCGGGCGTGGGCTTGTAATCGTCCAGCGCGGGCGGCAGCAACGGCAGCGCGCTCTCCGGCAGCGCCTCGTGATACGCGTTCCCATTCGCGTCCTTCTTCCACACGATGGGGAACGGCTCGCCCCAGTAACGCTGCCGGCTGAAGAGCCAGTCGCGCAGCTTGTAGTTGATGGTCTTCTTGCCGAGGCTCTTCGCTTCGAGCCAGGCGGTGATTTTCGCTTTGGCTTCGGCGGTAGGGAGGCCGTTGAGGGAGATTTCAGGATTGGCTGAATTGATCGCAGTTCCAGTTTCACAGAATGCTTCCTGTCCGAAGTAGGCATTCGTGGTTTTGTAAACGTCGCGGATTTCTTCAATCGTCTTATCTGCAAAAGTGGAACTCACTCGCTCGCGCAACCAAGCGTCTGGCGGCAGCACCACGTTCTGAGTTGTGATGTCGAACTTGAGCGCGAACTCCATGTCGCGCGCATCATGAGATGGAACTGCCATGATCGCACCTGTGCCGTAGCTCGCGAGCACGTAGTCAGCTATCCAGATGGGCATCTTCTCCCCGTTCACCGGATTGATGGCATACGAACCGGTGAAGACACCGGTCTTCTCCTTCGCGAGTTCCGTGCGTTCGAGATCGCTCTTGCCGGCGGCGAACTGCTGATACTGCTTCACGGCTTCGCGCTGCTCGGCCGTCGTGATTTCCGCGACCAACTTGTGCTCCGGCGACAACACCATGTAGGTCGCACCGAACAGCGTATCGGGGCGCGTCGTGAAAACGCGAATCTTGTCCGCACGGCCACCAATCTGAAAATCCACCTCCGCCCCTTCGCTCTTCCCAATCCAGTTCCGCTGCATCTCCTTGAGCGAGTCGCTCCAGTCGATCGTGTTGAGATCGTCGAGCAGTTTCTCGGCGTAGGCGGTGATGCGGAGCATCCATTGGCGCATGGGCCGGCGCACCACGGGGAAGCCGCCCACTTCGCTCTTGCCGTCGATGACTTCCTCGTTGGCCAGCACGGTGCCGAGTTCCGGACACCAGTTCACTGGGGCTTCGCTGCTGAACGCGAGACGCTTGGAGTCGCGATAGGCGCGGCGTTTGTCTTCGAGTTGGTAGGGCGTCGCTGTCTCAGCGCGCCGGGGTGAGGCGTTGGCAGTTCCGGGGCGCTCCTCCGATTCGAGGCGCGGCGCGGTGAGGACACCGCGCCCTACCTGTGCGCCCGGCAATTCCAGCTCCCCTGGAAACTTCAGGGTCTCAATCGGCTCGGCCTTGTTCGTCTCCGGGTTGAACCACGAGTTGTAGAGCTTCAGGAAAATCCACTGCGTCCAGCGGAAGTATTTCGGATCGGTGGTGTCCACCTCGCGCGACCAGTCGTAGCTGAAGCCGAGGCTTTTGATCTGCTTGGTGAAGTTCGCGATGTTCGCCTCGGTCGTCGCGCGCGGATGCTGGCCGGTCTTGATGGCGTATTGCTCGGCGGGCAGGCCGAAGGCGTCCCAGCCCATCGGATGCAGCACATGCGAACCAGCGGCGCGCTTGTAGCGCGCGAGAATGTCCGTGGCCGTGTAGCCTTCGGGATGCCCGACGTGCAGTCCCGCGCCGGAAGGGTAGGGGAACATGTCGAGCACATAGAACTTCGGCGGCAAATCGGCGGCGGAAACTTTCTTGCCCGCAAGTCCGTGACGTTGCGCGAAGGGATGTTCCGCCGGCAGCACTTCGCCGGGATTGAACGCGCGGAAGGACTGCTGTTCCTCCCAGAACTGCTGCCACTTCGGCTCGATGAGATTGAACGGATACTGCTTCCGGCTCGACATAGGGCGCGGAATTTGGGGGAAAGGATTCGGTGGCGCAATGCGGGAGTTGGCTGTGAATTGTGAGAGGGTGCGGCTTCGAGGAGCCACCGACACGAGACTGGAAAGTCTCGCCACCTGCCGGCTGGAAAGCCGGCGTTACGTTTGTAGCGCCGACATTCTTGTCGGCAGGTGACGACACTTTCCAGTGTCGTCGTTCCAGAGAATCGCGCTTCCCCTCTGCGTGCCGCCCGCTATCATCCGCCGCAATCACCCGAAAGGAATTATGCGCCAACTCATTGTCGTCTTGCTGTGCTTGTTGGGGCTGGCTGCCACTGCGGCATCCTTCCCCATCGTTCCCAATGTCGAAGTGCAGCCGCTGGCGGCGCAAGTCACGCGTGTCACCGACGCGCTGGCTTATCTGGGCACGCCATTGAGCGACGCCGAGTTGAAGCAACTCAGGGACGCGCCCGCCTTGCCCGCTGCCGAAGCCAGCCAGCAAATCCAGACGGTGCTCGACCGGCATGTGCTGTTCGGCGTGAGCATCAATCCCGAGATGCGGGTGAAGGTCGCGGTGGGTGAGGCCAAGCCAGAACTGGACGAATCGGGCTGGCGCGTGTTCCTGGTCAAGGTGGCGAACGAATCCGGCACGACCGCGCCACTAAAAGCTGTAAGCCCGAATGCGCAGCGGCTCTTCAATTCTCCCGCCGAGGACGTGGCCAATCGCTGGCTAGATCTCGCCATGTTCGATGCGCAGCCGATGAGCGCCACACTCGGTGGCCTGGCGGTCGAATATCGCATCATCCAGCTTTACAGCCGCGACGCAGGGAAGCGCGAAGGCAAGTTCTCCTTCAACGTGGGGCAGGGGACGCAGGACATCGGCTATCGCAACGAGGTGGATGTGCTGTTCACCGCGCGCCCGGCGCAGGAGGTCACGCTGCGTGTGCGCGACGACAGCAACGAGCCGACCATCGCGGCGTTCGTCATTCGTGATCAGCAGAACCGCGTTTACCCGGCGCGGAGCAAGCGCCTGGCTCCGGACTTTGCGTTCCACGATCAGGTTTATCGCGGCGACGGCGAGAAAATGAAATTGCCGGCGGGCCGTTACACGGTGGAGCTTTCGCGCGGGCCGGAATCGATCGTGAAGAAATCTTCGCACGCCATCATCGCCGCCACGAAGGAGCTGTCCTTCAAGACCGACCGTTGGGTGGACCCGGCGAAGTTCGGCTGGTGGTCGGGCGACCATCACATTCACGCGGCGGGCTGCGCTCATTACGTGAAGCCGACCGAAGGCGTGTTTGCCGAAGACATGTTCCGCCACTGCAAGGGCGAAGACTTGAAGATCGGCGCGAACCTGACCTGGGGGCCGTGTTTTGATTTTCAGAAGCAGTTTTTCTGCGGCGCGGTGGACAAGGTTTCGCAATATCCCTACCTGCTGCGCTACGACATCGAAGTGAGCGGGTTCGGTTCGCACCAAAGCGGGCACCTTGTGCTGCTGCGGCTCAAGGAACAGATGTATCCCGGCGGTGTCTCGAAGGATCACTGGCCGACGCTCGGGCTGAACACGCTTAAATGGGCGAAGAAGCAGGGCGCGGTGACCGGCCCGGCGCATTCCGGCAATGGCATTCAAGTGCCGCGTGGTGAAACACTGGGCTACCAGCAGCCGCGCTACGACGGCATCGGCGCGAATGAGTTCATCGTGGACATCACCCACGACGTGCCCGGGCCGGACGGCAAGCTGGTGCCGGCCGTTGATTTCATTTCGACCGTCGATACCGATCCGACCGCAGAATTGACCATGTGGTATCACAGCTTGAACGTCGGCTTCCGCATCCGGGCCAGCGGCGAAACAGATTTCCCGTGCATCTATGGCGATCGCGTCGGTCTCGGGCGCAGCTACGTGAAACTCGACGGCAAGCTCACCTACGACGACTGGTGCGAAGGTGTCCGCCTCGGCCGCACTTACGTCAGCGACGGCTACAGCCATCTCATCGACTTCAAGGTGAACGACGCGGCGGTGGGCGAGAACGGCAGCGAACTCCGGGTGGACAAACCCACGACGATTCGGGCCACGGCGAAAGTCGCCGCAATGCTTGATGACATAATCAACACGGTGGCGAAGAATCGTTTCACCTGGCAGATCGAGAAAGCGCGCATTGGTGAGACCAAGACCGTGCCCATCGAACTGATCGTCAACGGCCAGTCCGTGGCCAGGCAGGAATTCGTGGCCGACGGCAAAATGCGCGACGTGACCTTCGAGGCGAAGATCGACCGTAGCAGTTGGGTGGCGCTGCGCATCTTCCCCACCTCCCACAGTAATCCGATCTGGGTCACGGTGGAGGGCAAGCCTGTGCGCGAGCGCCAGAGCATCGAGTGGTGCCTCAAGGGAGTGGACGTGTGCTGGGGCCAGAAGCAGCGCACCTACAAGCCGGCCGAGATGGAGGACGCCCGAGCCGCCTACGAACACGCGCGGAAAGTTTACGCGGCGCGGCTGACAGATGCGGCGCGGTAGCTCGGAAATCTCTTCAGGGCCGCCGCTGTTCGAATAGCCAGTTGATGAGGTCTGGCTCGCAGTAGGCGCGCTCGGCGGTGCCGGCGTGGGTGCCGCCTTCGTATTCCCAGTAACGTGGAGTTGCGCCCGCCTGGCGCAGCGCCGCGATCATTTCGCGCGTGTAGTGGACCGGCACCACGGCATCCTTGTCTCCGTGAAACGCCCAGATTGGAATGGCCCTGGCTTTCACCGCTTCCTTTGGTTCGCCCCCGCCGCAGATCGGCACGGCGGCGGCGAATCGCTCCGGGTGTTGTGTGATGATCGCCCACGTTCCGAAGCCGCCCATCGACTGGCCGGTGACATAGACACGCTTCGCATCGTAGTGGAATTCCTGCTGCAAGGCATCGAGCAGTCCCAGCACGAGCTGAATGTTTTCCGCGTCCCAGCGGCGGCCGTTGCTCCAGGGCGCGACGACGAAGCAGGGATTTTGGTCCTGGGTTTCGTCCGCGGCCAACCGGCCCAAGCCGTAGGCGAGTCCGGGCAGGTACGGTTCCAGCAGATTATCGAACTGCTTGGTCGGCGCTCCGCCGTGGAGTGACAAGACGAGCGGATAAGATTGCGCCGGCTGAAAGTTCTTGGGCTTGAGCAGGAGATAGCGCAACTGCTCTTTCCCGGTGGTCAGGCTGGTGAAGTGACGGGGTTCGTAAGCGGCCTTCCTGGGAAGGTGGCGGATGTGCTCAAGGAAGTTTGTCTGCGTGAGCGCCGCCTGGTTGGTGAGCGGCGCGATGGAGGTGATGCCAGCATCGGTCGAAGGAGCGGTCGTTCTCGTGGAGGAATCGCATCCCGCCAAGCAGAGCACTGCGAGGAGCGCGCCGAACCTCCGCCATCGCAGTGCCACGCTGGGCTGTTCTGTGATCATGCGGGGATGATTAGCCCCGGCGCTCGACGCGAGCCAGCAAGTTGTTTATCAGGCTGAAGGCACCCTCAACTCCGGTCACGGCCGCGCGCGGCCATGACAAATTGGAGCAGTTGCAGCACGGAGGTGACGAGCGCGGCCACGTAGGTCAGGGCGGCAGCGTTCAGCACCTTGCTCACGCCGGAGCGTTCCTCCTCGCGAATCAATCCCAGCCGGAATAACTGGGCCTTGGCGCGTCGGCTGGCGTCGTATTCCACCGGCAGGGTGATGAGTTGGAAGGCGGCAATGATGGTGAACAGGATGATGGCGATATTGAGGAACATGGGCAGCATGTGAAACAGGAAGCCGACGAGCGCGAGGATGCCCCACGCGATGCTGGCGAAATTTGTAATCGGCACCATGGCCATGCGGATGTGCAGCGGCGCGTAAGCCGCCTTGTGTTGCAGTGCGTGCCCGGCTTCATGCGCCGCCACGCCGACGGCCGCCAGCGACTGGCCGTGATAATTCTCCGACGAAAGAAACAGCGCCCGCTTGGTCGGGTCGTAGTGATCGGTCAGATGTCCGCCGACTTCGTTCACCGGCATGTTGTGGAGACCGGCCGAGTCCAGGATCTGGCGCGCGGCATCCGCGCCGGTCAGGCCGCGGGCATTGCCGATCCGGCTGTAGGTGCCGTAGGTGGAGGAGAGCCGGAACTGCGCCCAAAGTCCCAGCAATATGCCGGGGATGACCAGCCACCAGTAACTCATCAAAATAAGTCCGAGCATCATAATTTTCTCACGTTTCGATAACCATTTCTCAATCTGCGTTCCAACAATTGTGCAGGGAGAGCCTGGAGAGAAATGGAATTTCCTGGAATCGTTTCCACGACGAACTTTGGGTTGCCCCGCTCGACGCTGACCGTATCGTCGCGGAATGTTCCTGAAGGACTGCATGGTGCCCGCGGTCATGGTTTTGCTCATGACCACCACCGGCTGTGAGAAAGAGAAACCGAAAGCTACATCGATGAGTTCCATGTCCACCCACGCGCCCGCGCCCGCGCCCAAGCACACCAACCGCCTGGCGCGTGAGAAATCGCCCTACCTGCTCCAGCACGCCCACAATCCCGTGGACTGGTTCGCGTGGGGCGAGGAGGCCTTCGAGAAGGCGCGGCGGGAGAACAAGCCCATCTTCCTCAGCATCGGCTATTCGACCTGCCATTGGTGCCACGTCATGGAACGTGAGTCGTTCGAGAGCGAGGAGCTGGCGCAGTTCCTCAATCAGCATTTCGTGAGCATCAAGGTGGACCGCGAGGAGCGGCCGGACGTGGACAAGATTTACATGACGTTCGTGCAGGCCATGACCGGCTCTGGAGGATGGCCCCTCAACGTCTTTCTCACCCCGGAGCGCAAGCCGTTCTTCGGCGGCACTTACTGGCCGCCGGAAGCGAAGTACGGGCGGCCGAGCTTCCTGCAAGTGCTGCAGCAGATTGCGCAAGCCTGGCAGACAAAGACGACCGACATTCAGAATTCGGCGCTGAAGCTACATGAGCAACTGGTGGGCATCACGGCGCGCGAGGCGACAAACAGCTTCGTGATCGGCAAGACGGCCCTGCAAAACGCCGGGCTGCAACTCCAGCAGGGCTACGATGCCAAGAACGGCGGCTGGGGCAGCGCGCCGAAGTTTCCCACGCCGAGCCATCCGCGCTTTGTGCTCAACCACGGCGCGCGAGCGAACGACAGCGACGCGGTGCGCATGGTGTTGCACACCTGCGAGAAGATGGCGGCCGGCGGCATCTACGATCAGATCGGCGGCGGCTTCTCGCGTTACTCGGTCGATGCCAAATGGCTGGTGCCCCATTTCGAGAAGATGCTCTACGACAACGCGCAACTGACGGAGCTTTACCTCGACGCCTATCTGGTCAGCGGCCACGTCAAATACACCGAAGTGGTGCGCGACATTCTGCGCTACGTGCTCCGCGACATGACGCATCCCGAGGGTGGATTTTATTCCGCCGAGGACGCCGACAGCGAAGGCAAGGAGGGCAAGTTCTACTGCTGGACGGAGACAGAACTGAAGGCTCTGCTCACGACGGAGGAATTCGCCGTGGCGACGAACTATTTTGAAGTGACGCCCAAGGGTAACTTCGAGGACCACAGCGATCCCGATCCGCTGCACAACCAGAACGTGCTCAGCATCGCCAACCCCGACGCGGCCAAAGGCAAGGAAGCGCTGCTCATCTCGGCCAAGCAGAAGATTTTCAACGAGCGCGCCAAGCGTGTGCGCCCGCATCTCGATGACAAGGTCCTCGCGTCGTGGAATGGCTTGATGCTTGGCGCGGTGGCCCGTGCCGGCGTGGTGTTGGGCGACCAAGCATACCTGGCTGCGGCCGAGAAAAACGTCGCCTTCCTCAAGGCCAAACTCTGGGACTCGAAAACGAAGACGCTTTACCACCGCTGGCGCGATGGTCAGCGCGACAACACGCAACTGCTGGAGAGCTACGCCTTCCTGCTCGGAGGGGTGATTCAACTCTACGAGGCCACGTTGAAGCCGGAGCATCTGGAGTTCGCCATCGCACTGGCCGAGAGCATGGTGGCGCGCTTCTACGATGCGCAGGACGGCGGCTTCTGGCAGAGCACAGGTGAGGCGAAGGATTTGATCCTGCGCGTGAAGGACGACTACGACGGCGCGGAACCGAGCGGCAACTCGGTGGCGGTGCTGTCACTGCTCAAGCTGGCGGCCATCACGGAACGGAAGGACTTCAAGGAGGCTGCGGAGAAAACCATTCGACTATTTTCGGAGCGCCTGCAGCGAACGCCACAAGCTGTCGCCTTCATGCTCATGGCCTTCGACTTTTCCTCGGACGAACCGCGGCGCGCGGTCATTTCTGGCGATGTTTCCACACCGGTTGGCCGCGACCTGCTGCGTGCCGCGCACTCTCTTTACCAGCCACGCAAGGTGGTGCTCGGTGTCACCGGCCCGGTGGAAAGTTTCGCCCGCACGCTCACGGCGAAGGACGGCCAGCCCACCGCCTACGTCTGCACAGGCACCGCCTGCCAGGCTCCAACGCATGCCGGGGAAAAGTTGAAAGCACAATTACGCTGAAAGGGCGCGTCCGGAGAGGTTTTCTGGAACGTGGCCCGGATCCAGCCAAACCCGCACGCCGACCAACCAGACCGGAGTCCTCCACACGCCGTTCCACTTCATCTGTCGTGTGCTTGCGCAAGCTCCGCCAGCGCCTGCTCCATCTCCGCCTGCGGACCTTCGTGGTGCTGATCGAGGGCGAGTTGCAGCGCGCGCTGAAACGCCGTCTTCGCCGCCGCCTGATCCCCCAGGGACAGCTCGCACTTGCCGAGGAGGATTTGCACCACCATCCAGTCGGGCTTTTTCGCCAGCGCGACGGAGAGATGCTCCTTCGCCGGGGCAAAGGCCTGCGCGTCAAAGAGCGCCTTGCCCAGGCTGAAACGGGCCAGTTCGTTCTGGGGAAACTGAGCCACCATTTTTTCGTGGCGTGCGATCGCGTCGTTCATAATGAGGAAAGCCAGCGCTTCAACGCGGGCGGACAATGAGTTCCTCCACGATGGCCCGGGGCGGCAGATTGATGGCGAGCAGTGCGCATTCCGCGATGTCCTCGGGCAGCATCATGCGGGCGCGGGCCTCGGCGGGTGGCGGGGTGGGGCGTTTGTCGAGCAACGGGGTGTCAATGTCGCCGGGGAAAATGGCACAGGCCCGCACCCCGTGGCCCCGCTCCTCGGCATTGATGCTCTGGGTCAAGCCGGCCAGGCCAAACTTGGAAATCACGTAGCCCGGCCCGGCCTTGGGACTGGCCTGTTTGCCCGCGTCCGAAACGATGTTGACGATGGTGCCGGACTGGCGTGCGCGCATCTGGGGCAGAAACGCCTGCACGCAATAATACGCGCCGTGCAGGTTGGTATCGATCATCGCGTGATAGTCGGCGAGGGAGAGCACTTCGAGGGCGCGCTGGGGGGCGTTGGTGCCGGCGGCATTCACCAGTGCGTCCACGGTTTGGAATTTGCCCAGAACAGCACCGGCCATCGCCTGCACCTCTTCGGCGCGACCGATGTCACAGCGGTGAATCAGGAGCCGGTCGGAGGAGAGTCCGGTCAGCCGGGCGGTTTCTTCGAGCGTGGACGTGGTGCGCCCGAGCAAGGCCAGTTGCCAGTTCTGTTTCGCCAGCGCGAGGGCGGTGGCCCGGCCCACGCCGCTGCCGGCACCGGTGATGACTACGGTTCGATTCATGCGCCGAGGTTGTAGCGGGAATCGCGCGGGGTGGAACGCGAAAAGTGATGGAGCCGACGCCGGGCACGTTTTGCCGCCGCAGCGTGGGGAGGGCACGGCGTGCTTGCAGCGCCGCCAGCGGAGCTCCGGCTCAGGTCGGCAGCGCGACGGCTTCTTCCAGGACGTGGTTGAGCTGTTCACTCGTGAACGGTTTGCTCAACCAGCGACCCGTGGCCGGGCGCCGGTCTTCGCACTCGTGGTGGCCGCTCATGAGGATGATGGGAATGCGGCGCGTCTCGGGATCTTGTTGCAGCTTCGTGGCCGCCTCAAATCCAGTCCCGGTCGGCAGCTTGACGTCGCACAGCACCGCCGCCGGCCGCAGCGTGCGCGCCAGATGGCACGCCGCCGGGGCGTCCTCGGCGGAAAAGACGATGTAGCCGCTGGCGTAAAGCAGATCGGCGATCATGGAACGCAGCTCGGGATTATCCTCTATCACCATGATGGTTTTGCGCGGTTCAGCCACGCCTTGCTTATCGGCGGCGACCGGGGGAACTGAAACACGCCCAGGGAATTCAGTGCAGAATGGGCAGCGGATTCGGCTTGCGCATCAACTGCGCGTCCAGATCGAGGAAAAAATCCAGCCGGCGGTCGGTCTCGGCGTCGTCGATGGCCCGCGCCATGAGAAGGTAGGTCGCGTAATGATTCCCTTCGGACTCGACGAGACTGGCGTAGAACCGCGCCAGTTCAGGGTCAACCTGCGCCAGAGCTTGGGCCAGGATTTGAAACTTCTCGCAACTGCGCCCTTCGATGAGCGAACAGCAGATCAGGTGATCCACCGCCTGATGGCGAATGCCCGGGCGCACCGCTCGCATCAGCCCCGCGATCCATGCGCTCGGATAAGGCTGGCCGAAGGCAATGCCGCGCCGTCGCAGCAAGTCGAGCACGAGCTGGAAGTGCTGCAACTCCTCGATGGCAATCGCGTTCAATTCCTCCACCCGCCCATAGAGATCGCGATACTTCTCCAGGTTGAGGGCGCTGGTCGCCGCCTTGCGTTCGAGGTGGGCGTGATCGACCAGCACGGCCGGCAGGTTGCCGAGCACCTTCGGCAGCCAGTCGGCCGGCAGAGGTTCGCGCCAGAGCAGCATGGGCGGTGTTGTGCTCGCCAAGCCGGGAGCGTGCAAGCGGTAAATCAGTTCGGGTGCAATTTTCCGGGGCGTAGCCGCCCGTCGGCCTGACATGTCGCAGGGCCGGGCCAGGTTCCGGCTCTCTTCACTGGGAAACGTATTGCGCTCGCCGGCCCGCGCCGCATATTTCGCGCGCATGAATGTGTTTGTCACGGGCGGGGCGGGTTACATCGGTTCGATCTGTGTGGAGGAAATGTTGAACGCGGGCCATGCCGTCACCGTGCTCGACAACCTTTCCGAGGGACACCGTTCGGCCGTGGACCCGCGCGCGCAGTTCATCCAGGGCGATCTGGCGGATCAGGACTTGGTGACCAGTTGCCTGCTCGCGGCCCAGGCCGAAGCGGTCATGCATTTCGCCGCCAATGCCCTGGTTGGCGAGTCCATGACCAACCCCGGCAAGTATTTTGGCAACAACGTGGGCAACGGCGTGAAACTGCTCGATGCCTGCGCCGCCGCCGGAGTGAAAAAGTTCATCTTCAGCTCGACTTGCGCCACCTACGGCCCGCCGGAAAAGGTGCCGATTTCAGAAGACACGCCGCAACGCCCCATCAATCCCTACGGTGAATCCAAGCTCATGTTTGAAAAGATTCTCCAATGGTATCAACAGTTGCATGGCATCGATTTTGTCGCGCTGCGTTATTTCAACGCCGCCGGAGCCTCGGTGCAATTTGGGGAACATCACCGCGTTGAAACGCACCTGATTCCCAATGTGCTCAAGGTCGCGCTCGGCCAGTCCGAGCAGTGCGAGATTTACGGCACGGATTACCCGACGCCCGACGGCACCTGCGTCCGTGATTACATCCATATCATCGACCTGGCGCAGGCCCACATGCTCGCCCTCGACCCGGCCAAGAAGGGCTTTTTCAACCTCGGCAATGGCGATGGCTATTCCGTGCGCGAGGTCATCCGGATGTGTGAGGAAGTCAGCGGTAAAAAAATCCCTTTTGTCTCGATGCCACGCCGGGCGGGCGATCCGCCGAGACTTGTGGCCACCGCCTTCCGGGCCAAGACGGACCTGGGCTGGCGACCTAAATTTCCCAAGTTGGGCCAGATGGTTGATTCCGCCTGGCACTGGCATGTCAAAAACCCCAACGGGTATCCGGATTGAGCCAGGATCGCGCGGACGCCTGAATCCCAGGGCTGTTACTTCCAGTCGTAAACCGTTCGCGCGTCCAAGTCCTTCCACTTGCTGCCTTCGCGCCGCTTGGGCGTGGTGCGGCCCTCGTATTCCAGGATTCGATGTGGATCAGCCTTTTCCACCACGAAGAAAAGCGGGTCCACAATCTGCGCGATAATGAAACTCGAGGCCTGCATCCTGATCCGCAGCGCCGGAAGGCCGCGCGCGGTCACCTCGGATTCCTTCACCAGCTTGAAGCCGACCGTCTCCAGCCGCGACTGGGCCACATAGCGAAAGTTCACGGCCTGGCCGCGCGCCAACTCGTTCCAATGGGCGCGGATGAACTCGGGAATCATATCCGCGACCAGAGAATCGGACTGGAACGCTTCGTCATCTGTTTTTCTCGTGCCGCTTTCGTCGGCGTTGGCGGTCCAGTCAAATAGTAACATTTTCTTCGTGGGATTTTCCGGATCGTGCCCAACTTTCATGCTGCCGTGCGCGCCAGTCTGCTTCTCCTCCAGGTGGAATGAGGCCAGGCGGCCCCGCTCGTAAACCATTTCCTCCCGCGCCGCGAGAGAGCCATTCGGATAAGAGAATTCCCGGGTCACGCGCACGGTGAGGTTCGACCGCGCGGCGGTGCGCGTGAATTGGTAGAGAATCTTGTTCGTGCCCGAGGCCGTTTCGTACACCGTGCCGGTCAACAACTCCGGCTGGGCGTAATCCACGTTTCCGGCCTCTGCCGTCCAGGCGCGCGAACCAGCGGCCAGCACCAAAGTATAGACCGCCCAGAACGTGATTACAGCCCGCGGGCGTGTTGTCATGAGAAGCCTGTCGGCAAAATCGCCTCGTCCTTTGAGCAAGAGGCTCCGGACTCAGGGCGAGTTTATCGAGCGCGGTTCCTCCTCCCGCCCCTGTTCCAACGGATGATCAGCTTGGTCTGGCCTCGTCGCAGCCTCCTTGACTCCTCAGTCGGCGGGTTTCTCCTGGGTGAAGTGCATCAAATGAATCGGCGCGATGGAGCGTCCAACGCACCTTGAAAACGATGCCCACGCCAATCTTGATCGCCTTGTTGTTGCCGTTCTTCTTGCGCGCCCCGGCCGCTGCTTATCCGCCGCCAAATTTTCCCGATCTCGGTGGGAGGGGTGGGAGCATCCAGCGCACGATGCGGCTGCTGGCCACGAGCACGGCGGAGCAGCGCAACACGGTGCGCATTCTGTTCTACGGGCAATCCATCACGGAGCAGAAGTGGGCGAAGTTGGTGGAGGAGGATTTGCGGCGACGCTTCCCGCACGCGAACCTCATCATCGAGAATCGCGCGCTCGGCGGGTTCGCGTCGCAGATGCTGGTGAAGACGGCGGAAACCGACCTGTATCCGTTCCAGCCCGACCTGCTCATCTTCCACGTCTATGGCGCGCACGACAAATATGAGGACATCATCCGCCGCACGCGCGAACGCACCACGGCGGAGGTCTTGATGCAGAACGATCACGTCACGAAGCCGGCGGATTTCACCGAGGAAACGGACGCGGCCAAGCTCCCGCCCGCAGGCAAGCATTGGGACGCCTTCATGAATCACAACTGGCTGCCGTCGCTCGCGAAGAAGTATGGCGCGGAATTGTGCGACCAGCGTGCGCTCTGGAAGGCGTATCTCACCGAGAACAAGCTGGAGCCGAAGGCATTGCTGCGCGACAGCGTGCATCTCAATGCCTACGGCGAATGGCTCATGGCCGAGTGCGTGAAGGCTTGTCTGCGCTACGATCCGAAGCTCGGCCCGTCGCCCGCCGAGAGTTGGGTGAAGACTTACGAGGTGGGCAAGGACGTGCGCTGGACGGACGGCAAACTGCGGCTCGACTTCGACGGCAGCCGCGTGGAAGTGATTTGCAAATCCGGAACCGCCGCTCCGGCCACCGTGCTCATTGACGGACGCAAGCCCTCCGAGTTCACGGAGCTTTACGGATTCACCCGCGCCGTGTCGAAACCGGAAGGCAAGTGGCTCGTGAAGTGGCCGGTCATCGCCCCCATCAGTTCGCAGAAGCCATTGCTCGTCGAGGAATGGTCGCTGGCCGTCGCGAAGGACGTTGCGCACGACAAGCTCTTCAGCTTCACACTCACTGGATCGAAGACTGGCCCCGATGGCGAAGGCCGGTCCGAAGCGCGCTTCGTCTCGAAGTCCGGCCGCATCGTGATCGAAACGAATAATTGGAATGTCGCCTACGCGATGAGCCTCGCGGGCATCAAGCCCGTGCCTGAGAAGTTCGATGTGAAGTGGCGCGTCGAACCACGCTTCGTGGATGAGTTCTCCTCACCGGGCGTGAAAGATGCGTCCACCGAAACCGCCGTCACGCTGGCCCAAGGCTTGCCGAACACGAAGCACACGCTGGAAATCTCCGGCTCCGACGCCTCGCCCATCGCAGCGATACGTGTGTATCGTCCCCCGCTGGCAGTGAAGCCCGGGCGCTGACAGGCAGGCGCGCCTTCTCGATCTGTCGAGCCGCCGATGAAACAAATCGTCCTAGTTTTTTAACTCCCTTGTGCTAGGCGCAGGCGGGCGGTTTCGCGAAGGTAACGCCATGAACCGCGTGTCAATAGCATCCGTCTGGGCCGTGCTTGCGGCCGTTGCCGCGTTGCCGGATCCATCCGCCCGCGCGGAACCGCCGGCGCGCAACAATTACGAACTCCGCATCTACACCGTCACCTCGAACAAGATGGACGGCCTGTTGGAGCGGTTCCGCGACACGGTGGAGCCGGTGCGGCGCAAGCATGGGATCAAGACGGTCGGCTACTGGTCCGCGACGGGGATCACAAACGGCGGGACGTTCGCGTATCTGATGGCGGCGACGAGCAAGGAGAAGTTGCAGAAACAGGAGAAGGAGTTCGGCGCCGACCCGGATTTCAAGAAGGGCTACGCAGCATCGAATGAGAAGCACGGCAAGACAGTGGACAAGATTGTCACTTTTCCGCTCACGGTGGATGCGTCGGCGAAGTTTGATTTCACGTCGGCAAATCCGGCGCGTGCGTTCGACCTCCGCATCTACTCCGTGCTGCCCGGCAAGCTCGACGCCTTCCGCAATCGCTGGCGCGATTTCACCGTGCCGATCTACGAACGCCACGGCTTGCACAGCCTAGGCTGGTGGGTCGCGGAGCAGAAGGATGCTGACGGGAATGATCAATTCATCTGTCTGCTGGCGGGAGAGAGCATCCCGGCGATTCAGAAATCGATCAGTAAATTCCACAAAGACGAGGAATGGATCCGCATCGAGAAGGAAACCGAGGCCGGCGGCAAACTCCGTTCCGGCGTTACCGCCTACAAACTCACACCTACGGACTTCTCCGCGTTCAAATGAGAACTATAATTGTCCTGCTGAGTTTGCTGGTGAAACCCAGCACTGATTAACCCCAAACCAAACAAGGCCCATGAACACATCATCTGCACTCACTCGTCGTGACTTCACCAAAACCACTTTGCTCGCCGGGGCTGCGCTGGCCTCGGGCGCGGTCGGCACGCTCGCGGCGGACGCGCCGGCGAAGCGTATTCGCACCGGCTTGATTGGCTGCGGGAGCGTTTCAAACCAATACCTCCCGCAATTGACGAAATGCCCGTTCGTCGAAGTCGTCAGCGTGTGCGACATCAAGCCGGAGCGCGCCAAGCGCCAGGCGGAGCGGTTCAAGGTCGCGCATCATTATCCGCACATCGACGCGATGCTCGCCGGCGAGCCGTTTGATTTCCTCGTCGATACCACCGACATGCAGGAGCACGAGAAGATCAATCGTCGCGCGCTCGAAGCAGGCAAACATGTCTGGAGCGAGAAGCCGATTGCCAACTCGCTCGCCGCCGGACAGAAGCTGTTGCAACTGGCCTTGAAGAAGAAGCTGCGCCTGTGGGGCGCGCCCATCACGGTGCAGAGTCCGCAGTTCGCCTTCATGGCGAAGCAACTCGTGGCGGGCAAGCTCGGTCGCGTCGCGGCGGCGCACGCGGATTACGGACACGAAGGCCCGGACTGGTCGTCGTTCTTCTACGAGAAGGGCGGCGGGAGTTTGCCCGACCTCGCGGTTTACAATCTCACCACCCTCACCGGACTGCTCGGCCCGGGGCAGCGGGTGAGCGCCATGTTGAGCATCGTCACGCCGGAGCGCGACATCCGCGACAAGGGCCGGATCAAGGTGACCGAGGAGGACAACGCGATGGTGTTGCTCGATCATGGGAAGGGGATTATTTCGCATGTGCAGTCCGGGTTTAATTACTTTAACCCGCACGGCCACGACGGCAGCAAGGAGACGCGGCACACCATCAGCATCGTCGGTTCGGCCGGGTTCATGGGCCTGGTCGGCTACGATTGGGCGCCGCTGGGCGTGGACTTCGCGACCCACGACCAGCCGAAGTTGGAGCGGCACGTCACCGATGCGCAGGGCTATGTCTGGCAGCAGGGGGCGGCACTCGCGGCGGAGTGCCTGGTCACCGGCAAGGAGTTGCTCGCGACGCCGGAGCACGCGCTGCACGTTTTGGAAATCATCACGGCGGCGCGCGAGTCATCGGCCAATGGCCGGCGCATCACGCTCGACTCGACCTTCAAGTGGCCGGTCGTGAGTTGAGCAGTCGAGAAATGAAACGCTTTGCTCCAACCAGCCCGCTTCTGATTTGCGCTGCGGCCCGTGCAGACCTGTCACCTGGCAACTTGATTGAATCAGCCCGGTGACCTTGCTATCCAACTTGCGAACACACCTATGCCACTCTTTCGCCAGCTCATGCTTCGTGTCCTGCCTTTGATCGGCTGGCTCGTTTTGCCGGTCGCTTTGCGGGCGGCGGATGCGACCTTCTTTCGGGGCGTAAATCTGAATGGCCCGGCGCTGGAGATCGACGGGCGCCCGTGGGAGGGCACCAACGCCACCAACGTCGTCATCAGCGGAAAGAAGTTTGAGAACCAGGCCGTGGCGCTCAAGCCGGCCACCGATCCGAATCGCGCGCGGATGATTCGCAGCAGCGTCTGGGGCGACAAGGTGAGCGTGGAACTGACCAACGTGCCCGAGGGCGCGTATCAGATTTTTCTCTACGTCTGGGAGGACACCATCAACGAGCAGTTCGACTTGCTGGTGAACGACAAGGCGGTGCTGGAGAAGTTCAACAGCGGCACGGCGGGCGCGTGGAAGAAGCTCGGCCCGTGGAAGGCCGAGAGTGTGAAAGGGAAACTCAAAGTGTCTGCGCGTGCGTCGAGCCACGGCGCGGCGAATCTCTCGGGACTCGAAGTGTGGTCGGGCGATGGTGCGATTCCGGTGCTGGCGGGCGTGCAGTTCGTGATGACGCTCACGCCGGAGCATATGGAATTTTTCGAGCGTAAGGTGCGGCCCGTGCTCGTCGAGCATTGCTACGAATGCCACAGCGCGAGCGCGAAGAAGATCAAGGGCGGCCTCGTGCTCGACTCACGCGCTGGCGTTATCAAGGGCGGCGACACCGGCGCGGCCATCACGCCCGGTGATCCCGAAGCCAGTTTGTTGATTCAAGCCATTCGCCACACCGATGCCGAGCTGGCGATGCCGAAGAAGAAACTTCCGGCTTCCGTCATCGCGGATTTGGAAGCGTGGGTGAAGATGGGTGCGCCCGATCCGCGCACGGAGGACACCGTGGCGACGGCGCAGGCGAAGTCGGCGATTGATTGGAACAAGGCGCGCGAGTGGTGGTCCTTTCGTCCGCTGGTCGCGCCGCCGGTGCCCGCCGTGAAACAGAAACGCTGGCCGGCGAATGACGTGGACCGTTTCATCCTCGCGCGCTTGGAGAAGGAGAATCTCCAGCCTGCCGCCGATGCGGAGAAGCGCGTGCTGATCCGCCGCGCGACCTTCGACTTGATCGGCTTGCCGCCGACGCCGGAGGAAGTGGAAGCGTTTCTCAAAGACAAATCCGCGAACGCCTTCGCCAAGGTCGTGGACCGTCTGCTCGCCTCGCCGCACTACGGCGAACGCTGGGGTCGCTGCTGGCTCGACGTGGTGCGCTATGCCGACACGGCGGGCGATAACTCGGACTTTCCCATTCCGCAAATGCACCGCTACCGCGACTGGGTCATTCGCGCGTTCAACCGCGACCTGCCTTACGATCAGTTCGTGCGGGAGCAACTCGCCGGCGACTTGCTCCCCGGCGCGACGACGCCGGAGACGCACGAGCGACTCATCGCCACCGGCTACATCGCGAACGCGCGGCGCTTCGGTTCGCGCGTGGATGATTACCCTCAGCACCTCACCATAGAGGACACCATCGACAATCTCGGGCGCACCTTCCTCGGCCTCACGATCAACTGCGCGCGCTGCCATGACCATAAGTTCGATCCCATCACGGCGGCGGATTACTACGCGCTCTACGGCATCTTTCACAGCACGCGCTATCCGTGGCCGGGCATCGAACTGGAGCAGAAGCAGCGCGACCTCGTGCCGCTCGTCGAGCCGGGCCAACTCGCCGAGGCCGACGCCGCGCGGAAGGCACACGACGAGGAGAAGCGCCGCCTGGACAAGAACGTCCAGAAGCTCAAGGACTCAGTGAAGGACAAGACCGGCGACGAAAAGAAAACCGTCGAAGCGCAAATCAAGGACGCGGAGCAGGCGCTGAAAGATTTCGTGAAGAAGGGTCTGCCGTTTGAACTCGCCTACGCCGTGGCCGAGTCGAAGAGGATCGAGAACGTCACGCTCCAGCAGAAGGGCGATCCGGCCAAGCCCGGTCCGGTCGTGCCGCGCCGCTTTCTCACCGTGCTGAATGGCGCGGAGATTCCCGCCACCGACAAGTCGAGCGGACGCCGCCAACTCGCGGAATGGATTGTGGCGCGCGACAATCCGCTCACGGCCCGCGTGATGGCGAACCGCATCTGGCTGCATCATTTCGGCAAAGGTTTGGTGCCAACGCCGAACGACTTCGGCAAGCAAGGCAAGCCGCCGACGCATCCCGAACTGCTCGACTGGCTGGCGTCGAAGTTCATCGAGTCCGGCTGGTCGGTTAAGGCGATGCACCGCGTCATCATGCTCTCGCACACTTACCAGCTCGCGAGCGCGCGCAGTGAAGACGCCATCGCGCGCGACGTGAACAACGAACTGCTCAGTTCCTTCCCGCGCCAGCGTCTCGACGCCGAGGCCATCCGCGACACGCTGCTCGTGCTGGGCGGCAACCTCGACACCACGCCCGCCGGCGCGCATCCCTTCCCGCCGCAGACCGAGTGGAAGTTCACTCAGCACA
>JANOQV010000258.1:0-4413 GCA_031414955.1 Pedosphaera sp. | reverse complement strand
TCCGCCCGGCTTCACGCTCGCGATCACCCAGTCGAACGGCGCGGGCTTTGCCCTTTACTACACGACGAACGGCACCGACCCGAGCGTGGCTGGTGCGCCGCTTTACACCGCGCCCATTTCGCTCGCCGCGCTCACCACCGTCCGGACGCGGGCGAAAAAGATCGCCACCAGCGAGTGGAGCGCGATGACCGTGGCGACCTTCCAGCCCGAACAGAACTTCGCCGCGCTCGCCGTCACGGAAATCTGCTACGACCCGCCCGGCGCGGGCGCGGTGACCGGCGATCAGTTTGAATTTCTCGAACTGCAAAACACCGGGGCGACCACTCTTAATCTCAGCGCCTGCGCCTTCACCGCCGGCATCGCGTTCACTTTCCCAACTGACACCCTGCTCGCGCCCGGCGCGTTCGTCGTGATCGCCCGCAATCCCACGCAACTCGCCACACGCCACCCCGGAGTCGCCGCGCTCGGGCCTTACACCGGCAAGCTCGACAACAGCGGCGAGCAGCTCACGCTCGCGAGCGCACTCGGCACGACGATCCTCACTTTCAGCTACGGAACCTCTCCGCCGTGGCCCGCGACTGGCGGCGGTTCGCTCCACTTCCTGAGCGGCCCCCCGGGAGACGCCGCGAGCTGGTTCGCCTTTGCGCCCTCGCCCGGCGCACACGCCGACGATGCCGACGCCGACGGCCTCTCCAACCTCGACGAGCAAATCGCCGGCACCGATCCCGGCCATCGCACGAGCTTCTTCCACATTGATCGCGCCCTCCGCCTCGTCGATGGCAGCGTGCAGATACTTTTCACCGCGCAGCCGGGCCGCACCTACACCGTGCAAGTTCGCGACAGTCTCACCGCCGGCACCTGGCAGCGCCTGGCCGACGTGCCCGCCTCTGCGATGCCGACGCTCACGACCATCGCCGACCCAGCCGCAGCCGCCCTACCCCGCCGCTACTACCGCATCGTCGTCCCGCAGGTGCCGTGAAGGGGACGCCCATCAGCGTGAGCGGGTAAACAGGAAAACATTCCGTGCCCAACCTGGTTCATTCAGTGCAGACAAATGATGGCTCGCGCCGTTTAACAAGTTACCTCTACAACCCGGCGCAGACTCGCGGCTGACACTTTGGTAGCCAGCGTCACCGGCAGCGGAGCCAGCAGCCCGCGCGTAAACGCGGGCGCGGAGCGTTTCGTGGGATTCATTTCACCTGCCGTTCGAGCCACGGCGTGACTTTCTCCACCCAGCGCGCGGCGTGTTCGCGCAAACCGGACCCGCTGAAGTGGACACCCTGGCCGCCGTTCTCGCGGAGGCCGCCCTTGAGGGCGTCGCTGTCGGGGCCTTCGAGGGCAAGGCCCGTTTTCCAAAGTGCAGCCTGCGCCGCGCGGATGTCGGGCGACGCTTCATCACCGGGCACATGATAGCTGGCCTGCGCCACGAACCACGGCGCGTTCCAGCCAATCTCCCGGCGTGAGGTGCGGATGAGTTGCTCCAGATAGTCGCGATAGAGATGGCCCGGCAGCGTGCGCGTGGGGTCGGCTTGGTTGGCATCGCTTTCGCCCTGATGCCAGAGCACAGCGCGAAAACCGCGCGGGCCAAGCAGTTTCATGCGCGCGCTGACGGTGGTGAAGATAGAACCTTTGCTTTCCCACTCGCCGCCAGGAAGTTGCTGCACGTGGCCGGTGAGCGTTGGTGGATTGGGAAACTTCGCGCCCTTCGGCAACCACTCGCGCACGCTGGTGGCTCCTACGCCGCAAGCCACGATGCCGATCGGAACGTGAAGTCTCTCGGCCATGGCGTCGCCGAATGGCGGGATGAAACTGCCGCCCCCACCGCTGGCGCCGGGCTGCGGATCGTTGGCGGGTCGCCAGCGTTGTCCGTCGAAGGACGCAACGAGGCCGGTCTTGGTCTTCTGCTTTTCCGCGCCGTGGTTCGCGGAGTTTGACTGTCCGGCGATGACAAAGATCTCGCCCACGCCGACGTGCTCAACCACCGATTCGGCCAGCATGTCGTCGCCGGAAAGCGCACGGACTTCCAGACGATGCCAGCCGCCGGTGGGCGCGTCCCAGTGCGCGGCAAAACTTTGCCGCTTTGAATCAACAGACAGTCGTCGCCATTTTCCCGGCTGGCCGTCCACGATGAGGCGCGCTTCGACGGTCCACTTCTTCGTGGTAAAACCGGCCAGCTCGCCACTGATGAGCATGGAGCCTTTCTTCTTCGAGCTTCGTTGAACCACCTGATGGTCGAGCGGCGAAAGCATGGTGATATTTGGCCCGGCGTGCGCCTTCACGAAGCTCACCAGTTCCGCGCATTGGAAGAAGCCGGTCCACATGTTGTGCCCCTGACCGGGCGGGATGATCAATTGCATCGAGCCGCCCAACGCAGTGTAACGCTCCTTCACGAGACCGGAATTCGCCTCCAGCGGAACGACGGTGTCCACATCCCCGTGAATGGCGAAGAGCGGCACCCCCGCCCTGGCGAGAGGCGCGAGGCGATCGATGGGATTGTGCTCCTTGAGGTGCGCCTCCAATTCCTCCGCCTTCATCGCGTAAGCTCCTGCGGCCTTCGCGACACCCGGATAGCTCGCGACATTGCACACGGGATAAATGCCGGCGAAGCCCGCGACTTTGTCCGGGTTCTCAGCGGCCCAAGACATGGTCATCAACCCGCCGCGACTGCGCCCCAGCAACACCGGTTTGGACGAGTAGCCGCGCGCTCCTGTCAACTCCGCATGAAACGCCGTGAACAGCTTGCGCCCGGCCGGACTGCCGAAAGATTCGCCCACGTCGAGGCCGGCGATGGCGATTCCTGCCTCCAGAAACTGGTCGAACATCCACTGCTCCTCCTTGCCGGGCAGCCCGGGCAGGGTCGGCGCATACCAGACCCAGGGCTTTGATTTCAGCGCGGAGTTCGCCTTCGCCGGGATGATGAAAGCGGCGTGGCCTTCGACGGGAAACACTTCACCGGGCCGAGGCAGTTCCTTCCGTGGCGCACTCTGGGGCCCGGCGGCGGGAGTGGCGCTGTGCAGCACCTGTGCGACGACGAACAGGAACAGGCCGAGAAGTGACCGCGTTAGATTCATGCTGTTGCCACAGAGTGTTGAAATCTGGTTTGCGGAGCAACATCCGACTCGTTGCTCCGTGAGATCGGGGGCTCTTCCAGCCCCCCCAACCGCAGAGCCTTTCCCACCGATTCAAGGCGACCACGGATAAAGATTCCCATCGGTGGTCGTCCTGAATCTGCGGGAGCCACATGGGATTGGGGTGAGCCGACGGGCCGCGATTGCTGCATGTCGCTTCACCTTTCTCCTTCACTTGGATCAATGAGCCGGGCGCTTGACTGACCCGCGGCTGACCAACACCCTCAGCGCCATGCTCCCATCCAGAAAACGATACTCCTGGCTGCTCATGACCGCGCTGACCGCACTGCTGCTGGCCAGCTGCAAAACGTCGCGGCCAACTTCTCCCGCTCGTTCGGCCACCGAGGATACCGGTGGACCTTTGATGAGAGAGCAGTCCGCCTATGATGTGCAGCACTACGACCTGAGCCTGCGGGTGGACCCGAAGAAGAAATTCATCTCGGGCACGGGGACGATTGAAGTGAAGGTGCTCGATCCTCTGTCCTGGCTGGTGCTCGATCTGGATCCACGCTTGAAGGTGAAGCGGGTCCGACTGGCGAACACGTCTGGTGTTGGCTCCGGAAACGAAACCGCGTTCGAACATCGCGGCTCCAAGCTCTGGGTATTTCTCGATCAGTTGAGGCCGGCCGGCTCGCGCGTGGTGGCCGCCGTGGATTACGAAGGTCGTCCCCGCGAAGCGGTGAAGGCGCCCTGGGATGGCGGCTTCACCTGGTCCAAAACCAAGGACGGCCGGCCGTGGATCGCGACCAGCGTGCAGGGCGAAGGCGCGGATCTGTGGTGGCCGTGCAAGGATCATCCCTCTGACAAACCCGAGTCGTTCACCTTGCGCATTCGCGTGCCGTCGGGACTGGTCGTGGCCGCGAATGGCCGGCTGATCGAAGTGCTGACGCATGACGATGGCACTCGGACTTATCACTGGCACACCGCGTTTCCCATCAGCAACTACAACGTGGCGCTGAACATCGCGCCTTACGAAACGATCACGACGAATTACACCAGTGTGACCGGCGAAATCGTCCCGGCGACCTACTGGGTGCTGCCGGAGAACAAGACGAAAGGGGAGAAGCTCTTTCCCGAGATGCTCGAGCACCTGAACTTTTACGAACGGCTGCTCGGGCCCTATCCGTTTCGCGGGGAGAAATACGGCGTGGCGGAGACGCCGCATCTGGGCATGGAACATCAGTCCATCATCGCCTACGGCAACAATTACAAGGGCGGCCCGCACGGCTACGACTGGCTGCACCACCACGAGCTGGGTCACGAATGGTGGGGCAATCTCGTCACG
>JANOQV010000257.1:0-13508 GCA_031414955.1 Pedosphaera sp. | reverse complement strand
GCTTTGGGTATCCGCACGCGCCAAGCCGGCGAGGACGCCGGCGCTCCGCCCGGTTCAGGGGAACAAATCGCGCGCATTGGCAACTCGTGGAATCTCTCCCCGTGTGGGGGAGAGGGAAGCCAGCAGCGGACCGCGGCCATTTTGAATCAGAATTTGGTTTCATGATGTGCCTCCCTCAGAAGCTCACTTCCGTGGTGCGCACGGTGGCGACCCAGCGCACCGTGTTCCCGGCCGAGCCGTTCACCTGGACGCGCAAGGCGTCGTTCGCGTTATCCGCCGCCACGCTCGCATCCCAGGCCGGAACGTCCGAGCCGAGCGCCGAGAATGAGGTGAGACCCACAAAGGAAGTGGTGCCGCCGTTATTCTTGATCGTGCCGCGAATCTGGTAGCCCGCCGAGTTCCCGGTGGAGGAACGACCGGCCACGAAGACTTCGAAGACCCAGGTGGAGTTCACGGGGATGACCATGCGCTGCCCAGTCCCGTCAAGAAACAACTCGGTGAGGTTGGCGGTAGTAGTTGTGCCGCGCGTGACATACGTCGAGGTCTGGGCGTCGCCGGTGTTGGCGAATTGCCCGCTGGCATAGGCCATCTGGCCGTAGCTAGTGGTCATCGCCTGAAGCCCGCCGGGGATGGTACTGAAGCTTCGACCTGCGACATTTCCCATTCCGCCACCAATGGAAGTGCCGCCGAGGTTTCTGGCAATGTGGTTGGTTGAACCTCCCGCGATTGTGGATGCTCCAAAACCGGGATCGAAGGAACTTTCCTCTATTGTGTTCTGCGACCCGCCGGAAATTGTGGAACAATAATTCGGATAATTGACGCCGAGATCGACCACCCCTTGGATTAAATTGTTCGCGCCACCGCCTATCGTTCCTCCCAGAGCTCCACTCCTGTTATACGCCCCTCCGCTGATTGTGCCCCATCGGTGCCCTCCCATTGAGTTGCTTTCACCACCACTGATCGTCCCACGAGTCCCGCTTTCGATAGAGTTTCCGAGTCCTCCACTCAGCGTTGAACAACTACCATCGGTGAACCCCCTTGTAATTCGATTGCCAACTCCACCACCGATAACGACTCCACCCTGACCCATATTGCCAAAAACGATGTTTTCGGCTCCGCCCGCTATGACGCTGTATGTGTCGTAAAGCGTGTTGCTGAAACCACCGCCCACAACCGAAAAATGCCCCGAACACCCAGGGCCGCCACCGCAACCCAATGTGTTTTGTTCCCCTCCCGCGATCGTTCCGTGAGGAGCACCCTGAGAGGGAATCGAATTGCCTGATCCACCGCCGATGCTGGATCCGTCCGAAATTGCATTGTTGTTGGTTCCACCAGCAACCGTGGCACTGAAACCTCCGGCGACGTTTTCGCGACCGCCGCCAACCGTCGAGTAGGCATTTATCGCGGCATTGATCTCGCCACCTGAAACAGTGCCATGAGAGGCGCTAACAAGATTGCTTCGACCGCCTCCAACTACTGCACCCCACGGAGGCAAATCCCAATCCGCAGTCTCGATGTTATTCTTTGATCCGCCGGAAATTGTTGCACCAGACCCTCCAAAACTAATCACGTTGCCAGATCCACCGGCTATCACGGCGTTGTAGGCCGAAGGTGGATTACCCAGGTAGTACCCATCGATAAGATTCCCACCGCCACCTCCGATCGTTGAACCGCTCGCCCCGCTGGCATTGCCCGAGCCGCCGGCAATTGTCACTCCTATGCCGTTGTAAATGTTATTACTCTCACCACCACCAATCGTCGCGTACAAGCCATGAATCCCGTTCCCAGCGCCGCCACCAATTGAACCATAGCCGCCACCGCTTCCATCCCACTCGGTCGTAATATTGCCAACGCCCCCGCCAATAGAATCGTAGCTGCCATACGTTCTATTTGCCTTTCCGCCTGAAATCGAAGAATACCGAGAGAGCGCCTGGTTGGATTGGCCACCAGCAATAGTTCCGAAGCCATATATCCAGTCCCAGACGTAATTACCCGCTCCTCCGCCAATGGTGCCAAAGCTGCCAGAGACATCTGAGATGATGTTCTCCGCACCGCTGCTGCCGCCGCCGGCGATCGTGGCTCCGACGGCCCCACCAATCACTGCATTTCCCGAGTAACCACCGATCACATTCGGACTGGTCGCGTTGGGTTCCAAGCGAAAGGCGCGCGTGTTGTTCACCTTGAATTCCAACGGCTGGTCGTCCGTGGTGCCGAGGAAATTCAGGCCCGCTGTGGTGCCGCCGTTGCCGAGCAAGCGCCAGAAGCTATCCGCCCCGAAGCCACCGAGGGTGATGGCGTTCACGCCCGTCAACCCCGCGCCGCTGCCGGAGAAACTGTTGCCCGCGTTGTTCAGCGTGATGGCCCCGGTGTAAGTGCCGCTCAGGCTGGCGCTGGACAAGGGACCGCTCAGGTTGCTGGCCGTGATGGCGTAAGGCGCAGCGGTCAGTTTCTGGCGCGGGGTGAGCGTGGTGAACGCGCCCGCGCCGTTCGTCCGCACGCCGATCTCCAGCCAGCGGTTTGCGCCGGGAAAGTTCGCGCCAAAATCGAGTGCCACGGTGAAGAGCCCGTTGCTGATGGCCACGGCGCTGTTGGTCACATTGGGTCCGACTTGTCCGGCACCGCCACTGACGCTGAAGAGGGCAAAGGTCAGATCGTAGGTGCCATTCGCCGGGTTGGTGCCGTTGTTGAGACGGCCTTGATAGGTGAACGCTGTGCCTTGGGCGAGCGCGAGAGGCGCGGCGAGAACCAGGCACAGCCCGACGAGGAGGGAGGTTTTTTTCATATTGGTGATGAGTGGGGATTTTTGTTTTTGGTGCTTCAAACTGCCATCTGGGAGAAACGGCGGGCTACGGTTGAATCATTGGCGCGGTGGCTCCCGAAGACGCAAGTCCGAAAAAGCAGAAGTTATTCACCGGGGCGGGTCGCGCGCAACTTGACTCTGTTCTTGGGAAGCGGACAGGCCGACAGCCGCAGAGCGGCGGCAGAGCATAGCCCACGGCGTAAGCCGTGGGGTGGCGGGCAGGCCAACCCAGCCCCAGCGGGGCGAAAGAATCGGCCCGGCCGGGAGGGTCTATCGCCCCGCTGGGGCTGGCGTGCTCCCGCGTCTGAACCCACGGCTCACGCCATTGGTATCTACACATGTCATGGCACGTCCGGTTTCATTGGTCTTTCCCCCTCTCCTTCTGACGAAGGAAGGAGGAGAGGGCTGGGGTGAGGGCTGGGGTGAGGGGGAAGCGGTCATCGATTCCATCAGGCCGGCCACGAATGCAGAAGCTGCTTTGGCCACGGCTCCATCCCCTCACTTCGCCTTCACCTGCGTCCACACTTCGTCGTAGAGGCGGGTGTCTTTGCCGAGGGGGCGGAGGAATTCGAGGCGGCGCATCACGTCGGCGGGCGGGTAGATGAGCGGGTTGTTCAGGTTGTCGGGGTGGACGTGGGCGCGGGCGGTTTTGTTGGGCGTGGCGTATTGATTGAAGTCGGCCAGGCGCGCGCCGACCTGCGCTTCGAGGATGTAGTTGAGGAACTTCTCGGCCACGATGCGGTGCGGCGCGCGGGCGCAGATGGCAAGGTTGTCCATCCAGATTTCGCTGCCTTCCTTGGGAATGATGTAAACGGTGTCGGGGTCTTCCTTGATGCCGCGCATGGCGTCGCCGCTGTAAGACATGGCGACGGCGGCTTCCTTGGCGAGCACGCGATTCTTCCCGCCCACGCCGCCCTCGAATCCCCGCGAGCGTTTCTTGGCTTCGATGAGCACGTCGCGCGCGGCGGCGAGTTCCGCCTTGTTCGAGCTGTTCATGCTGAAGCCCTTGAACTTGAGTGCCGCGCCGAGCGCATCGCGCATGGAGTCGATGAGCACGAACGGTCCCGGCTGTTGCTTCGCGTCGAAGAGCAGCGCCCATGATTCCGCGAGCGGCTGGTCGCCGGTCTTGCGCGCGTAAATGCCGAGCGTGCCCCACTGGTAGGGCACGGTGAATTGATTGCTCGGGTCATACCACGGACTGGCGAAGCGCTCGTCGATGTTGCGCAGGTTGGAAATGTTCTCGTGCCGCAAGGGCGCGACGAGCTTGAGCTTGATCAGCGCGGGCACGATGTGGTCGGGCGGCACGATGACGTCGTATTGCGCGGAGCCGCCGCCCTGGAGCTTGGCCATCATGCTCGAATCGTCCTCGTAGAAGTCCATGACGACCTTGGTGTCGAAGCGTTTCTCGAACTCGGTGATGATGGCGGGGTCGATGTATTCGCTCCAGATGAAGAGGTTCAGTTTGTAGTTCGCGGCGTGGGCGGCGCAGGCCCAGCCGAGGGCGAACAGGATGAGGACGCGTTGCATGGGGGAGTTGTAGTGGGTCGCGGGAGGGTTGTCAGTGCTCAGTTGTCGGCAGCAGAAGTTGAAGCGCGGCGCGCATGAGTCGGCGGCTTGGCCGTGGGGTGGGCGTTACAAACGGGCGGGGCTTCCCTGCGCGGATGCGGAGTCGCTCGGGGCCGGGTCTTTCCCGCCTGCGCCGCCGGCCAGGGCGATGCTCCGCCGGATAAAATCGGTGAATTCCTGGCGCGGCATGGGAGCGTAAACTTCGGGCACAATTGGTTTCCCATAATGCACCACGACCTTGCGCCAGCCGGCGAAGAGATGGAACCGCCCGGTCTTGGTCGAGATGAGCTGCATATTCTCGATGAACACGGGCACGATGGGCAACTGCGCCTCCTGGGCGATGAAGTAGATGCCGGGCTGGCACTCGGCTACGGTGAGACCGTCGCCGCGGGTGCCTTCCGGAAACACGAGGAGATGAAAATCCTGCCCGGCGCGGCCGAAAGCGTGCAACTCCCGGATGCGGTTGGGATTCAATTTCCCGCGTTCGAGCAGAAACCCGATGGGGCGGCTTAGGATGCGTTTGAACCAGGAGGAGTGCCAGACGTTCTTGTCGCCCAAGACGAGGATCGGGAGACAGCCGGAACGCCAGGCCAGCCCGCCGAGCAGGATGGTGTCGAGCAGGCTGACGTGGTTGATGACGAAGAGATATCGTTGAGTTCGCCGGAGGCGCTCCAGGCCCGGCGCACGCCGGAGATAAGGCACGGCCAGGGCGAGGTGACAGCCCAGGCCCAGCAGCCTCTGAATCAGCAAGAGCGACCTGGTCGCCCGCGGTTGTTGCCTCAGTTCGGCCATGTTGAGTGCAAAACGATCATGGGCGGCGGCGGGCTTGTTGCCAAAGCACTTCGAGATCGCGCCGTTCATCGAGAAAGGCCGGCTTGGCTTCCAACGCGGCCTGGAAGGCTTTCGCGGCCTCTTCCTTGCGCCCCAACTTCATCAGGGCCCGCCCGCGCAGGGCCGCGTTCTGGTAAAAGCCCGGATTCAGCGTTTCGGCTTGGTTCGCGAGCTTGAGGGCTTCCTCGGCCTGCGCTTGGCGCAGCGCCCGCTGGCCGTCCCCCAGCGCCTTTTGAGACTGGCGGGCTTTCTCGTATTCGCCGCTGGCCAGGAGCGGGTCTGCCGCCAGGGCGCGTTCGGGAAGCTCGCGGTCAAAGTCCTGCACGTCGAAGGCGACAAACTTGCCGAGTTGGTTTGGTGGCGATGCGGCCCAGAAGATGCCGTCGGTCAAATCCATGATCGTGGCATGGGTCGCGAGCAGGGCATTGAGCGTGGAGCGGTGGCCGTGGCCGGCGAACACGCCGCCCGCCAGCTTGCGGTCGCGCAACAGCTCCGCCGCCCGTCCCGCGTCGAGCACGGGCGTTTGCTTCATCAGTTCCTCCAGCCGGGCGGCGCGCACCAAGGAGGTGGCGTCGGCGGTGTAGTTCGTGTTGCGCGGGTCGTCCCTGAGTCCGGCCGTCTGGAAGTGATTGGCGCAGAGGATCGATTCGCCCGCGGGTTCGCGCACTTGGGTGAGCGTCGGCGTTTTTTCCACGACCACGAACTTGCCATCCGCCCGGCTGCCCACGAGGAGCAGGGTGGAGACGAAAACTTTCGCGTCGCGCAAAATGTTCAAGGCCTCCTCGAGGTTGTGCGCCTGCTCCAGGATTTTGCGCGCCACCATGGCCACGGGGGTGGCCGTCTCGCCCGGCAGGTTGGAGGGAGCGCCATTCAAAGTGACGGACACGCCGGCGCGGTTCATGCCCGAAACGACTCCGGCCATGCCCGCCCAGGCCAGGGAAATAAAAGGAATTGCGCCCTCCGGCTCAGTCATGATGACCACGCGGTCGCGGCTGAAAACCTCGGCGGCCTCCCAGTCGAAATTGCGGCCGGTGACGAGATGCCCGCCGGTCTGCGAACCCCAGGCCCCGAACGAAGTGCAGCCGGCCTTCGAGACGAGCGGGTTGTCGATCATCATATAGGAGACATCATGCGCGGCGTGATAGTTGAGGAAGCGGTTGTAGTAATTGCCCAGCCACGGGTTGGCGTCCGGGCAGCCCAGGGTCAGCCCGTGAATCTGCTGCCGGTACGGCTCGGGCACCCAGTCGCTCAAGTGGCGGTTGCGGTAGAGGACGTAGGTTTGGAGGATGTTGATCTTCCACTGCTCGGGCACGTAGCCGCGGATCATGTCGAGGAACTCGTTCTCCAGCGTCTGCACCTTGTCCGTGAGCAGGACGCCTGAGGCGTAGCCCATCTCGAAGGGCGTGCCTTTCAGACGGACCACGAGCAGTCCTTCGCGCCGGCTCGTCCAGGACTGGCCAAGCCAGACTTTGCCATCGCGCGACTCCGGCTTGAGCTGGAGAATTGAAGTGTCGGCCGGCAGCGGCGGAGGCTGGGCCGTCGCGACCTTGATCAGCCACTTGTTCCCCAGCCAGCCAGCGAGCACGAGCACGGCCGTGCCAATCAAGATGCGCCTGAGCCACTTCTTCAGTCGTTTCACCACAAGAGTAATTGCGTTTCGCCCGCTGGCTGCGCCCCGACGGAAAACCGGGCGCGCGCCAGAATGCTGCCGTCTTTCTCCGACCATTTCAAATCCAGCCGCACCAGTTCGTCTGGCCGGATGGGCCGCTGGAACTTGGCCTTGCTGACCTCGCGCACCGCCAGGCGCCGCCCCAGGGCCAGTTCCGTGGCCCGGCGCGCCATCTCCAACTGAAATACTCCGGGCACGATGGGGTGGCCGGGGAAGTGCCCGGCAAAGACCGGGTCCTCGGCGCGAAAACGAAATTCAAAGGTGAACGAGCCATCCGGCTGCGGCGTCGGGCCGCTGAGCTGGGCTGCTGTGATGGAGCCCTGCATGGTCATACCGCCACCCGGCTTGGAGCGCCGAGAATTGGTCGGCTCCACGTAAAATCAGCTCGCGGCCAGCCGAACCATGCTCGGCGCTCCATCTGCGGGCCGTCCGGGCGGCTGTTTGTAATCATGGCGTTTTCTTCGGCGGGACCTCGAACGTCGCCGCCGGCTGCGGACCGGGCTTGATGTCCACGATGTGCAAATCGAGCGAGTACCAGAAGCGTTTGATGATGAAGTGCGTCGGGCTGAGTACCGCGACTCGACAAGCCGACGACGGTTCCTTCCCAAACAGGCACTTCAAGTCCGCCGCCATGTAACGCTCGATCCAGACGGGACGGAAAGCCGCGCTCGACCGCATCACATGCACCGCGCCATTCGTCTGCACCAGCACGTCGGCCAGCAAGTTGCCGAAATTCTCGGTCACGATCAGACGCATCCCCCCCTGTTCGCTCAGGGAAAGATAGCCGTTGAGCGTGAACTGCTTCCCCCGCGCGGTCAGCACGCCGCGTTGGGTCACGAGCGCGTTGGTTGGATGGGCGACCGAGGGACGGGGCAGAACCCCGCGCGGAGTCGAGGCGCAACCGATGCCCAGCACCATCACCAACATCAGGAGCCATTTGTTCATCCAGAAGGCGATGGCGTAGCACAGCATTACACATCCTGCCGAGAATGAACTTTGGAACTCTGCGAACCATGAATCGGACGAAAGCTTCGGAAGGAGGAGCGCTCAACACACCAGCCCCGCCGCCGGCTCCGACGGCCTCGTCGTCTATCAGGAAACTTACGACCGCAATCTCTACGCCGAGATGCACACCGCCGGGCTGAAGCGCGACTTCGACTGGCGGCTCGAAACCGCCGAACGCGCCTACGCCGCCGGCTTCCGCCGCCTCGGCATCGGCGCGCTCTTCGGTCTCGCGGATTGGCGCAGCGAAGCGCTCGCCGTGGCCGCGCACGCCGCGCATTTGCTCCGGCACTGCTGGAAGGCGCAAGTCACCCTCTCGCTCCCGCGCCTGCGTCCGTGCGCGGGCGACTTCCAGCCGCTCACCGAACTGAGCGACCGCCATCTCGTGCAACTCATCTGCGCGCTCCGGCTCTTTCTCCCCGATGTCGGTCTCGTCCTCTCCACGCGCGAACCGGCCAAGCTCCGCGACGGATTGATCCCGCTCGGCGTCACCATGATGAGCGCCGGCAGCCACACCGAACCCGGCGGCTACACCGGCGCGGGGAAAGAAAAGCTGCACCTCACCGAACGCGGGCGAATGGTCGAACTCACGCCCGGCGCGAGCGAATGGTCCACCCGCCGCGCGACCGGCCAGTTCGAGATTTCCGACGACCGCTCGCCCGAAGAAATCGCCGCCGTCATCGCGCGCCTCGGCTACGAACCGGTGTGGAAGGATTGGGATGCGGCGCTCGTGACCACGTAGCAGCCGACGTGAATCGCTCTTTCAAGGCTTCCCCATTAAACCAATTGTCTGCCCCGGCCCTCTTGAGTAAATTTACTCAGTGCATTGAGTAATCCGTATGATACGCCAGACCATCCACGCCGAACTGTTGAAGCGGCTCCACGAAAAACGCCGCTTTGTGCAGGTCTTGGCCGGCCCACGGCAAGTGGGCAAAACCACCGTCGTCCGGCAGGTCATGGAGGCGGCAAAAATTCCCGCCCACTATGCTTCCGCCGATGAGCCGACTTTGCGCGACCGCACCTGGCTGGAGCAGCAATGGGACATGGCCCGCCTCAAGGCCAGGGAAGGAAAGACCGGCGCGTTGCTGATCCTCGACGAAATTCAGAAAGTCACCGGCTGGTCGAGCCGGGTAAAATTGCTTTGGGATGCGGACACGCATTCCGGCGTTCCCCTGAAAGTGGTCTTGCTCGGTTCATCGCCGCTCCTGATTCAGAGCGGCCTGACCGAAAGTCTGGCCGGACGATTTGAAGTAATTCCCGTCCCGCACTGGTCGTTCACCGAAATGCGTGAGGCGTTTGGCTGGAATCTGGAGCAATACTTTTTCTACGGTGCCTATCCCGGTGCCGCCGAGTTGATTGACGACCCGGAACGCTGGCGACGCTACATTCTGGATTCGCTGATTGAGACCACGATTTCGCGGGACATCCTGCTTTTGACGCGCGTGGACAAACCGGCCTTGCTCCGCCGCCTGTTCCAACTCGGTTGCGCCTATTCCGGGCAAATTCTCTCCTATCAGAAAATGATGGGCCAGCTTGCCGACGCCGGAAACACCACCACCCTCGCCCACTACTTGGAATTGCTGCAAGGCGCGGGGATGCTGGCCGGGCTGTCCAAGTATTCGAGCGGCCAGGTGCGCCAGCGCGGTTCCAGTCCGAAACTACAAGTGCTCAACACCGCCCTGATGACCGCGCAGGACCACCGTTCGCTGACCGAGGCGCGGCAGGACGGCAATCATTGGGGCCGGCTGGTCGAGTCCTGCGTCGGCGCTCATCTGGTCAATTCGAGTTTCGGAACGAACATCAGCGTCACCTACTGGCGCGAGCGAAACCATGAAGTGGATTTCGTTTTGCAGCAGGGAAAAACGACCGTGGCCATTGAAGTGAAAAGCGGTGGTCGCCGCGAAATGCTGCCCGGCCTGGAGGCCTTCGTCCGGCTGTTCAAGCCCACGCGACAATTGCTCGTCGGCGGACAGGGCGTCGCTCTGGAAGAGTTCCTCTCCCAACCGGCGGCGCACTGGCTGCAATGACCCTAGAGCCTGTCCTGCAATTGGCACGCACGCGCTGAAGGGAGCACCAAAGGTGCAATTCATCCCAGCCTGGGGCCACGCCCCAGGACAGGGACGATGACCAGTCAACAGGGCTGAAAGCCCGGCCCATCATCAACTGCCACGCCAAGGCATGAGCCGGGCTTTCAGCCCTCACGCTGGGCGCGGGGATTTTCCTGGGGCGTGGCCCCAGGCTGGAATGGATGCGGGCCTTTGGCCCTCCGCCGCTTCGGTGACGTTCAAAGTGCATGACAGGCTCTGGCCCGTCTTTGACCGGTCCACCCGCCGCGCCACCGGCCAGTTCGAGATTTCCGACGACCGCTCACCCGAAGAAATCGCCGCCGTCATCGCGCGCCTCGGCTACGAGCCGGTGTGGAAGGATTGGGACGCGGCGCTCATTGCGCCGTAGCTGTAGCAAACCAGTTGTCTTGCGCGCTTATGGGCTGGATTCAGTCCGGTGCGGATCCCCAACGCGAATGACTACGATAATGGACCAAATTGGCTCTCAAACCCGCTACGCAGCATATGCCTTCCGCTGTCTGTCCAATACGTTACGTCCTGTTCGATGAAAAACCATTTCGCGAGCAGGAGCACTCTCTCGGCCCGTGCGTTGCCCTTAAATGCCTTGAGAGATCCTATCACCGTCGCGCTGGCCTCGCAGTTCCAAATACGATCCAGAGCAGCCAGCAATTCGGACTTCCTTTCTTCAGAGTGCGCCAGTTCCTGGACTTCTGAGAAAATATCTCGGTGACTCGGTGGCTTGTCGTTTCCGTTTTTGAACTTGGTGAACCCCTCGCAACAAATGACGAAATCTGCGCCTTTGTTCAGTCGCGTCGGGCGGTTGAGGTAGATCACCGAGCCATCCGAAAGTCGCTCGACATTGTAACGGTATGTGTTGGTGATCTCAGACGTGCCTGGCGATTCCTCAATCCAGAGCTTGAACACCTCCGCGCGAACCAGCGCGCGGTTGGTTGCTTGCAGGGTGTATTCTTTGAGTGTGTGGTTTTTAATTTTTGCCATTGCCGTTTGTTAAGATTCAGGGAGACCAAGCCATGCGAGCGGTAGCAAACCAAACTTGTAGTGGCAATCAACGCTCTGGATGTATTCCAGCACATCTTTGTAATTCGGATCTCTGAACCAGTCGTTCAGGACGTAAACGTATTCGACTCGCAAGGCGAGCGCCGCGACCAGCTTGAGGTATTGCTTCCGCTTGAAGTCACACGTCTGGAGCTTTTCATCCACCGAACCCGCGACCTGCTGATACTTCACTTCGATAATGAAAAGCGTTTCGCGAACGACCAACGCATCATCCGGAAGCAGCTTTTTTGAAATGATTGGCCTCCAATCAATGCCACTCTCTTCGAGGAACTTGTAGAAGTCATGCTTGCGGAAACAGCGCGCCACGGGCTGGCCCTGGAAAAAAACAGTCTTGCCCGCTTTGTAACCGACAGACTTGACCTCGTAACCTGGCTTGGCCGAGAGGAGTTCTTGAAAATCAACTTCCCTCTCAAAGTTCAACCCGGTCAGGGTCGTTCCACCACCAATCCCGCCTTCCCTCATCGGAACAGTTCTCCTTCTCCCTTGCCGTTTTCACCTTTGATGCGCCGCGTGCAGAGCTTCACATGCGCCTCGTCAGCTTCGATCCCGACGCATTTGCGGCCCGAACGCAGCGCGGCTATGGCGGTGGTTCCGCCGCCGAGAAAGGGATCTAGGACAAGATCGCCTTTGTTCGTGGATGCAAGGATGCAGCGTTCAACGAGCGTGACTGGCTTTTGGGTCGGATGTTTGCCGTGCGTCTTCTCGCCACTGCCGGGGGCGGTCATGGTCCACACCGTTTTCATCTGCTTGCCCCCGTTGGTCTGGCGCATGAGATCGTAGTTGAATCGGTGTTTGCTCTTCTCGTTCTTGGCCGCCCAAAGCACGGTCTCGGTGGAGTGAGTGAAGTAGCGGCAGGACAGATTGGGCGGAGGGTTGGGTTTTTCCCATGTGATGTCATTCAGGATTTTGAAACCCAATTGCTGCATCGCGTAGCCGATGGAGAAGATGACGTGGAGTGTGCCGCTGACCCAGATGGTGCCGTTGGGCTTGAGCACGCGCTGGCAGCGGCGGAGCCATTCGAGATTAAACTCGTGATTCAGTTCAGGCCCGCGCGATTTATCCCAATTGCCCTTGTCCACCTTCACCATCTTTCCGGCATGGCAGGTAATGCCTCCGTTGGACAGAAAGTAGGGTGGATCAGCAAAGATGCAGTCGAAACGGCCTTCAGGATACTTCGCGGCTATGGCGTCGAGAAGTTCGAGGCAGTTGCCCTGATAGAGCCACACGCCACGGGAGTCGTCGTGGTAGGCAAGATTGGGTGGTGAAGACGGCGCGGACTTCGTCTGCTCTCCGGACGGAGCATTGTCGGACGCCTCAATGGAGCCGTTTTCACCAAGGATGAAAGCGGAAGTCGCTACAGGAACCGCGTCCAAATCATCGTCAACTGCGAGTCCGTTTTTCGATCCTGCTGGAGCAGTCGTGCGGAGCCTGCGGTTGTTTGGTTGTTTGGGTTGCTTGGCCATTCTCGTGATCAAATGGTCAGACCCCGATCAGGAGCAAGCTTTCTTAAGATGCGTCAGCGCTGCTGGTTTCAGTCCCTTGACTTGCGCGGAAAGGGTTCAGTTCTAACATCGACAATTCAGCCGCTGCTCCCTCCACCCGGAGGGTGACGCTAAAACTGCGGCCAAATAAACCACCGCCCATTCCTCGTCGCCGCTGGGCACACGGGTGGGGTGAGACTCCGTCGAACCCACTTTCGAGCGCAGCCAGGCGAGCCGCGCGAGCCGCCCGAGCATCCTCCCCTGACCGCCAGTTGCGCCTGAAATGCTCGCGTGGCCCGCGCCTCCTGCGTCGGCCGTGCCGGTTCGACGCCGCATCGCGAATTTCAACCCTTGTAGATGTCGTGCGTGCCGATATCCACGGTCACCACGCAGTCGCCATCAATGTAGAAGACCGCACGCAGGTCGGCTTCCACATCCACCGCGTAAATGGTCCGGCCATAAAGGCTCGAGAGGCGGTGGATTTTGTGCGTCCGCAGCCTGGGATCGAACGGGTCTTGTTTGAAAAACTTCCACGCGCGGCGGGCGGATTCTTTCTGGCTGGAAGTGAGGTCGTAAAAGCTCGCCCAGAAAGTTTCGGTGGGCTTGAACCGGTAGTTCATTTCCGATTTTTGCGGGACGGCGGCGGCGCTCCGCTTAAAACGGTTTCCATGTCTGCAAAGCGCCCGGCTTCCGCGTCGGCCATGCCTTGCTTGAACGATTTGGGAACCCATGAGTCGTCGTGTTCGACGACATACTTGGTGACTTGCGCCCGCTCGCCTGGCGGCAGGTGCTTGAATTGCTCAATGACTTCTTGCGCGCTCATTTGTGCCGAACTGTGCTTGTTTGGTTCCTTGAAGTCAAAACGTGACTGCGCGAGGCACCCGGAAGATGACGCTAAAACTGCGGCCCAATAAACCACCGCCAATTCCTCGTCGCCGCTGGGCGCACGGGTGGGGTGAGACTCCGTCGAACCCACTTTCGAGCGCAGCGAGGCGAGCCGCGCGAGCATCCGCCCC
>JANOQV010000256.1:0-15558 GCA_031414955.1 Pedosphaera sp. | reverse complement strand
CCCCGGGCGCAGCCAGATGGAAAAGTCGGCCGGTGTGGATTTCTCCAACGCGCTCGGCGTCATCACCTTGCTGCGCCCGAGGACGGGCGCACTCCGGGGCCGAATTTTCAGACCGGCTCTAAGGCGCAATTTTTCGCATTGAGGGCGCGGTTGGTCGACCGGGCACCGGAACGATTGGAGGCAGAAGATGTCTCTGCGACTGAATTGCGAAATCATCAAAGATCCCTTGCCCATCAAGGAGAATTGATGTCTTGGCCAGTCTGAGCAACACCGCCGTCCTGAGGTGCGCTTATCAACACGCTCAGAGTTTGGTCTTAATTCCACAGGCCCGCATCACACACCAGCCGCGCGCGGCTTCGAAGAAAACAAAGCCGGCCGAGATGAACAGCACCACGCCGAGCCACATGATTTGCTGGATGGCGAAAATGCCGCCACCCAACATCGCCGTGGCGAGAACGGCCCGGACCATCCTGCCGACTCTGGTGATATTGGGGCGAAAAAAGTTTTTCATGATTGGATAATTATTTACGTTTGAGTTCGGCTCGCAAGCTGTCCAGATGCACGTAGAACTCCTTGAGATCCTTCGAGCGCAGCGCCCCGATGCCCTTCAATGCCTCGTCGTAAGCGTGCGAAGCCCGGCCACCCACGATGATCTTTATCTCCGGCGGGAGGTAGCGGCGCAGCTTGTCCAGTTCGGCGGGAAGGTGTTCGTCATCGACCGGGTAAACAATGCTGAGGGCCACCGCCCGGGCCTTGTTCTGAATCGCCGATCCGGCGATTTCCACAGCCGGCAAACTGGTGCCTAGATAGGTCACGCGCCAGCCCAGGTCGGTGGCCGCCGCAGCCACCATCACGGCACCCAATTCATGCAACTGACCGGCGGGCGTCGCGACGAGCAAGAGGGGTGCATTTCCTGGCAACGCAAACGGCCTCGAAGCGTGCCCCAGGAAAACTCGAATCGCCGCGCTGGCGAAATGCTCGTGGGCCGCTGTAATGGTTCCATCCCGCCAAAGTTCACCTATTGCCTGAGCCACCGGAGCCACGACCTGCTCAAGCAGGCCATGCTGCCCAAGTGCCAGTGCCGCCCGCCTCAGCGCATCCTCAAACGCCACGGCGTCGAGCCGCTTGGTGGCGTCAATACAAGCATCCACAAAAGAAACTGAGGGCTGCGACCTTGTTCGGCCCGGCACGGACAAGCCCTCCGCCAAACTCGCCATGGCTTTGAGTTTGTCGGTCTCTAAAGCGGCGATGTTGCCAATGCTGTGACCAGCCTCAGTGGCGAGACGCAACAAAAGAAGGCGCTCAATTTCCGCCTCGGAGTAGAGCCGGCGATTCGTCGCGGTGCGATTAGGCTTCACCGCACCATAGCGCTTTTCCCACACGCGAATGACGTGAGTGCTGAGACCAGTCCTTCTTGATACGCTCTGAATCGAGTGGTGCGACGACATTAGACAGTTATTAGACCTAACATGGAACTTTGGAAGACAAATATCCAAAAACCTGTAAATACGGTAGTTTTTACATGTAGTCTCCATATTTTGTAACCGTAATATTTGTTTTAGACAATATGTTGACAACTCCATCGAAATTAAACAACCTCTCCACAGAATGAAGCTGCAGCGACACACAAACAACGGCGCCCATCGCTCCATGAATCTCAAAAGGTTCGTGGGATGGGGCACGGTCGATGTGGGGTCGGACTCCAACTCAGTCAAACAAAGTTCATCATGAGTAAAGAAGTGACCATCGTCGGTGCGGGGCCAGGAGGTCTGGCGTCCGCCATTCTCCTGGCGGCCTCCGGCGTCCGCGTCCGCGTCCTCGAACGCGCGGGTCAGGTGGGTGGAAGAACGTCATCCATTGAGGGAGATGGCTACAAGTTTGATGTCGGTCCGACTTTTTTCCTCTACCCCCGGGTGCTGAATGAGATCCTTCAAACCGTCGGCACCAATCTCGACCGCGAAGTGGAGATGGTTCGGCTTGACCCGCAATACCGGATTCTCTTTGGCGAAGGTGGGCAAATCGACGCGACGGCGCAGCTCGTTGAAATGGAACGCCAGATCAGCCGCCTCTCAGCCGCTGATGCGCCGGGCTTCGGGCGCTTTCTGACGGAAAACCGCGCGAAGATGGCCGCGATGGAGCCGTGCCTCGAGTTGCCCTACCACGGCTGGCTCGATCTGCTCCATCCCCGACTGCTCAAGTTGCTGCCGATGTTGCGACCGCATCAGTCCATTGATACCTATCTCAAGCGGTTCTTCAAAGATCCGCGCGTCCGCCTGGCGTTTTGTTTCCAGTCCAAATACCTGGGCATGTCTCCTTTCCGCTGCCCGAGCCTGTTCTCGATTCTCTCCTTCCTGGAATACGAGCATGGCGTGTTTCATCCGATGGGCGGCTGTGCCGAGGTGAGTCGCGCCCTGGCCAGGGTGGCGCAACGTTGCGGCGTTCAAATTCATTTGCGCGAGCCGGTGGAGGAAATTCTTTTTGATGGCCGCAAAGCCGTGGGCGTAAGAACTTCGTCCGACACTTACCGCGCCGACGCCGTGGTGGTGAATGGAGATTTTGCCCGGGCCATGCAACGACTCGTCCCCGATGGACTGCGCAGCCGTTGGAGCAACCGGCAGATTGCCCGCAAGAAGTTTTCCTGCTCCACCTTCATGCTCTATCTCGGTATCGAGGGGAAATACGATCTCCCTCACCACAATATCTTCATTGCCCGCGACTACGCGCAGAACCTCAAGGACATCGAGCAGCGCCATGTCCTGAGCAAGGAACCAAGTTTCTACGTCCAGAACGCCTCGGTCACTGATCCAAGTCTGGCTCCAGAAGGGCACAGCGCACTTTATGTCCTGGTGCCGGTCACGCATCAGCATCCAAACGTGGACTGGAGCCGGGAGAAGGCACGCTATCGCGACCTGGCGTTGCGTGAGATCGCCAAAGCCGGTTTCCATGATGTGGAGAAGCGCATCCGTTACGAAAGAATCCTGACGCCCGATGATTGGGACCAGCAGTACGAGATTCATTTTGGTGCCACGTTCAATCTTGCGCATACCCTGGATCAGCTTCTGCACCTGCGCCCGAGGAATCGCTTCGAGGATCTCGAAAGCGTTTATCTGGTCGGCGGAGGGACTCACCCGGGCAGTGGACTGCCGGTCATCTTCGAGTCGGCGCGCATCAGTTCTCGACTCCTGCTTCAAGACATGGGTCTGGAAATGGCCGAGGCCCGCCCACCATCGACCGAGGCGATGTCCGAGGACACAGACGTGTTAAAAACCGCCTGATGAGGATTCCCATCATCCATTTCAACGACACCGAGGACGGTGAGCCAACTCCGATTCCTCGGTCCAGGATCACCGCGTCGAGTCTCGACTTAACGCCGGTGCGACTTGGTCAAGCGGCGTGGGCGGCGACCCCGCTGACGGAGCGAGTCAAAATTGCGAAAAGGATTCGCGAACTCCTGGCGGAGAACCCTCAGCAGATCAACCGCAGCCTCGGAGGGAGCGCGAGGGAGGATGCGGAAACTCTCGCCTCGCAAATCCTTCCCCTGGCTGACGCCTGCCGTTTCCTGGAGAAGGAGGCTTCGAACATTCTCCGCCCCCGCTCGCTCGGCTCGCTCCACCAACCACTCTGGCTCCGCGGAACCGGAGTTCAAATCCAACACGACGCTTGCGGTGTGGTGTTGGTCGTCGCGCCTTCCAACTATGCGCTGCTCTTGCCCGGCGTGGTGGTTCTCCAGGCGCTCGTGGCCGGCAATGCCGTCCTGCTCAAGCCCGGACCAGAAGGCTCGGGTGCGGGTCAGACGCTCTTTAGACTCTTGGAGGACGCGGGCCTTCCCAGCGGACTTCTCACCCTGCTGCCGTCGGAGGAAAGTTCCGTTCAAGCCGCGCTGGAAGCAGGAGTGGACAAAGTTGTCTTCACGGGTGGAGCACGCACCGGCCGCATCTTGCTGCACGAATTCGCCGAGCGCCTGGTCCCGGCCGTGATGGAATTGTCCGGGTCTGACGCCATGTTCGTGCGCCACGATGCCGAGGTGCCACTCGCCGCCAAGGCTTTGCTCTTTGGCTTGCGCTGGAACAAAGGGGCGACCTGCATTGCTCCGCGCCGCGTCTTCGTCCATCGCGCGCGCGCTGCGGAACTGGAACGATGCATCGTCGAACAACTCACCAGCCAACCTCATTGGGGCCTTCGCACCTCGAACTCCTCCCGTCACATCGCGCATCTGGTCAGGGCCGCCACCGCCTCTGGAGCTCACATACTGGCCGGCGAAGTCAACCAGGACACTGGCGACATCAGCGCTCCGGTCATCGTGACCAACGCCACTCCATCCATGCGCTTGCTGCGTGAAGATCACTTCGGCCCCGCCGCCGCCATCGTCGCGGTGAGTGATGACGACGAGGCCCTGCGGTGCAACGAGGAATGCCCGTATGCGCTGGGGGCCAGCATCTTCAGTCGCAACGAAACGGACGCCCAGGCGCTCGCCGCTCGCATCAACGCCGGGGTCGTCGTCATCAACGACCTCATTGTTCCGACCGCCGATCCGCGCGTGCCCTTCGGCGGACGCAAGGACAGCGGCTTCGGAGTCACCCGCGGGGCCGAAGGGTTGCTGGAACTGACCGTGCCCAAAGCGGTGATGACGCGGCGCAGCCGCTGGCGCCCGCACCTTGAACCACCCACGCCTGTGGATCGTGAAATCTTCACCCAGTATCTCAAACTTGCTCACAGCCGTGGCTGGGGCGCTCGACTCAAAGCGGCCGGCGCGCTCTTTCGCGCCGTCTGCCAACGAAGGAAACATGAACGAAAAAACTGACTCGATTGGCGTCATTGGCGGCGGTCTGGGCGGACTGGCGGCGGCCTGCACGCTGGCGGCACGCGGGCATTCCGTGGTGCTCTTTGAACAAAACGACTGGCTTGGCGGCAAGGCGGCGGTACTCGAACGCGGAGGCTTCCGCTTCGACATGGGACCAACCATCCTCACCTTGCCATCGGTGCTCCACCGCATTTTTGGAGAGGCCAACCGCCCACTCTCATACTACCTCGATTTGGTGAAGCTCGACCCGCAGTGGCGCTGCTTCTTCGAGGACGGCACCACGCTTGATTTACGCGAGGACCAAGAGCAGATGTTGCAACAACTGGCGTCCTGGGCACCCGGCACCGAGCAGGGCTACCGAGCCTTCATGGAGCACGCGGAAAAACTGCACGACATCTCTGATCGCTATTTCTTCCACAAGCCGATTGGCGGCCTGAAGGACATGTTCAAGGCCGGCAACGCCTTTCGTCCCTCCACGTTGCTGGATCTGCTCTCAATGCGCATGGGGCAGAGCATGGCTTCGATGGTGCGCAGCTATGTTCCGGACGCCCGTGTGGCCCAGATGATCGATCATTTCACGCAATACGTCGGCTCCGCTCCTGACCAGTCGCCGGCTGTGCTGTGCGGCATCGCCTCCATGCAGACCAAGGAAGGCGTCTGGTATCCCCTGGGGGGCACCGGGGCCGTGCCCCGCGCGCTGCGCAAACTCGCCGGGGAACTGGGCGTGGTCTTCCACACCGGCACCAAGGTCACACGCATTCGCCTGCGGGGCACTGAAGCCGTGGGCGTGGAGACGGAGAACGGAGACTTCGTGCCGCTGCGCGCCGTGGTTTCAAATTGCGACACCGTCCGTACGCATCGTGAACTGGTGGGCGGCGGGCCAGAAAAACGCTTTGAGCGCCGCCGCAAATACGAGGCGGCCTGTTCGGGCGTGGTGCTCTACCTCGGACTCTCCAAAGCTTACAGTCATCTCCTGCATCACAACTTCGTGTTCTCGCACCAACCCGAGGAGGAGTTTGAATCCATCTATCGCCGCGGCGAGCCAGCCGCTGATCCTACTTGCTATGTCTGCGCTCCGGCGCGGACCGAGAGTGGGGTGGCTCCGGACGGAGGCGAAGCCCTCTACGTCCTGGTGCATACGCCCTACTTGCGTCCGCATCATAATTGGCAGGAGATGCTCCCGAGCTATCGCCGCGTGATTCTCGACAAGCTCTCACGCGTCGCCGGACTGCACGACCTCGAGTCCCGCATCGTTGTGGAACATGCCCTCACCCCGCAGGACATCCACGATCGCTACCATGTCCTGAATGGCGCCATCTACGGACTGGCCAGCCACGGAAAGTTCCTGGGTGCCTTCAAACCCGGCAATCGCAGTCCGGATGTGCGCGGCTTGTATCTCGCGGGCGGTTCGGCGCATCCTGGCCCTGGCATGCCCATGGCCCTGATGTCTGGATGGATTGCGGCCGACGCCCTTGATGGCGACGGACCCGTCCGTGGCTGTCCGGAAGTGGAGGCGGAAAATCTCGCCGCGACGGGCTGATGCAAATGAACCCAGCCGCAACCCATGGAGCAGAACCGAGCGAACCCCGCATTTCACCCCTGTGGCTTCGATGGTTCACACTTTATGGCGAGCGCTACGTCCGCCGGCATTTCCATGCGCTGCGCTTGTGCCAGTCGGCCCCGCCGGTGTCCTCGAATCCGCTCATCATCTACCTGAATCACGCCTCGTGGTGGGATCCGATGATCTGCCTCGTCTTGCGCAAACGCTGCTTTGCCCATCGCGCCTCCTATGCGCCGATTGAGGCTGCGGCCCTGCGCAAGTATCCGTTCTTTCGCAAGCTGGGTTTCTTCCCGGTGGAGCAGCGATCCCATCGCGGCACCGCCGCGTTCCTCGAAGGCGCGGGCGCAGCGCTCGCCCGGCCCGACTCGATGCTCTGGCTCACCCCGCAAGGATCCTTTGCCGACGTCCGAGACACTTCCGTTGGGTTGAAAACGGGAATGGCCCAGCTCGCCACGCGTCTGAACGTCGCCACCTACCTGCCGCTCGCCCTCGAATACGTTTTCTGGGAGGAACGGCGGCCAGAAGCTTGCATCAACTTCGGCGAGCCGATCGTCGTGACCCGGGAGCAGGCCGAGAAAACCGGGCCGCGCCAGCTCACGGCGCTCTTCGAGGAAAAGTTGCGCTCGGCCCAGCAACAACTCGCCGCCGCCGTCATCCGCCGCGATGCCTCGCAATTGCGCGTCCTGGATCGGCAATCGGTGGGAGTGGGTGGCGTCTATGATGTCTGGCGGCGGTTTCGGTCCCTGCTGCGTCACGAATCATTCCGCCCGGAGCACGGCTCCAAATGATCGCCTTGGCCGTCATCGCCCTGGTGTTTGCCCTCATCCCTTGCGTCCTGTTTCTCTGCAATCTGCGGCTCTACTCAACACCCCGCGCCGCCAGTTCCGGAAGCCTTCAGCCAGTCTCCGTGCTCATCCCGGCGCGCAACGAGGAAGCAAACATTGCCCGCGCCATGTCATCCGTGCTCGCGAATCGTGACGTGGAACTGGAGTTGATTGTCCTCGACGATCACTCCACGGATCGAACCGCCGCTCTCGTCCTCGGGCTGGCCCGCAATGATGCGCGCGTCCGGCTGGAGACCGCGCCGATCTTGCCCGTCGGATGGTGCGGCAAACAGCACGCCTGCTCCGTCCTCGCCGGCCACGCCCGCCATCCCTGGCTCGTGTTTATGGATGCCGACGTGTCTCTGGCTCCGGACGCGCTGGGCCGGATGGTCGCATTCGCCCGGGCGAAGAACGCGGCTCTGGCCAGCGGCGTGCCCCGCCAAGAATTGGCCTCCTTTGGGGAGAAACTTTTGATCCCGCTGATCCACTTCGTGCTCTTGGGATTCCTGCCTGTTTCACGAATGCGCCGCAGCCAGGACCCAGCCTACGCGGCCGGTTGCGGCCAGTTGTTCATCGCCAGGGCCAGCGCTTACCGGGCCAGCGGCGGCCATGCCGCGATCCGGACTTCGCTGCACGATGGCCTCAAGCTGCCCTGGGCTTTTCGCACCGCCGGGTTCCGCACCGACCTCTTCGACGCGACCGAGGTCGCGTCCTGCCGGATGTACCAGAACGGTCGAGAAGTCCTGGCCGGCCTGGCCAAGAACGCCACCGAAGGACTGGCCAGTCCCGCCCGCATCGGGCCGGTGACATTGCTCCTGGCGATCGGACAAGTGCTCCCGTTCGTGATGCTGTGTCTCCCGGGCATTCCCACCACGGCGTTCATTCTATTTTTAGTGGCGGCCCTGTGCGCCTGGTTGCCACGATGGTTGGCGGTGAAACGATTTCGGCAACCTTGGACAGGCGCGGCTCTTCATCCGGTGGGAGTTGTGGCCTTGCTGGCCATTCAATGGCTGGCCTTTTTCCGCAGCCTGAACGGCCGGCCGGCCACCTGGCGCGGGCGTTCCTATGTGCAGGCGGCGGTGATTTTTCTCGTGCTAGCCGGGCCGGGCCGGGCCGCGACCAATACCCCCCATCGCCTCCACTCCTTCCAGTTAAAGGATCAGTACGAGCAGGCACGCCGCTATGATTTTCCAAAGACGAACCTCAGCTTCGTGGTCGTGGCGGATCAGAAAGGGGCGGATCAACTTTCGGCGTGGATTCAACCGGTCCACGATCACTTTGCCGCCCGCATCGACATCGACGGCGTGGCGGACATGTCGCCGGTGCCATCGCCCTTGCGTGGCATGGTGCGCCGCTCTTTTCTCAAGCAATCGAGCTACCCGGTGATGCTTGATTGGGAGGGAGCCGTGGTAAAGCAGTTCCACCCCCGACCGAAAGTGGCCAACGTCTATGTGGTCGCAAAAGACGGAACCATCCTCGAAAGCTGGTCCGGCCCCGCCACCCGCGAGCAGATAAAAAAACTGCTCTCCGCCCTCGATCGACACACGCGTTGAGACTCTGGCGCGAGCACGACTCCGCTCCTCTCCAAGTCTTCAGTCAGAGCTTCCAGATCCTCCCAAGACCAGATGGGCCGGCTCACCGGCCTGGCTCCGAACGGACCAGGCGTCATCCTGGGCCTACTCGGCCGGCACCCGATTGATGGTGTTGAAGATTTCCCACTCCACCGGCCCGCCATCGGTGGATTGCAGAGTGAACTTGATCCGCATCTGCATCACTGGCTTGAGGCCGTCGATCTGGAGGAACACCTGTTTTTGATCGGACGACAACTTCGCGGACTGGATCTCGACTTGATCACGCCCTTTCTTTTCCGGTTGCGCCACGGAGTAATCGTCGCTGCCGTATTTTTCCGTCCAGCGATAGTTCCACTGCTCCACGCTGTAGTTCTGCAAGTCTTCCGCAGCGGCGCGGGCGAGCGGATCGCTGAAACCAATTTCGAGGCCGGCCCGCCGAACGTGCAAGGCCACCGGCCTCCGCAGCGGGTGGCCGGTGGAGCGCACGCGTTGCAGCGCCCCGTCCTTCGCGCCCTTGGTCTGCCAGCCTTTCAGCCCCACCACGTAAAGCTGGCCGTCGCGCGGATTGAACCTCGCGCGGTGAATGCCCGAGTCGAACTGCAACGGGAATTTCACCACGCCGCCCTGCCCCACACCGTCCACCGTTTCCCACAGCACGTCGAAGAGCGCGGCCGTGCCGTACGAAGTATGCAGCAAATGATTCGTGAGCGCGCGCGGCCAACCCGCGCCCGTGACCCAGACCTGGCCGCCGCCCGAGTTGTCCACGCTCATGGGAATCCAGCAGAGCGGCGGCTCAAACTGCGTGGGAGGCGTGGTCGTGTGGGCGTGCGGTACGTAGCCGTAGAAACCGCCGGACTGAATGAGGTTGAGCCGCGAGGAAGGAATCCAGTTCCCCTGGTTGTCGCTGCAAACAATCTCGTCGCGCGGCCCGACGCCCAGGCCGTTGGCCGCGCGCAGACCGTGGGCGATCAGTTCGGCGCGGGCACCGTCGGCACTCACGCGCACCATCCCGCCGTTGAGTGGATACTTCTCGTCCACACGCTGGCCGGCCCGGGTGTAGTAGAAATTCCCCGCTCGATCCGTCTGCAAGTCCATGGCGAAGGCGTGGTAACTCGGGCTGACTCCGGCGTCATGGTTGAAGTTCTCATAGAAATCCGCCTCCCCATCCCCGTTCAGGTCATGCAGCCGGGTGAGTTGGTGACGCTCCAACACGAACACTTCATCGCGAAAGATTTTCAGCCCGAGGGGCTCGAAGAGTCCCGTGGCGAAACGCCTCCACTTCACATTCCGCAAACCATCATCCAGGCCGGAGACGATCCACAGGTCGCCGTTCCAGGTCGTGACCGCCGCGCGGCCGTCGGAGAAAAAGTCGAGCGCGGTCAGCCGCATCCACGAGCGTCCCGGGTTATTTTCAGGTATCGCCACGGTGTCCACGGCGAACGGCCCGGAGTCAGCGCCACGCTGGCCGGAAGTGGTGAGCACTTGCGGCCACCGCGCGGGGCCGCCCCTCGTCAGCTCGCGCAATTCAGTGTGACTCACGACCGCCCCACTCGGCAGATCCGTGGCATTCAGCGGAGTGATAGTCGTCCCCGATCCGATATTTGGTGCGGTGCCGCCGCCGAGAGTTCGCATGGTCAGCGGCACGCGAGTCTCGCTGACCTGCACGGTGCGCGCGAAAACAAGTTCTCCCCTCACCTCCATGAGTTCCGGCCGGTCGAGCACTTCCACACCGCCGATCGTGTAGCTGAAGATCACGTTGCTCCCGTGGTGATACAAACCGCGATACTTCGCCCAGTCGCGCGGCAGCGGGCCGATTCCATTCGGGCGCGGGTCGAGGAAGCTGCCGTTCCTGGCCCAGCCCGGCCCCGGCGGATTCTCAAACTCCATCCTCCCCGCCGGACGCGGCGGCAGCGCGCCTTTGGAAGTCGCCAGATGAGTGTTGCTCAGGTCGAGCCAACCGCCGCTCCAACCCGCCGCGTAGCGCAGGGTCTCCGTGTCGAAGAGCACCGCGCCCGAGTTCGTCCCGGCCTGGAGTCTGACCGTCACACCCTTCGTCACGGCCTCATTGGTCAGTTGCACGGTAGAGGCAAGGAACGGCCCGTAGTTCATGTCGAAGCCGCGGCCGGTCATGGCGGCGTTCGAGGTCACGGCCAAGATTCCTCCACCAGCAAGGAACAGAATGAAGTGGCGCATGGAAGCCAAGTTTCAGAAACCGCTCCGGAACTTGCACCTCAAAATTGCGGGCGTGATCCCAACACCAGATCCGGCACGAAGGCTTCGGACCGGCACCGCCTGCGGCGACGGGCCTGAGGCAGCTTAACGGACGTCGCTTTGCAACACGACCTGATCAATCGCATTACGCAGGGACACCGCGCGGAACTTGAGTGGAGAAGGTGCTGTCGCAGGGAACACGCCCACCCCGATGTAGCCGGCGGTGTCCGCAGGATAAGTCTGCACCGGGGCGCCATTGACGCAGAAGGTGAACTCGCTGCTCTGGCCGGTGGCGAAAAGGCGAAACTGCACCGCCCCGCCCTGCCAGGCCACGGCCAGGCAGCCGAGCGCAAAGGGATCGGTGCCCGAGTTGGCGAGCACGCTGGTCAGCATGAACTTCATCGACTCCGAACCATGAAGGTCCGCCGAGAGGATGATTTCACCGTTGGTGTTGGCGATGGCGACCGCGCTGACCTCGGCGAGTTCGCCGAGCAAGGCCGGCAGTTGATGGGCTCCATGACTTTTCCTGGAGTAAACCAGATGAGCGCGCCCGGATGGACCGGTGAGGAAATTGGTCACCGCGACGTAGTTGGTGTCGTCGCCGATGACGGCAAGCAAGGTGTAAGAAGTCCTCGGATCAAGATGGGCCACCGTGAGGCGCAGGCGGGCGTGGCTGGAGGCTCCGAGTTCGCGCACCAAGACCCGCACCCGCCCCTTGGCATTGTCGTCCCACCCGCTCGACGCGAGTTCCGTGGCCACCCGGTAACGGAGCGTGTTCGGCCCCGCCGGCCCCGCTGACGTCACCCGGACGCCGGCCAACCCGAGGACGAGCACCAGCAGGAAAATGTTAAGCCCAGACTTCATGTCCGCTCCGCCTAGCAACGGCGGTGCCACGGGGCTGTTTCTGTCTGAGGCGACGCCGGGCGGCCCGGGGCGTGTCGCGATCTTGGGACGTTCCTCCAAAGTTGGGACACAGCCGCCGTCCCCAAGAACAGACGCATCCCAATCGACCGGGAACTGAGGACGGAAACACCAAGCACCAAGCACCAAATCCCAAGCCCGCGTCGGCCGCCCGCCGCGTCCGCAACCATTGGTGCCGTTTGGAGCATGGGGTTTGAAGCTTGGGGCTTGGAGCTTTTCACCCTGGTTCCCGCAGGACTTGAGATGCGTCTGCCCCACCCCTCCCTCCTTGGGCTTTGACATTTCAGCGGGCAATTCAGACGTTCTGCGCCATGTCAGAACCTTTGAACGTGCTCGCCGTGATCGGCAGCCTCAACCGCAACTCCTCCACCCGCATCGTGGTGACCGACGCCGCCGCGCGACTGCACACCCTCGGGACCACGGTGGACGTGCTGGACTTCACCCAGGAACCGCTCGCCCTTTTCAACACGGACACAGCCTATGATTCCGACGCCTACAAGACATTGCGACCGCGCGTCGAGCGGGCGGATGTCTTCCTCCTCGGCACGCCCGACTACCACGGGAGCATGAGCAGCGGGATCAAGAATTTCCTCGATCACTTCTGGCAGGAGTTCGCCGGCAAACTGTTCGCGACCATCGTGGCCTCGCATGAGAAGGGGCTGACCGTGACCGACCAACTTCGCACCGTGGCCCGGCAGTGCTACGCCTGGTCCCTGCCCTACGGCGTCTCGTTCGCTGACCGCGAGGATGTGAAGGATGGAGCCGTGGCGAGTGCGGGATTGAAGAACCGCCTGGAGATGTTCACGCACGACATCTGGGTGTACGGCGAGGTGCTGGCGGCGCGACGGAAGGCAGATCTGGCGGATACGACGCCGGGCTTCCTGGCCAAGCATCGCAAGAAATAAACAAACGAGGCGTTTCGTCGGGCGTAAGATGGAGGTCGTCATGCTGCCTCAACTTCGCCCCCGTTCAGCGGGCGGCGGCAAGCAGCGTGAGCCAGAACATCAAGCGCGCGGTGAACATTCGCGGCGCAGCGTTCGGGCTACGGTCAGCCGGGGCGAGTGGAAACTGGTGCAGCGCAACGATGGACGGTGTTCCACGGCGGCGATCGACTCGGACCGACATTTCCCTTGGTTCGTAGCCAAGAAGCTGCGCCAGCGTTTATTTTCAGGGCACCGTGGGTGCTTTGGTTGGCGCGTACCAGTTCAACTGACGAGACGAAGACGTCCGCGCTCCGGCTACCTCGTCCCCATCCCGACGCTTTGCACGGTCTGGAAGAGTTTGCCTTCGGTCTTGATGCTCGGGGCGATGATGATCTCGGTCTCCTGAAACTCGCGGATGTTCGCCGCGCCCACGTTGCCCATGCAGGTGGTGATGGCACCGACGAGGTTCTGCGAGCCGTCATCCACGGTGGCGGGGCCGAAGAGAATCTGTTTGAGGGAGCCGGTGACACCCATCTTGATGCGCGTGCCGCGCGGGAGATTGGCGTGCGGCGTGGCCATGCCCCAGTGGTTGCCGCGGCCCGGCGCTTCCTTGGCCCGGGCGAAGGCGCTGCCGACCATCACGGCGTCCGAGCCGCAGGCCAGCGCCTTGCAAACATCGCCGCCCTTGCTCATGCCACCGTCCGTGATGATGGGCACGTACTTGCCGGTCTTCTTGTGGTAATAATCGCGGGCCGCCGCGCAATCGACCGTCGCCGTCACCTGCGGCACGCCGAGGCCGAGCACACCTCGGCTGGTGCAGGCCGCGCCGGGTCCGACGCCGATGAGCACGCCAGCCACACCGCATTCCATCAGTTCAATGGTCACGCTATAGGTCACGGCGTTGCCGATGAGCACGGGGATTTTCATTTCCTTGCAGAATTTCGCCAGCTCAAGCGACTTGTACTGCGTGGAGATGTGGCGCACGGTGGAGACGGTGGACTGGACGATGAAAAGATCCGCACCGGCTTCCTGGGCCAACCGGCCGAACTCCTCGGCCTTCTGCGGAATGGAACTGACGGCGGCGAGCACGCCGGCCTTCTTCAATTCCTGCACGCGCCTGGTGACGAGCTTGGGTTTGATGGGTTCGAGATACGCTTTCTGGATCAGTTCGGTGACTTCCTCCTTGTCAGCCTTGGTGATGCGGTCGAGGACTTCGGCCGGATCGTCGTAGCGCGTCTGCACGCCTTCGAGGTTGATCACGCCGAGGCCGCCGAGCTTGCCCATCTCGATGCAGAACTTCACGTCGGTCACGCCGTCCATGGCGCTGGCCAGGATCGGAATCTCCAGCTTGATGACGCTGCCATCGGGCTTGGGGATGACGAAGCTGGTATCCACCTCGGCCGGGTTGATGGTGATCTCGCCAGGCACGAGCGCGATTTCGTCGAAGCCGTAGGTGACGCGGGCTTTTCGGTTGCGGCCTATCCACATTCCCATAGTCGTGATTCTTTTCGTTGGGAGGCGGCGCATCCGCCTCCGGTTATTGCGATTAAAAAACGGCGGTTGCAGCCGCCGTGGTCAAAACTTGATGACGTTGTTGAGTGTGCCGCATTGCGAACAACGAGAACGCTCCACATCGCCATCGTCGGTGTAAACGAAACCGCACTTCTCGCAACGAAAAATGTTGTCCTCGCTTGGGGTGGGTTCAAACCGCCGCCGCCGATGCTCGAAATATATTGCTACGACGGAAAGCGTCGCAAGCAAAACCACCACGTAGCCGAAAATCAGAGCGTCGGCGGTCATTTGGGGCGGGCGGTGATGGCCGCGTTGGTCGGAGCAACCGCGTGCCAGGAAAAAATCACCCGCAGCACGGACGGCGGGGCAGCCTGTCGCGCCCGGGCGTTGCGGATGGGCAGGGGCTCAAATTCAAGACGCCGGGCCAGTTCAATGGCGCGTTGATCGGCCCACTTCGAGAGCGACTCGCGGGCGACGGCGGCGGACTCCACCAGGCCATCGCCATTGATCGTCACCGCCACCACCGTGCGGCCCGGCAAGTCAGCCAGCGGCACGCCGGGCAGTTCCGGCCGGGAAATAAGCCGACGAGCGATGGAGCCAAGCTCCACTTGCAGGGTGGAATTGGTGAGAAGCGGATCGTCGGCCAACCGGGCTTCGGGCGCACGGGTGGCGCGCAGCGAAGCCAGCAGCCGCGTTTCCGTCGGAGAGTTGGTGGCGATGTATTCTTGCAGCGGGCCGCCCAACCGCGCGGGGTCGAGAGCCAGCCATTCCGGCGGAGTCGAGCCGTTGGTGGGTGCCGCCGGCTTGGGCTGGAAGTTCAGCCAGGCACCACCGGAAAACCCATGCTCGTGCGGCAGAGCAAATAGCGTCGGGTCGCGCAACATGGAGGACTCGGCCAGCCGCCGTTCGTACTCAGCCCCGCTGCCCAAAAGAAACATAGGCCGCGACTTTGACCGGGAAGTCTGGTGCTCGCGCCGCTCGGCCAGCCAGAACACCGCCAGCGCATGGGCCAGTAAAATAAAGATGAAGCCCCAGAACCAGGCTCCGCGTGACCAACTGGCACCAGCGGGCTTCATGGAGTCGCGCGCTTCGAGGTCAGCGCCGGGGGCGAGGCCCTAAAAGCCGCGCGCCCGCCCCCAATATTGCCCAATTAACCAAACCGCCCCCCTTTATACCAGGTAACAGGACCGTCCCCAAGGAAGTTAAGCGTGCTCGGCAAGCCCCCATCCGCCCC
>JANOQV010000255.1:0-2399 GCA_031414955.1 Pedosphaera sp. | reverse complement strand
CTGGAGACCGCCCTCATCGACCACCTCGAGCACTTTCTGTTGGAACTCGGCAAAGGTTTCCTCTTCGAAGCCCGCCAGCGCCGCTTCACCTTTGATGGCGAGCACTTCTTCGTCGATCTCGTCTTCTACAACCGCCTCCTGCGCGGCTACGTCCTCATCGATCTCAAACTCGGTCGCCTCGTGCATCAGGACCTCGGCCAGATGATGATGTATGTGAACACCTTCGACCGCGAGATCAAGCTCCCGGAGGAGAACCCCACCATCGGCATCGTCCTCTGCCGCCAGAAGAACAAAGCCGTCGTCGAGATCACCCTGCCGAAGGGATCGAACATCCACGCCTCCGAGTATCAGCTCTACCTGCCGAGCAAAGAGGAACTCCAGCGCAAGCTCATGGAATGGGGCAACGAAGTGGGAGGTGGCAAATGAGTCGGACGAAGGCCAAGGTGGAAGGAGAGCGCGGAAGTGCTGGGCAACATAAAGACGCTGCTATGAAGAAGGGATGGCGGACAAAACGCCTCGGCGAAGTGACGACTAAAATCGGCAGTGGCGCTACTCCGCGTGGTGGCGATGAGTCATACAAAGCCGAGGGCATCTCGCTAATCCGCAGTTTGAATGTCTATGACGACGGCTTCCGCGAAGCGAAGCTGGCGCGTATCGATGATGAGCAAGCCGACGACCTCTCCAATGTCGTTGTCGAACCACACGACGTGCTGCTGAACATCACTGGAGCATCCGTTGCCCGATGCTGCCGTGCGCCTGCTGATTTCTTGCCCGCCCGCGTGAATCAGCACGTTTCAATCATCCGGCCCGTTCAAGCGAAGCTCGACTCTGACTTTCTCCACTACCTGCTGATTTCAAAAATCTACAAGGACCGCCTCTTGCACACTGGCGAAGAAGGCGGGTCAACCCGACAGGCGATTACAAAGGCTCAGCTTCAGGAGTTCGTTGTCGAGTTTCCCGAGTCGCTGGCCGAACAGCAGCGGATCGTCGGCCTGCTGGACGAAGCGTTTGAGGGCCTCGCGACCGCCAAAGCCAACGCCGAAAAGAACCTCCAAAACGCCCGCGCCCTCTTCGAAAGCCACCTCCAATCCGTCTTCACCCAGCGCGGCCCGGGGTGGGTGGAGACGACGCTTGAGGAAGTTCTGGCGGTTCAACCTCAAAACGGATGGTCGCCTCCTGCTGCTAATCACGCGGCTTCGGGAACACCTGTCCTGACGCTTTCGTCTGTCACTGGATTTGTCTTCAGGCCGGACAAGCTGAAATACACCTCGGCCAAGACTAATCCCAAAGCACGTTACTGGATTCAGAATGGCGACTTCCTCATCACGCGCAGCAACACGCCCGAGCTGGTCGGTCACGTCGCTATAGCATCGGGCATCGAGAAGCCGACAATTTACCCGGACCTCATTATGCGCATGAATCCAATGCCCGACCGGGCGTTGACCGAGTTCCTTTATTACCAACTGCGCACGCCTGTGCTGCGCGCGGAAATCATGGGAAGAGCGCAAGGCGCGAACCCGACGATGAAGAAGATTAGCAACGGCGCGGTGAAGACGCTTCCCATCGCGGTGCCGTCCATCGCCACCCAACGCGCTATTGTCGAAACACTCGACGACCTCCGCGAAGAAACCCAACGCCTCGCCCGCCTCTACGAGCGGAAGCACGCCGCGCTGGAGGCATTGAAGAAGTCGCTGCTGCACCAAGCCTTCACCGGAGAACTGTGACCATGCCCGACGAACCTTCACCGCAATCCAGCATCATCCTCTACCAGACGGAGGCAACTATTCGACAATATCGAATAGTTCGTCCGGCCGTCCCAACTTGTAAGGCTCGCTTACAAGTTCACCGCGCTCACCGATTCTGGAGTTCCTGCCATGAGTGACAAATCCCAGCCATCCCCACCGCCCGGCGGCCAGTTCCTCGTCTATCAGACGGAGGACGGGAAGCTGAAGCTCGACGTGCGGTTCGAAGGCGAAACCGTCTGGCTCACGCAGCAGCACATGGCGGCGTTGTTTCAGACCAGCGTGCCCAACATCAGCATGCACATCCGAAACGTGTTTGCGGAAGGTGAGTTGCCGGCAGGTTCAGTGGTTAAGGAATCCTTAACCACTGCTGCCGACGGCAAAAAATACGCGACGAAATTCTACAACCTCGATGTCATCATCTCGGTGGGCTACCGGGTGAAGTCGCTGCGGGGCACGCAATTCCGCATCTGGGCCACGCAGCTTTTGCGGGAATACATCGTCAAGGGCTTCGTCCTCGACGATGAGCGCCTGAAAAACCCGGACCAGCCTTTCGATTATTTCGAGGAGTTGATGCGGCGGATTCAGGACATCCGCACCTCGGAGCGGCGGTTCTACCAGAAGATCACGGACATCTACGCGACGAGCATTGATTAC
>JANOQV010000254.1:0-20891 GCA_031414955.1 Pedosphaera sp. | reverse complement strand
ACAACCCCCCAACACCCCACCGCCCCGGCCACGAACCGGGGCGTAGCGCCGAGCATGGCTCGGCCCGATGAGGGTGTTCACCCCGAGCCTAGCGATGCTGGGCGCTCCGACTCGTGGAGAGAAATGAGCGACTCCCTCCGGCGACTCCTCCTCAGCCTCGGCTTGGCGCGCGGGCGGGCCGGCGGAGCGGCGGCCCGGGATTCCTGTCCCCGGCGGAAAAACCCTACCATGAAAAACCAACTCGAAAATTCATTTCGCTGCGGGCGTGCTGTTCGGGCCGTGCTCTGCGCTGTATTTGGCTTCGCCGTGCTGGCTTTAGCAGTCCCAGCCGCGAGCGCCGCCACTGTGAACGAGGTCGTCCACTCGTTGTATTTCGATGGATCCGTCGGGTTTCAGGGTGAAGTGCGAAATATTAAGGCGTCTCTCGAAAGTCAGGGGCATACGGTCAATTTTTTTGGCGGATATGGCAGTAATGAATTTTTCACTGCAGTTAGCACGGCGGAATACCTGTTGATACCAGAACAGGAGTATGCAGCGTTCAGCGGTTTGTTGATCTCAGGGAGTATTGGGACTCCGGGGACGATTGGGGTGATTTCGAACTACGTGGCCCGTGGCGGAAAAATCCTGGTCAACGGCTTCTCTGCGCCAAGAGCCGCGAGCTTGCTCAACACGGTCTTTGGCTTTTCGATCAGCGAATTCGACTCAGGCACAGCTGTGTTTTCTCGTTCATCCGATGCCTCCGGAACATCCTTCGCCGGAGGCCCGGCCTCGATTCCGAACAACAATGGAAGTTCGTACTTCGTGACCACCACCCTGCCACCAGGTTCCAAAGTCATCTACACTTTTGGAACGGCTGCCGCAGTGGTGGTGATTCCAAAAGGAGCCGGTAGCATCATCTTTTTGGGCTGGGATTGGTACGATGCTTCGCCCATTGGGTCTCAGAACAATGGTTGGATCGCCGTTTTGGCAGCCGCTGCTTCCTACGCTCCTGTTGCACCAACGATCACGAGCCAACCCCTGGGCGCGGCGATAGGGTTGGGAGTTTCCGTGACCTTTGCCGCCACAGCAACTGGCAGCCAACCGGTGGCCTACCAATGGCGAAAGAACGGCGCGACCATTCCCGGCGCCACTTTTGCCACTCTCATCATCCCCTCGGCACAATGGAGTGACGTGGGCAATTACACTGTGGAGGTTTCCAATACCTACGGGTCACTGACCAGCGCCGCCGCGTCGCTGATAGTGACCACCATCCCTCCCGTCATCACCTGTTCCCCCAACCTGTCCACGAATGTCTCGGGCACCTCGGGCCGGGTCATGAATTTCACCGTCACGGCCACGGATGATTCCGGGCTTGCACCGGCCATCAGTTGCGTTCCGGCCAGCGGCTCGGTTTTTCCCATTGGCATCACCACCGTCAATTGCACGGCCACGGATGGCGACGGGGCGTTGAGTGCCTGCGCCTTCACCGTCACGGTGAGCCAGGGCTTCTCCGACGGCGCCATGCACTTCGTCAATGTGGGCAATCCGGGCAACGCGAATGACCCCACCACCGGGTTCGGCGGGGTGCCGTATCTCTACTCGATGAGCAAGTTCGAGGTGACGCTCTACACCTACGCCGCCTTCCTCAACGCCGTGGCCAAGGCCGACCCGTACGGCCTCTACAATCCCACCCTGGCCACGGACCAGAACAGCGGCGGCATCTCGCGCAGCGGTGCCTCCGGCAGCTATTCCTACGCGGCCATTGGCGATGGCAGCCGGCCCGTGACCTTCGTCAGTTGGTTCGATGCCGCGCGCTTCGCCAACTGGATGCACCACAACTATCCCACCGGCCCGCAGAGCGCGGCCACCACCGAGGACGGCGCTTACACTTTGAACGGTGCGATCTCCGGCGTGGGCCTCACCAAGAACAGCGGCGCGCGCTACTGGATTCCCAACGAGAACGAGTGGTACAAAGCCGCCTATCATCAACCCGCCAGTCAGGGCGGCGACAGCGATGATTACTGGCAGTATCCCACCCGGAGCAATACCACCCCGAACAGCCGTAACGGCAACAGCACGGATGCGAACAGCGCGAACTTTGTCCGGATTGACGGGATCGCCAACGGCTTCAATGACGGTTTCGCGGTCAGCGGAGCGACGGGTTATTCGGCCAGCCAGCAATACTTGACCGCCATTGGCGCGTTCAGTCTGGCCCGCAGCTTCTATGGCACCTTCGACCAGGGCGGCAATGTTTGGGAGCGGAACGACGCTGTAGTGTTCGGGTCGCAACGCGGGTTGCGCGGAGGTTCCTGGCTCAACGACGAATTGAACATCCGCGCATCGGAAAGGCTCAGCGGCGACCCGGCAGGGAAGTTTTCACATATTGGCTTCCGCATCGCGGCCGTGGCCTCGCCGATGATTCAATACATGCCGAACCTGGTGGTGAATTGCAGCCCCAACAGCCTGACCCCGGTCAGCTACACGGTGGGGGCGGTCGGCTTCTCGCCCGTGGTCGTCGTCTGCACTCCGCCCTCGGGCAGTTCCTTCCCGGCCGGCGTGAGCACGGTGAACTGCGTGGCCACCGACGCCACCGGCAATTCCAACTCGTGCAGCTTCACCGTCACGGTGCTGCCGGGCGATGGCGCGCTGATCGGTTACGCCTGGACGAATTTCGTGGGCTTGCCCGGAACCTCCGGCACCACCGATGGCACCGGCAGCGCGGCCCTCTTCGACACTCCGTCCGGCATCGCGCTGGACGGCTCCGGCAACATCTACATCGCCGACCGTCAGAACCACATCATCCGCAAGGTGACGGCGGCAGGCGTGGTCACGACCTTCGCCGGCAGCGCGGGCGTGGCCGGTACGGCGGACGGCACGGGCGGTGCCGCGCAATTCAATTCCCCGGCCGGCCTGGCCACCGACCCCAGCGGCAATCTCTACGTGGCCGACCAGAACAACCACACCGTGCGGAAAATTTCTCCGGCGGGCGTGGTCACAACCCTGGCCGGCCTCGGTGGCGCGGGTGGCAGTGCGGACGGCACGGGCGGCGCGGCCCGTTTCGCGTATCCGCGCGCGGTGGCGGTGGACGCGGCCGGCAATGTTTTTGTCACGGACCAGGGCAATCACACCCTTCGCCAGGTGACGTCCGCCGGTGTGGTCACGACGCTGGCCGGGGCGGTCCTCACCACCGGCAGCGCGGACGGCACCGGCAGCGCGGCGCGGTTCAACTACCCCGCCGGACTGGCGCTGGACAGCACGGGCAACATTTTCGTGGCGGACGAGAGCAACCACACCATTCGCAGAGTCACGCCCGCCGGAGTGGTCACGACCTACGCCGGCAGTGCCGGAGTCACCGGCAGCGCGGATGGGCCAGCGGGCACGGCGCGATTCAATGTGCCTCACGGTGTGATGCTCGATGCGAGCAACAATCTTTTCGTCGCAGAGGTGAACAACCGGACTATTCGCCGCATCACTCCGGCGGGCGTGGTGAGCACCATCGGTGGCAGCGCCGGATTGAGCGGCAGTGCGGACGGCATCGGCAGTGCCGCGCGTTTTCTCGGCCCCAACGGAATTGCCGTGGACGCTTCCGGAAATCTTTTCGTGGCCGACTCGGCCAATCAGCGCATCACCAAAGGAACGCCGGTTTACAGCGGCACCGCTCCCGTCCTCTCTTGGGCGCAACTTCACAACGGTCCGGGCAACGGTGATGACGAAGTCCAGGGGTTGGCAGTGGATGGCAGTGGCAACATCTTCGTGACAGGCTATGCCACCGGCAGCGGAGGTGGCCGCGACTTCTACACGGCCAAGTACGCTGCGGCGAGCGGTGCGCTGCTCTGGCAGCAAACTTACAACGGCCCTGCGAATGGCACCGATGTCGGCAGAGCCATGGCGCTGGATTTCAGCGGCAACGCCATTGTGACCGGCTACTCCGAGGGTGTTGGAAGCGGCCTTGACTATTTCACGGTCAAGTACGCGGCGGCGGACGGAGCGGTGCTCTGGACGAATCGTTACAACGGAACTGGCAACTACGTGGACGACCCTTACGCGGTGGCCGTGGACGCCAGCGGCAACGTGTTTGTAACGGGCGCATCCTTCAACGGCAGCAACCACGATTTCTTCACGGTCAAGTATGCCGCGGCGAATGGCGCGGTGCTCTGGACGAATCGATACAACGGCCCCGGGAATGGCGTTGATGTCGGCTACGCTTTGGCGGTGGATGCCAACGGCAACGCCGTGGTGACCGGGTATTCCGACGGCGGCGCCAGCAACTACGACATCCACACGGTCAAGTACGCGGCGGCGGACGGAGCGGTACTCTGGACGAACCGCTACAACGGAACGGGCAATGCGGATGACTATCCTGCATCTCTAGCGATTGACGCGAGCGGCAACGTGGCGGTGACGGGGTATTCGAGGAGCGGAACCGTTTCATTCGACCGCTACACGGCCAAGTATGCCGCAGCCACCGGGGCACTGCTGTGGGAAAATCGCTACCAAGGCCCGGACAGTGTCCATGTTCTCGGCCAAGTCGTGGCCGTCGATGCCGCCGGGAACGTGGTGGTGACGGGGGATTACATCTATCTCGTCGGGGCCGACGTAAAGTACGACGTCCACACCGCCAAGTACGCGGCGGCGAACGGGGCGTTGCTCTGGGAAAAGCGCTACAACGGCCCGGCCAACGGTTCCGATCAGGCTCGCGCTGTGGCGGTGGATGCCAGTGGCAACGTCGTCGCCACGATGCACTCAGACGGGATTGGCAGTGGCTGGGACATCTACACGGTCAAGTACGCGGCGGCAGATGGCGCGGTGCTTTGGGAGTCACGCTACAACGGCCCGGCCAACGGGAATGATTATCCAGTCAAACTCGCGCTTGCTCCTGGCGGCACCATCGTGGTCGCCGGCGCATCGGATTCGGACTTCACGACCGCGACCAATTACGATGGCGTCGTCGTCGTTTACCGCCCCGCCGCCGACACCTTCGCGCCCGTCATCACTTGCTCTTCCAACCGCATCGTCGCGTGCGCCGGGCCGGGCGGCACGGCGGTCTCGTTCAGCACCAGCGCGGTGGATAATTCCGACACGAACGTGATCATCATTTGCACGCCGCCGTCCGGTTCACTTTTCGCCCTGGGCGTCAGCCCGGTTGTTTGCACGGCCATGGATGCCACGCTCAACACCAACGTGTGCAGCTTCACCGTCACGGTGGTGGACACCACGCCGCCGGTGGTCACGCGCAACGGCGCGGCCACGCTGAGTGTCTTGCGCGATGCCGTCTTCACCGATCCGGGCGCGACGGCGACGGATGGTTGCGCGGGCGCGTTGTCCGTGACCACGAGCGGCACGGTGAACGTGAGCACGCCGGGCAATTACACGCTGACCTATTCGGCGGTCGATCCCTCGGGCAACTCGAACGGCGTGACCCGCACGGTGACGGTGCTGGGTCCGGTGCTGGCGGTGTTTGATGGAACGAGTGTCGGGTCCACGCCTTCGTTGGAACTGATTCATGAGTGGCCGATCGGAACCTGGTGGCCGGGGCAGGTCATCGTGGCCAGCGACGGGCGGCTCTACGGCACATCGGTGAACGACGGCACGAACTCGGCGGGGACGGTGTTCCGGTTGGAACGGGACGGCACGGGCTTCGAGGTGCTGCATCACTTCCAGACCAACGGCGTGGATGGCCGTTCCCCCGCCACCTGGGGATTGCTGGAGGGCAGCGATGGGAAGATGTACGGCTCGTGCTCCTACGGCGGCACCAACGACTACGGCATTCTGTTCCGGTTGAACAAGGATGGCTCGGGTTACGCGGTGCTGCATCACTTCACGATGGCCGATTTCTATCCGCACTTTGAACTCATCGAGGGCCAGGATGGCGCGCTCTATGGCAGCACGGGCACCGACAACAACGGAGGCACGGTCTTCCGCATCAACAAGGACGGCACGGGGCACACGGTGTTGCACACCTTTCCGAGCTACAGCGAGGAGACGCCAGCGCACATCCATGTCATCCAGGGAAGTGATGGCGTGCTCTACGGCACCACCTCATTTGGCGGGGATTTCGGTTACGGATCGATTTTCAAGCTGGGCACGAACGGCACCGGATACTTGGTGCTGGTTAGTCTGGACGTGGAAGAAGTTTCCGGAAGCAATCCGCTCGCGCGTTTGACCGAAGGCAGCGATGGCCTCCTCTATGGTACGGCCAGTCTGAACGGGGCGGGTGGTTTGGGAACCGTCTTCCGGCTGCACAAGTCCGGCACGGGCTTCGAGGTTTTGCACTCCTTTACTGGCGGTAACGACGGGGCCTATCCGCACGGTCCCGTGACCGAAGGCGCGGATGGCGCGCTCTACGGCACGACGTACTCGGGCGGATACAATTACGGAACGATTTATCGGCTGAACAAGGACGGCAGTGGCTACAGCATCCTTCACGCATTCGATACCGTCGGTGATGGCGGCCCGCGCATGCTCGCCAGCCTGGCTCGCGATGCCGAAGGCAACCTCTACGGCGCCTACGGCACGACCACGTCTGACCCGGGAGCGGTCTTCAAATTCAGTCCCGGAGGCACGCCGTTGGTGGCGGGTGAATCGACCCTGGACTTCGGCATCACGTTGCCGGGTGTGCCGGTTTTCAGAAGCATCACGCTGACGAACTCCGGGCCGGTGATTCTGAACATCATTAATCTGGCGGCTCCGACCGGTTACTCGGCAGTGAACGCGCCGGCCTATCTCCTGCCCATGAGCGCGGCTACGTTCCAAGTGCAGCTGGATGCCGGCACGGTGGGGACGTTCGCCGGCAGCGTCCACATCGTCTCGGATGATTCCACAGTTCACGACTTCGCCTTCCCCGTGACCGGCGTCGTTCAGGACAACATCGCCCCCAGCATCGCTTGCCCCGGCAACTTCATGGTGAAGACGCCCTCGGTGGCTGGCGCGACGGTGACTTACTCCGTGTCCGCCTCGGACAACGCCGGGCCGCCCACCGTCCTGTGCGCGCCCGCTTCCGGCGCGCTCTTCCCGCTCGGCCTGACCACGGTGCATTGCGTGGCCTCGGACGTGGCGGGGAACAGCAATAGTTGCAGCTTCACCGTCACGGTGGTGCTCGCGTCCACCCACTCCTTTCTCGTCAACGAGGCGGTGCCGGATGACGACGGCGTGGGCGTGGTGAGCGTGGTGAATGTGGCCTCGCCCATCGGCGCGATCACCGACTTGAACGTGACGTTGCAGGTGACGAACGGCTGGAACGGCGACCTCTACGCCTACCTCGTCCACGAGTCCGGCTTCAGCGTGCTGCTCAATCGCGTGGGCCGCACCAGCATCGACAGCACCGGCTACGCGGACGCGGGCTTCGACGTGACGCTCGACGATCAGGGCGGCACCAATGACATCCACTCCTACGGCGTGACCTTCTCCGGCGATCCCGTGACCGGCTTCTGGAAGCCGGACGGACGCGAGACGGACCCGGACTTCACGCTCGACACCGACGCGCGCACGGCGTTGCTCGGTTCCTTCAACGGTCTGAACCCGAATGGCGAGTGGACGCTCTTCATAGCCGATCTTGAGCCGGGCGACGTGAGCACGCTGGTCAGTTGGGGCTTGGAAATTTGCGGCACGGTCGGCGTGGCGCCAGCCATCACGAACGCACCCGCGAGCCTGACGGTGGAATGTCCCGGCAGCGCGACCTTCACCGTGGGCGCGAGCGGCACGCCGCCGATGTGGTGGCAATGGTCGCGCAACGGCGCGGTGCTCGTCGGCGAGACCAACGCCACGCTCACGCGCACGGGCCAGCATCCGGCGGACTCGGCGGGCTACACCGTGGTGGTGGAGAATCATTTCGGCAGCGTGACCAGCGTGGTCGCGACGCTCACGGTGGCGGATACGACCCTGCCCGAAGTCACCCTCAATGGCGCGGCCACGCTGACCGTGGAATGCCACGACACTTACACCGAACTCGGCGCAACGGCCAGCGACACTTGCGCGGGCACCCTGTCGGTCACAACTAGCGGGGCCGTGGATGCGAACACGCCGGGTGTTTACACGCTGACGTATTACGCGATTGATCCCACGGGCAACTCCAACGGCGTGACGCGCGTCGTGACCGTGGTGGACACCACGCCGCCGGGAGTCACGCGCCTCGGCGCGGCCACGATGACGGTGGAGTGCCACGACACGTTCATCGATCCCGGCGCGACGGCGAGTGACCTCTGCGCGGGCACGTTGGCCGTCAGCATTGGTGGCGCCGTGGATGCGAACACCCCGGGTGTTTACCCGCTGACTTACTTCGCCCTCGACCCCGCCGGCAATTCCAACGGCGTGACCCGCGTGGTGACGGTTGTTGATACCACGCCGCCGACTTTCACTTGCCCGCCGACGGTGGCGGTGGCGTGCCCGGCGGAAATTCCGTTGCCCAACTTCATCGGCGGCAGCGTGGGTGACATCTGCGATGCTTCGCCGGTGGTGACGCATGTGGGCGACGTGACGAACAGCATCTATCCGCTGGTCATCACCCGCACCTACCGCGCCACCGACGCCAGCGGCAACACCAACCAGTGCAGCCAGACCCTGACCGCCGGTGCCGGCACTGCCGTGGCCGAGGCCTGGGTGCAGCGATATGACGGGCCGGGGAACAGCACCGACGAAGCGACAGCCGTGGCGTTCGATCCAAGCGGCAACGTGGTGGTGACGGGGTATTCCTACGCCAGCGGAAGCGGTGCCGACTACTACACCGCCAAGTATGCGGCGGCGAATGGCGCGCTGCTCTGGGAGACACGCTACAACGGCACGGGCAACGGGTACGACCAAGCCAACGCCGTGGCGGTGGACGCCAGCGGCAACGTGGTGGTGACGGGCAGTTCTTACAATGGGAGCAGCTACGACTGTTACACGGCCAAGTATGCGGCGGCGGATGGCGCGCTGCTTTGGGAGAAACGCTACAATGGGCCGGACAATAGTGCCGACGAATCCATTGCTGTTGCGCTGGACTCTAGTGGCAACGTGGCGGTGACGGGATACTCCCACAACGGGACTAACGCCGATTACTACACGGCCAAATATGCGGCGGCCGACGGCGCACTGCTTTGGGAAAAGCGATACGCCGGCACGGCGAACGGCCTCGACCGCGCTGCCGCCGTGGCTGTGGATGCGAGCGGCAACGTGGTGGTGACGGGGCTTTCCACCGACAGCGGAGAAAACGCTGATTTCTACACGGCCAAATATTCCGCAGCGAGCGGCTCACTCCTTTGGGAGAATCGCTACGACAGCCCAGGGCAAGGTTTGGATGAAGGTCGAGCCGTGGCAGTGGACGCCAGTGGCAACGTGATCGTGACCGGGTCGGCCTCGACCGGGAACAATACCGACTACTACACGGCCAAGTATGCGGGGGGGGACGGCACGCTCCTCTGGGAGAAACGCTATAATGGACCGGGTAACGCCCACGACTTCGTACAAGCTCTGGCTGTGGATGCGAGCGGCAGTGTGGTGGTGACGGGGTATTCGGACGGTGGCGGAAGCAGTTTTGATTACTACACGGCCAAGTATGCGGCGGCGGATGGTGTGCTCCTTTGGGAGAAACGTTACAACGGTCAGGCGAACAGCGACGATGTTGCTTCAGCCGTCGCAGTGGACGCCATCGGCAACGTGCTGGTGACGGGGCTTTCTCTTGGCACTCAAAGCTATTATGATGCTTACACAGCCAAGTATGCGGGGGCGGACGGCACGCTGGTCTGGGAAAGGCGCTACAACGGATCGGCAAACGACAACGACTCTGCTACGGCTCTGGCAGTTGACCCCATCGGTAATGTGGCAGTCGCGGGGACTTCCTGGGGCGGGAGCAGTTATGACTTCCTCACCGTGCTCTACCGAGACACGCCCAGTACTCCCGAACCCACGCTGGTCTGCTCCAGCAACCGGGTGGTGGAATGCACCGGGGCCGGCACTGCGGTGGTCATGTTTGCCGCCACTTTGTTCGATACGTGCAATCCCGGCGGCGTGGTCACTTGCGTGCCGCCGTCCGGCTCGGTCTTCGCGCTCGGCACCAACTCCGTGGTCTGCTCGGCCACGGATTCCTTCGGTCGCCTGCTCCAGTGCAGCTTCACCGTCGCCGTGGTGGACACCACGCCGCCGGAGGTCACGCTCACCGGCGCGGCCACGCTGACCGTGGAATGCCACGACCCGTTCACCGATCCCGGCGCGACGGCGAGCGACAGTTGCGCGGGCACCCTGGCGGTCACCACCGCCGGCTCGGTGGATGCGAACACGCCCGGCATCCACACGCTGACGTATTACGCGATTGATCCCGCCGGCAACTCCAACGGCGTGACGCGCGTGGTGACGGTCGTTGACACCACGCCGCCGGGCATCACCGCTCCGCCCAACGTGACCGTGCAGTGCCTTGGGGATGTGCCGCCCGCGAACTTCGTCGGCGGCAGCGTGAGTGATGCATGTGATGTGACTGTGCTCGCCGTTCATCTGGACGACAGTTCCACTGGCACCAATCCGCGCGTTATCACCCGGCGCTACCGCGCGGTCGATGCCTCGGGCAACGCTGCGACCAACTCGCAGACCATCACCGTTCACGACCTCACGCCGCCGGCCATCATCTGTCCGGCGGACGTGACTGTGCCCGCCGCCGCTGGACTATGCGTCGCGACCGGCGTCGCGCTCGGCACGCCCGTGACCTCGGATGATTGCGGCGTGGCCAGCGTGACCAGCAACGCGCCCGCCGTGTTCCCGATTGGCACCACCGTCGTGACCTGGACCGTGACGGACGTGAACGGACTCACCGCGACCTGCGCGCAGAACGTGACCGTGACGGAGACGGATTTGCCCGTCATCACCAGCCAGCCGCAGAGCCGGACCAATTCGCCGGGCAGCACGGCCACGTTCAGCGTGGTCGTCACGAGCTGCACGAATGTGACCTTCCAATGGTGCTTCGGCACCAACTTCATCCAGCACGCGACCAACGCTGCGCTCACCCTGCCCAGCGTGGCGTTGGTCGATTCTGGCCCTTACACCGTCAAGGTGAGCAACGGGGCCGGCAGCGTGACGAGTGTTGTGGCTGTGCTGACGGTGAATCGCGCGCCGGTGGCCGGGGACAATGCTTGCGGCACGGTGACGGATCGTCCGGTGAAGATCGCCTTCGTGAAACTGTTGAACAATGACAGCGATCCGGATGGCGACCCGCTGACCATCATCGCAGTCAGTGCCGCCAGCACCAACGGCGGCGCAGTGTTGCTGACTACGACCAATGTGATCTACACGCCGCCACTGGGGTATTTCGGCGCGGATGCCTTCACCTACACGATCAGCGACGGTCGCGGCGGCACGGCCACGGCGAATGTGTGGGTGGCCGTGGCGGACGGGCGTCTGCCCGGGCGCAACATCATCGCCATCATCCCCCAGCCGGGCGGCGCGATGCTGATCCGGCTGGCGGGCATTCCGGGACGCGCCTACGACTTGCAACGGGCCGCCGAGGTCACGGGTCCGTGGGCGACTATCATCACGCTGACTGCGCCGCCGAACGGGCTGATGGAATATCTGGACCTCACGCCGCCGCCCGGCATGGGCTTCTACCGCACGCTGGAGCATCCGTAGGCCAGCGGGCGCAAGGAACTCGTCGCCCCGCGCCCGGCGTGGCCGCGCTGGCTCGCAGGGATACGCGGAAGCGCCCGGGTGCGCGGATTTGGAATCCGCAGCGCGTGGCCCGTTTGGCAGTCGCAGGAATTAATTCGATCCTCGACGTGGGCGGCTTTCGGCGGGTTGAAAACCCGCGCTCCGCAGTTACGGGTGCATGAGGCGGAAGAATTTCTGGCCGTCCTCGGATGGCGTGGTTTGGTGGGAGACGTTTTGAGGACTGGCAGGATCGAGGACTACCGACTCGGCCGGGACGTCGTTCCAACTGATCGGGGCGAGGGAATCGGTCCACTGTAGTTTGAAGCCGGCGAGGTGGTGCGCGTAGGGCCATGAGACAGTCATGACCCCGAGCAAATCCGGACGGCTGATGGCCAGTGGCGGGCGGTCCTGGGTGTAGCTGGCGAAATTGTCGAAGGTGGCGTCGGTGAGGTTGTTGCCAAGACCGCTGTTGTCATAGACGAGCAGACCGCTGACCCCCTCGTCCCAGGTGGTATCGAAGCCCACGATGGTGACGAGGGCGTTGGCGATGTCCGGGAGTTCATAGAGCCGGCCTTCGAGGCGGCTTCCTTCCCCGGTGAAGACCAGACGATATTTCCGACCGGGCACGAGGTGATACTGATCGTCGCCCACGGTGGGCACGTCGTCGGGCGCTTCGCCCGTGATCTTGGTGATGTCGAAGACGTCGTTGGTTCCCGTCTCGCGCGACCAAGTGAAGGTGTATCCGGTGGTGGTGCCCAACCCCGGAGTGCGGATGCGCGCGAGCAGTCCGACCGCTTGAGGGAGAGCGTCGTTCCAATCCACCAAATCGACCGCGAGATAGAAGGCGTCGGAATCAAATGGGCGCAAACTGCCGCAACGGCCCGGGCCGAGGACGGAGGGGTTTTGGGACGGGGTGAGGGTCTGGATGCGGTAGCCGCCATTGGGGAAAGTAAACAGCCCCGCGAGGCCGAAGCCATCCAGCGGATCGTAGTGGCTCCAGGCAACATCATTGCCATCGTTGAAATTATCCGATTGGGCGCGGCTGGGGGTCGCACCGGCGGCGCACAGCCAGAGACCGAGGAGCAGACCGCTGATGTGGGTGGAGTGGGGGCGCAGTACTTGAGTCATTGCTGGGAAGGGGGTGATGAAGGTTGTGAAGTGAAAGGCCATTGCCTTGATAAAGTGTCGGGCCATGCGCCGTTGTCTTTAGTTGGAGATGGATTCCAAGTCGAGTTGAAAGGCTGAACAGGGAGTCTCGCGAAGAGGGCGAAGGAAGCGAAGGGGGAGACGGACAGTTTGCAACTCAGACCGGATCACTGTTCGGTGGACGAGGCTCAGGCCAATCGTGGGTCGATTCCTTCGCTCCCTTCGCCGCCTTCGCGAGACACAGCTATATTCCAACTGAATGGTTCCGGCTCAGATGGGGCGAGAGAGAAGGTCTTCAGGCCGCGTCGCGCACCAGCGGGGAAGCACAATTGGGTCAAGATGTAACCATTGAGCCTCCAGCCGGCGTGCCCGATGGGCTTTGAGGCGCGTCCGGAAAACTGAGGCTGAGGCCTGGGGCTTGGGGTACATGTCATGGCGTCACAGAAGCAGCGTTCAATCTGCCGGCCGATAATGCCGATGGAATGGCCGATGGAATGGAAGCAGGAATGAAGACAATTTTGATGATCGAGGACGATCCGGTGGTGCGAGCCATGTACGAACGGTTTCTGTTGGCGCAGGGATTTGCCGTGGAATTCGCGGTGAATGGTGAGGAGGGCCTGGCCAAGTTGGCCGGGGTTCGACCGGACGCAGTGGTGGTGGATGTAATGTTGCCGAAGGTGAATGGCATCGTTGTGCTCCAGGCCATGCGCGTCCAGGAGGCTTTCCAGACGGTGCCCGTGGTGGTGCTGACCAATGCCGCCATCCCTGCTTTCATCGAACAGGCCCGCGCGGCCGGTGCCGACCATGTCTTCGACAAGAGCAAGGATTCGCCCGTGGCGGTGGTGGGATTGCTCCAGCGAATGCTCATGACCGGACGGGAGCCACAGCCTGTGGCTGGCTGAGGGCCCGCCGCAGAGACTGGCCGGCCCCTCTTCTTCTCAAACCTTGGGACGAGGCGAGCGACGCAGGCCATTCTGAAACCAAAGCCTCCAGACCATCCCGAGCGCTTCGCGGACAATCTTCTTCGACATCTTGGAACTGCCGTGAAAGCGGTCGGTGAAGATGATGGGCGTTTCGGCGATCTTCAAACCCTGCCGCCAGAGCTTGTGGGACAGCTCAATCTGGAAGCTGTAGCCATTCGAGCGCACGGCCTCGAGGTCGAGGCTCCGGAGCGCCTCCCGGCGGAAGAGCTTGAAGCCGCCGGTCGGATCGCTGAGCGGCAGGCCGGTGATGGCCCTGACATACATGCCCGCGCCCATGCTGAGGATCAATCGCTTGAGCGGCCAGTTGATGACCCGAATGCCCTTGCGGTAGCGCGAGCCGATCACGCAATCCGCCTGCTCGTCGAGGGCGGTCTGGATGAAGGCGGGGATGTCCTCGGGGTTGTGCGAGAAGTCGCCGTCCATCTCCATGATGAAATCGTAGTCACGTTCGAGCGCCCACTTGAAACCAGCGAGGTAAGCCCGGCCCAGGCCGTTCTTCTCCGCGCGGTGCAGGACGTGCAGGCCCGGATGCTGTTGCGCGAACCCGTCGGCCATCTTGCCGGTGCCGTCCGGCGAATTGTCATCCACGATCAGCAGATCGATCTTCACCGGCAGGGAGAAAATCTTCTTCACCAACGCGGGAAGGTTTTCGCGTTCGTTGTAAGTCGGAACAATGACGAGTGTTTTTGGATCCATTTGGAAAAGCCGCGAGACAAGTACGCGACGCCGGGCCGGGTGACAAGTCTGGAACGGTGCGCCGCCGCCGCGACTGGTCCGGCGTGCCGGGCGGGATCTGAACTGGCCCGTTAATGCGGAGCCGGGATTTGCCGATGAGAAGGGAAGCGGCCTTTCGAGCCGCCCCAATGATTATATGAGCTGGCTAAAAAGCATTACGGACAGTCTGGATGGTTTTCCCATCAGTTGGGTGGACTTTCTCACCTTGGTGATCGTCGGCATCGGCGTGGTGCGGGGGCGCAAGCGCGGGTTGTCCGAGGAGATGCTCGACACCATCAAGTGGATTCTGATCCTGGTGGCGGGCGCCTTCACCTATAAGCTCCTGGGCAACATCCTGAACCAGAAACCCGTCTTGAGCCTGCTCAGTTACTACATCTTCAGCTACATCCTCGTGGCGGTGGTCGTGCAAATGATTTTCTTGTTCCTCAAGAAGCAGTTGGGTCAGAAGTTGATCGAGAGCGATGTCTTCGGCCGGGGGGAATTCTACGGCGGGATGGTGGCTGGTGCGGTGCGTTTCGGTTGCATGTATCTCTTCGCGTTGAGCATCTTGCACGCGCCGCACTACAGCCCGGAATATCTCGCGGCCCGGGCCAAGGAAGTGGATTACAACTACGGCAGCGATTTCTTCCCGCATCCTTGCAAAATCCAGCCAACCGTCTTCAAGCAGTCCCTGACCGGCCAGGGTGCGGAGAAGTTTCTGTCCATCCTGCTCATCGAACCGACCGCGGCCGAGGCGAAAGACATTCGCACCGAGCGCAGCCTGGCCAACCGCAACGAGCAAAAGATCAACGCCATCATGGGCGGCCGCTAAAGTCCCACCTCGGAGCGAGAGACCCGGAGCACGCGTTTGTTTTCCGGGTTGAGCCGTTCCGGCGTATGGGCAACCTCTCCTGCCGCCGTCGGCCAGATGGACTCTTGCACCCGACACATTCCGTCCGCGGAGGCGGGCGGACGGTGGGCCGATGAGGACAGACTCTGCGCACGGCCGGGCAATTTGAATTGCAGCGCAAGGAGATGGATTTCATTGTCGCGCCATCCTGATGAATGTCCTGTTTCGCAACTGGCCGGGCGCGCTCGCGTGGCTGTTTCTGATCGGAACGGCGGTCGCGCAACCGCTCTCCTGGCGGGAGGGAGATGGATTTAGAGAGGCTGCGCTGACCTTGCCAGACGCCGGGAAGACCGGCTTCACCGAGGTGCTGGCCCAGACCGGGATTCGCTTTACCAACGTCCTCTCCATCCAGTCGGCCTCCGCCAATCACAACCTGCTCAACGGCGCGGGCGTGGCGGCGGGCGATTACGACGGCGACGGTCTGTGCGATCTCTACTTCTGCAACATCGAGGGCCGCAATGCACTCTATCGCAACCTCGGCAACTTCCGTTTCGAGGACGTGACGGAGCAGACTGGCGTGGCTTGTCCGGGGATGCTTTCCAAAGGCGCGATCTTTGCCGACGTGAACGGCGACGGCTTGCTGGACCTTCTGGTGAGCGCCAACAATGGACCAAATGCGCTCTTCCTCAACCCAGGGCGCGGTCGCTTCACCAACACCACGGTCGCCGCCGGTCTGGTGTCGAAGCCGGTGGGGAGCGGTTCGATGGCAATGGCTGACTTCGATGGCAATGGCACGCTTGATTTGTTCGTGGCCAATTACGGTGAGAACACTTTTCTGCGTTCGGGCGGTGATTTCGGAGTGCGCACGGTCAATGGCAAGCCAGTCGTGACCGGGCGGGCCGGGCGGCGATTGAAAATCATCGACGGCAAGTTCATCGAGTTCGGCGAGCCGAGCGCGATCTATCTCAATGACGGACGCGGCCATTTCACGCCGCTCTCCTGGACCGATGGCACTTTCCGCGACGAGGACGGTCAGTCGCTCAAGGAAGCACCGATGGATCTGAGCCTTTCGGTGATGATGCGCGACATCAATGGCGACGGCAGCCCGGACATCTATGTGTGCAATGATTTTCAATTGCCCGACCGCATCTGGTTGAACGACGGCCAGGCGCACTTCCGCGCCATGCCCCGGCTCGCGCTGCGGCAGACCAGCAACTTTTCCATGGGCGTGGACTTCTCCGACCTGGATCGCGACGGCCACGACGATTTCATCGTGGTCGATATGCTCAGTCGCCACCACGCGCTGCGCATGACGCAGATGATCGAATCCAACCTCGTCGTGAACCTTATCGGGCAGATTGACAATCGTCCGCAGATTCGGCGCAACACGCTCTTCCGTAATCGCGGCGACGGCACCTATGCCGAGTTGGCGAACTTCGCCGGCGTGGATGCCTCTGACTGGGCCTGGACGCCGGTCTTCCTCGATGTCGATCTCGACGGCTACGACGATCTGCTGGTTGGCAATGGGCATGCCTTCGACACGCAAGACTTGGATGTGGGCGACCGCCCCATGTCTGGCAAAGGGCCGGTGGCTTCGCTCCAGCATCTGATGCAGTTTCCGAAACTGGAGACGCCCAACTGCGCGTTCCGCAATCGCCGCGACGGCACTTTCGAGGAAGCCGGCGCGTTGTGGGGCTTCGAGGCGAAGCAGGTGAGTCACGGCGTGGTCCTGGCCGATCTGGACAACGACGGCGACTTGGACGTCGTGGTCAGCGTGCTCAATGCACCGCCGCTCATCTATCGCAACGACTCCGTGGCCCCGCGCGTGGCGGTGCGATTGAAGGGCAGGGGAGCGAACACGCGCGGCATCAACGCCCGCATCACCGTGCGCGGCGGCGCGGTGCCGGAACAGTCGCAGGAGATGATTTGCGGCGGGCGTTTTCTTTCGGCGGACGAGGCGGTGCGGACCTTCGCCGCCGGCTCGCCCACGAACAAGCTGGTCATTGAAGTGAGGTGGCGAAGCGGGGCGCGCACCGTGGTGAGCGAGGCGAAGGCGGATCACGTTTACGAGATCGAGGAACCAGGGGTTGGTGCTGTGGTCCAAAGTCCAAGATCCAAGGTCCAAGGTCGCCCGATCTTCAAGGACGTCAGTTCCCTCCTCGCGCACCGCCACCACGAGACGGAGTTCAATGACTTTGCGCGGCAGCCCTTGCTCGCGAAGAAGCTCAGTCAACTCGGGCCGGGCGTGGCTTGGACGGATGTTGATGGCGATGGTCACGACGAGTTGTTCATCGGCAGCGGACGCGGCGGCGCGCTCACGGTTTTCTCTTCAGGCGGCCAGGCCGCGTTTGCCAAGTCCGAGATCGCGGGCCTGGCTTCCGACGACTTGCTCGGCCTCAGCGCGTGGGCGGCAGGCGGCAAGAGTTCGCTGCTGGTGACGCGTGCCAGCTACGAGGTCTCCGAGGCTTCGGCGGTGGTGAGCTTGAAGTCTGCACCCACCGGTCTGGTCGCGACGGTGGAGACGATGATCAGCCGCGGCTCTGCCGGCACGGTGGCGGTGGCCGACATGAATGGCGACGGCACGCTGGAGGCGTTCATCGGGAGCCGCGTCGTGGCCGGTCGATATCCGGAGGCGTGGTCGCCCTTCTTCATGGGCGCGGGCGGCAGTCGCGCGCCGCCCGAGGCCGCGCTGTTCCAAGACATCGGCATGGTAAGTGGCGCGGTGTGGAGTGATCTGAATGGCGACGGCTTTGCCGAATTGATTCTCGCCTGCGAGTGGGGGCCAATCAGAATTTTCCGCAACGACCACGGCAAACTTTCCGTGTGGAATCCCCCCGTGACCGGCGCAACTCTTAACCCTCAACTCCCAACCCTCACCCATGTCACTGGCTGGTGGACCAGCGTCACCGCCGGCGATTTCGATGGCGATGGTCGCCTTGACCTCGTGGGTGGCAACTGGGGCTTGAACAGCGCCTTTCGGGCTTCGGCGGTCCATCCTCAGCGATTGTATTATGGCGACTTCAACGGCGATGGCTCCGCGCCCTTGATCGACGCCGAGTTCGATCCCGTGCTGAACCAGATCGTGCCGCGCGAGAACCTCACCCTGCTCGCCCCGGCCATGCCGTTCCTGCGCGGCAAGTATCTCACCCACCAATCATTCCGGGCGGCTGTTATCAGCGAAATGCTTGGTGATCGGATGAAGCAAGCCAGGGAACTCCAGGCCGTGACCATGGCCAGCACGCTGTTCCTGAATCGCGGCGATCACTTTGAGGTCCGGCCGCTGCCCGCCGAGGCGCAGTGGGCACCGGTCTTCGGTCTGAGCGTGGCCGACGCCGATGGCGATGGCGCGGATGATCTGTTCCTCGCGCAAAACTTCTTCGCCACGCGCAAGGAGATACCGCGCCTCGATGCCGGCCGCGGCCTCTGGCTGCGCAACGCCGGGCAGGGCAACTTCCGTCCGATGTCGGCCGCCGAATCCGGCGTGGTCGTCTGGGGTGAGCAACGCGGTTGCGCCGTGGGTGATTACGACGAGGACGGCCGCATCGATCTCGTGGTGAGCCAGAACGGGGGGGAGACGAAACTCTTTCACAACCAGACCGCCAAGCCCGGACTGCGCGTGCGGCTGCAAGGCCTGCCGGGCAATCCCGCCGGTCTCGGCGCGGTGTTGCGCCTGAAGTACGCCGACGGCTTTGGTCCCGCCCGCGAAGTTCACGGCGGCTCGGGCTACCTGTCGCAGGACAGCCCCGTCGCCGTGCTCGGCCAACGTGCTTCTCCGTCGCAAGTGCTGGTGCGCTGGCCGGGTGGCAAGATGTCCGAAACTCCCGTGCCCTCGGGCGCGAAGGAAATCGTGATCCGCTTTGCGCCATGAAACTTCTCGTCACTGGCGGCTGCGGCTTCATCGGCGCCAACTTGATTCAGCAGGTCATCGGTCGTCCCGAGGTGGACGTGCTCGTGAATCTTGACTGCCTCACCTACGCGGCCAATCGCGACAACCTGCGCACCATCGAGGCGCATCCGAAATATCGCTTCGAGTTGGCCGATTTGCGCGACCAGGCGTCCGTCCGCCTTGTCGTCACCAGGCATGGTATCACCCACGTCTTGCATCTCGCCGCCGAGAGCCACGTCGATCGCTCCATTGCTTCGCCTGATGCTTTCATCCACACCAACGTCACCGGCACGTTTCATCTGCTCGAAGCGTGCCGTCATTTCTGGGCCGACGATCTGTCGGGGAAGAAGTTTCTCCACGTCTCCACCGATGAAGTCTATGGCAGTCTCGGAGCCACCGGCTCGTTCACCGAGGAATCGCCTTACGCGCCCAGTTCGCCTTACTCCGCGAGCAAGGCCGCCGCCGATATGCTGGTGCGCGCCTATCACCGCACTTATGGCTTCCCCGGCGTGATTACGAATTGCGGCAACAATTACGGGCCTGGGCAGCACACCGAGAAGTTGATCCCCGTCATCATCGGCTCCGTCCTCACACGTCAGCCCATCCCGCTCTACGGCGACGGCCAGCAAGTGCGCGACTGGATCTTCGTCCGCGACCACATTGAGGCTCTGTGGCTTGTGCTCACGCGCGGCGCTCTGGGACAGACTTTCAACGTGGGTGACGCCCATGAACTGACCAATCGCCAGCTCGCCACCCGCCTCTGCGATCTGCTGGACGAAATGTTCCCGCCGCTTGGTGGCAACTCGCGCTCGCTCATCAGCTCCGTCAACGATCGTCCCGGCCACGATCGCCGCTATGCGATCGACTCCAGCAAGATTCGCCGCGAACTCGGCTGGCAGCCCCGCCACACTCTCGACACGGCGCTCCGCGAAACCGTCCAGTGGTACACCATGCTCCGCGACCGTCCATTCTCGTGAGGGCTTCGCTCGCTCCATTTCCTCGGCATTATCGACTTCGCAAACCCAATGTGCGGGCTGGCGGGTAGTGGGCTACATTCAATTTCCATCTGGGTTGAATCCAAATCCCAAGCCGATTTTTGAGAGTGCATAGTTGATTACAATCATAATCGCGGCGCCGGCGGCGAGCACGAGCAAGATGCAGATCGGGCCTGCTATAAACCCAACAATCTTCGCTGGGGTGGATTCTTCCTCAACGCTGCACCACAGTTGATTTCCACAGTTCGGACATTTCCTTGTTCGTTCATCGCTGGGATCAACGGCATGGGTTCCAAGGCAATTCATGCACTGCATCTTCATTCGGGCGAGTCGAATGAAATAATAATACTTGTGGCACTGCAAGCCTGGTGTCCTCATGGCCTGGAACCAACCAAAGGAACAACCATGCTTAGAATCATCATCGAAGAAAAGTCCAGCGGCAGAGTCCTCGGAACCGGTGTGATTGGGTACGAAACTGCCGAGCCGGTTTCCGATATGGAAATAAAGGCAATGTGGGAATCAGTCAGGTCGCCGGACTTCAAGGACTATGTAAAATCCCGTCTGATCGAGGTATGCGTTAAGCATGGATTTGACGCTAGAGCCTGTCATGCACACTAGGCGAGGAGCAAAGGGAGCATGAGGGTGACCAGAGCCAGCCAATGGTAGGCGGCGAGGGTTTCGGCCAGCCGTTCGTAATCGCGGGCCAGGCGCCGGAAGCGCGCCGCCCAAGCGAA
>JANOQV010000253.1:0-7688 GCA_031414955.1 Pedosphaera sp. | reverse complement strand
GCAATCCACCCTCTCAGCTTCGCCACCTCTTCCTTCGTGAAGGCCGGGAACTTGCCTCGCTTCGCCACGGGCGGCATTTCGAGATCCTCCACCTGATCCTGGACGAAACGGAGCAAGGGGCTGGCGTCGGGGTTGCTGGCGCGCGGCTTGCAGCCGGCGGATGACGACTTGAGCCACGCGTTTCATCAACTCGTAGCCGAAGTCGTGATTGCGCTCGGCGGTGACGAGCAGATGCGCGCCGCTCAACACGATCGCTCTCCCTGGCTCGACGGCACGCGCCTGGAAATGCCAGACGAACGGCGGGAAAAGCCATGACCAGCCGAGAACGTCCCCGGCACCGAGAGTTTGGGCAGGAGCTGTGCCGCTGGTCATCTCACGCGACTCCAAGGCGATCTCGCCGCGCTCAAGCAGGTAGAATCGGTTTGCCGGGTCCCCTTCCCGGAACAACAGGTCTCCGGCTTTGAACTGAACTGCTTCGGCACCTTCCGACAGCAAGGCGAGATGCTCAGGCTTCATTCCCCGGAAAAATGCGTGCCTCGTAATGGGTTCATGCAGGTGGTTCATAAAGGGTGCCGGATTGGGCTTGTGGTCGCCGTCGCTCGCGGGCCGTCTGCCCTGGCGACCAGTTTTCCCCGCACGAGCTTGTGGCAATCCACGCAGCTCATGGTCACGCGCACATAGGCGAGTGTGGCCGCGTCGAGGTTCTTGTCCTTGGCGGATTTCACGAGCGAGTTCACATGCCGGCGAAACGTAATGCTCTGCTGGTCGTAATCCGGGTTCTCGAAGACACGCCAGTCCGCCTCCTTGCTCATCGCGCTGAGCCTGCCGCCCTTGGCGATGAGGAGGTCGTAGTTCTCGGTCACCAGGCCCTCGAGCAGGTGCTGCGAGAGTTCCAGCTTTTCCCGCATGAACTCCTTGGCGGCGCGGTTGCGTCTCGATTGCGCCCGCGTCACGGTCAGCCCCAAGGTCGTGGCGAGGAGGAGAACGGTGAGCAGAATGAGTTTTGTTTTCATCGCAGTGCAAAGCTCGGATTCGTGCGACGCTCTCGCCTCACACGGCTTGGCCAAGGCCAGCACTTTCTTGCGCGGCGCAAGAGAGGTGGTTTAGGGAATCCGTGCTCCACGATACCGCAACCGGTTTGATCGGGAGGGATGGGCCTGCCTGGCCCGACTCAGTGCAACCAAGGAGCAACCCCAGCCAGGCGAAGTGTTGCCGCGAGATGATTTTACGGATTGATTGAGGGACGCCACGACACCACATGCCTCCACCTCGCCGCAGAACCACTGGCACCAGCTTCACGCCGAGGAAGTCGTGCGCCTGCTTGATGTGGACTTAAAGACTGGACTGACCGGCGCGGAAACCAAACGCCGCCAGGAGAAGTTCGGGCCCAACGTCGTCCGCCCCCGGCGGGGCACGCCGGTGTGGTTGAAGTTTGTCCAGCAGTTCCACCAACCGCTCGTTTATATCCTCCTGCTGGCGGGTGGAGTCACGGGTTTCCTTGGTGAATGGGTGGATTCATCCGTCATCCTCGGCGTCGTATTGGTCAATGCCATCGTTGGTTTCCTCCAGGAAACGAAGGCGGAGAACGCCATCGAAGCTCTGGCCCGCATGGTCGTGACCGAGACAACGGTGCGGCGCGATGGTGGCCAGCAGCGCGTCCGCTCCGAAGAACTGGTGCCGGGTGACGTGGTGCTGTTGCAACCCGGTGCTCGTGTGCCCGCCGACCTGCGATTGTTCCATGCGCGCGGCTTGCAGGTGGACGAGTCCGCGCTCACCGGCGAATCAGTGCCCGCCCACAAACACACCGACCCACTGACGCTGGATACGATCCTCGCCGACCGGAAGAATCTCGCCTTCGCCGGCACGCTCGTCACCACCGGCCAGGGCGAAGGCGTCGTCTGGGCCACGGGCGACCGGACGGAGACCGGCCGCATCGCCTGGCTCATCGCCGAAGCGGTCGATTTGCAAACCCCGCTCACGCGCAAAATCTCGCAGTTCAGCCGCCTGCTTCTCTGGGTCATCCTGGGACTGGCGGCGGTCACGTTTGCCGTTGGGGTTGCGCGCGGCGAGCCAGCGGTCGAGATGGTCATGGCGGCGGTCGCGCTGGCGGTCGGCGCGATTCCCGAAGGGCTGCCCGCAGCCGTTACCATCGTGCTCGCCATCGGGGTTTCACGCATGGCCAAGCACCGGGCCATCATCCGCAAGCTGCCCGCCGTCGAAACGCTCGGCAGCACTACCGTCATTTGTTCCGACAAGACCGGCACGCTGACGGAGAACCAGATGACCGTGCAGGAGATCGTCGCGGGAGGAAAACTTTAAGAAGTCACCGGGGGCGGTTACGAGCCGAAGGGCGAAATCCAATTCGACGGCACGCCCGTCAAACTCACGGAGCATCCCGCGCTGGCTGAATGTCTGCGCGCCGGGGTGCTGTGCAACGATTCGCAAATCGCGCGCGACGAGAACGGGCGTCCCAAGGTGCAGGGCGACCCCACCGAGGCCGCCCTGCTCGTAGCGGCCGAGAAAGCCGGTCTGCTCCAGGCGGACACCCATCGCGTTGCGCCGCGCGTGGACATGATTCCGTTCGAGTCCGAGCACATGTTTCGGGCCACGCTCCACGAGGGTCGCGCAGGCCGGGTCATCTACAAGGTCGGCGCAGTGGAACGTCTGCTCGACCGCAGCACCGATGCGCTCGGCACGAAGGGCGAACTTGCGCCGCTCGACAAGGCCGCGGTGCATCGCGCCGTCGAGCAAATGGCCGCACGCGGCTTGCGCGTGCTCGCTTTCGCCCGCCGCCACCCGGGCGCAAATCACGCCCGGATCGAACACGCCCACGTCGCCGGGGGACTGACCTTCCTCGGTCTGCAAGGGATGATTGACCCGCCCCGGCTCGAAGTCATCGCCGCCGTGCGGCGGTGCCGGCAGGCCGGCATTGCGGTGAAGATGATCACCGGCGACCACGCCGTGACGGCCCGCGCCATCGCGCGGAAGATAGGACTGGAGGAAAATCTGACCACGCTCAGCGGACGCGATCTGGAAGGAATCTCCGACGAGGATCTCCCGGCCGTCGCCGAGCGCACCTCCGTCTTCGCCCGCGTCGCGCCCGAGCAGAAACTCCGGCTCGTGCGCGCCCTGCAATCGCGCGGCCACATCGTGGCCATGACGGGCGACGGCGTGAACGATGCGCCCGCGCTCAAGCAAGCCGACATCGGCGTGGCGATGGGCCTGAGCGGCACCGATGTCGCGAAGGGTGCGGCGGCCATGGTGTTGACCGACGACAACTTCGCGAGCATCGAAGCCGCCGTCGAAGAAGGCCGCGGCGTGTTCGACAACCTCACCAAGTTCATCGTCTGGATTCTGCCCACCAATCTCGGCGAGGCCGCGATGCTCATCACGGCGATCCTGCTGGGATTGCCGCTGCCCGCGCTCCCGCTGCAATTGCTTTGGGTCAACCTCACGGACACCCTGCTCGGCCTGCCGCTGGCCTTTGAGCCCAAGGAAAAAGGGCTGATGCACCGGCCTCCGCGCAACCCGCGCCAACCCCTGCTCACGCATTCGCTCATCATGCGCACCGGACTCGTCACGCTCATCATCCTCATTGGCGGGCTGGGGCTTTTCCTCTGGGAACTGAGGACCGAGAACGCGGGACTGGCGGTGGCCCGCACCGTCGTCGTGAACTTGTTCGTGGTCGTCGAGGCTTTCTACTTGTTCAACTGCCGCTCCCTCAACCGCTCCTTCTTCTCCGTCGGACTTTTCGGCAACCGCCTGGCGCTGCTCGGCGTGCTCGTCATGCTCGCGGCCCAATTATGTTTCACCTACGCGCCAGTCATGAACGCGCTCTTTCACACCGCGCCCATCAGTGTTGAATCCTGGCTCCGTATCGCCGCCGTGGCCATCGTCGCCTTTGCTGCGGTGGAGTTCGAGAAATGGATGCGCTTCGGACGTCAGGGCGGCCCGCAGACGATCCCGGAATAAGCCACGCTTCATCCGACTGATGCGTCGCCACCTCACTCCAAGACCCGGCTTTGCGGAGCGGGTGTGGACGGACCCGGTGTTTCGGGGTGGGGCCGGTTTTCGCTCGTGGGATGGCTCCGCTGTCAGGTGAGCTTTTCGGCCAACGCGCGGAGGTGGAGGATTATTGGCTTGCCCTCGCGAACCCATATCCGGTCACTTGACGAGCTATGAAACTGGTCGATTCCTTTGAAAGCAGCGGCGCGTGGCTCTTCCGCTACCGCAGCCTGATGCCGCTCTGCGCCCTGCCCTTGCTCGGAATCGGCCTGCTCCAATATCAGTACTTTGGCCAGAGCCACTTCCAGACCGACCTGTGGACCCTGCTCTGTTTTCTCGTGTCACTATCCGGACTGGCGGTGCGGGTGCTCACCATCGGCTTCGTGCCCAAACGCACGTCCGGGCGCAACACTCGGGACCAAGTCGCGGCTTCGCTGAACACCACCGGGATTTACTCGCAAGTGCGGCATCCGCTCTACCTCGGCAATTACATCGCCGTGCTCGGCTTCGCCCTGTTTTTTCACTCACCATGGATTCCCATCGTGCTCTCCTGCGTGTACGCGCTCTACTACGAGCGCATCATGTTCGCGGAGGAAAAATTCCTGGGCCAGCGCTTCGGCCAGGACTTCGATCGCTGGGCGGCGGCGACGCCGGCCTTCCTGCCGCGCTTCCGCAACTGGGTTCCGGCTTCCAAAAGCTTCTGCTGGCGCACCGCGCTGCGCCGCGAATACACCGGCCTGCTGCTGGTGGCGGGCGGGTTCGCCAGCCTGCACGTTCTGACCGACTCCCTGGTGGAGGGCAAATGGCGCCTGGACCCGCAATGGGCCGGGGTCTTCATCGGTGCCATTGTCATCTATCTTGTCCTCCGCACATTGAAGAAGCACACCAGGCTGCTCCGTGTGGAAGGAAGATAAAGGCGGCCCGGCCGGCCCTCCTCAAACCCGCTCGCGGAAGTAGGCCACCGTCCGTTTCAGCCCTTCCTCCAACGGCACGGCCGGCTCCCAGCCCAGCAGTTTCTTCGCGCGCGTGATGTCGGGCTGGCGCTGTTTGGGATCATCCTGGGGCAAGGGCCTGAAAACGATTTTACTCTTGGACTTGGTGAGCCGGATGATGCGCTCGGCGAATTCCAAAATGGTCAACTCCTGCGGATTGCCAATATTCACCGGGTCGGTGGTGCGGCTCATCATCAGACGGTAAATCCCTTCAATGAGGTCGGAGCAGAAGCAGAAACTGCGCGTCTGCTGGCCGCGCCCGAACACAGTCAGCGGTTTCCCAGTCAGCGCCTGGCCCATGAAGGCCGGCACCACGCGGCCGTCGCGCAGCCTCATGCGCGGCCCGTAGGTATTGAAGATTCGCACGATGCGCGTCTCGACGGCGTGCTGGCGGTGGTAGGCCACGGTCATGGCCTCGGCGAAACGCTTCGACTCATCGTAGCAACCGCGCGGCCCGATGGTGTTCACGTTGCCCCAATAATCTTCGCGCTGCGGATGGACCAGCGGGTCGCCGTAAATCTCCGAGGTCGAGGCCATGAGGAACCGCGCGCCCTTCTCGTGCGCCAGGCCGAGCGCCTTGTGCGTGCCGAGCGATCCGACCTTCAAGGTCTGGATGGGCAGTTCGAGGTAATCGATGGGCGAGGCCGGCGAGGCGAAGTGCCAGACAAAATCAACACGGCCATGCAAGAAGAGGAACTCGGTCACGTCCTGCTGGATGAACTTGAAGCTCTGGTTGCCCGCGAGGTGGCTGATGTTCTCGACCGCGCCGGTCACAAAATTGTCGATGCCAATGACCTGGTGCCCGCGGCTGAGGAGCAGGTCAGTAAGGTGCGAGCCGAGGAATCCAGCCGCGCCGGTCACGAGCGAGACGGGGTGGCGGGCGGACTTTTTGCTGGTGGCGGAGGCGCGGCGGTTCGTTGATTTTTTCATGGATGAGGCTGAGTCTATTTATGCTCTACGATTTAGGAATTATGATTTCCGACACGACAGCACAGAGCAAATCCTAAATCTCAAATCTCCAATCCAAAGCATGGCCATCGTGAGACAGTCGCCGCCACTGGCTTGCGACGGATTCAGAACCTGCTCACGAATGACGGGTGAGTGGCCGGCCCCATGTCAGTTCATGAAGGAACTGCGGGAGGAGAATCCCTTGCCGGGTTACAAAGGGCGCATCTGGGCACTGCCCCCGATTAGTTGGTGATCCAGAGTTCATCCCAGTGGTGATTATGTCGCGCTTCGGTCAGGGCACTGAGGTGGCGCAGGCCTTGGGGTGTCCAAAATTGGCCCGGACGTTTGAAGCGGCACTGGCGTTGCCGACACGCCGACTCCACGGGGCCGGAGCCAATCGGCCAGCCGCGCCGATGGATCGTCCGGTAGTTCATGCGGCCGGCGTGGGTGGCAAAATAGTTCTGTTCCCGCCGCACCACTGCGCCCGTCGCGCCACGCCGCACTGGCAGGGCGGCGATCTCCGCCAGCACTTGTTTCTCCCGGCCGTGGCGCAGTTGGTGGCGGCGGGGTTCAACCCATCGGGCGGTGGCGGCCTCGTCCGTCCCGTGCAAGGCCCGGCCCAACTCCCAGAGGTGTTGGCTGGCGTGATAGAAGTCCAGCACCTGGGTCGCGCCGGACCAGCGGTCTTGGGCCACGTTCCAGATCCAAGGCGCCCCGTCGGCCACCACCAGCCGGTCTTGGGCGCGGCCCAGTCCGCCGCGCAGGGCTTCCCAGTGCAGGCGCCGCCCAAACTCCAAAGGCTCGCCTTGCCAGCCGAGCACGATCTTCTCGGCGAGCACGCCGCGTCCGCCCGCCGTGCGTCCGGCTTGCTCCTGCCGGTAATACACTCCGGTCTTCCATTCGTGCCATTCGACGCGGGGTTGCGGCGTTTTCTTTTTCCCCCAACCGGGTCCGCGCTGACGCACGAGCCAGCCATCCAACATCAGCACGGCCAGTTTCGTGGGCGCACGCGCGGGCGGGCGTTCGACCGGCGTGGTTTTCAGTTGAGCTTGGGTGCGGGCTTCGGCGCGGGCTCCCAGCCGCCGGGCGAGGGCATGGAGGGCGGAGTCGCTCACGACCGCGCCCCACTTCTGGGCCAGGGCGGCGGCCTCCTCGTACGACGCCGTGGCCGTGATCGTGAAGGCCAGCTTGTCTTCCAGCGCCAGGCTCAGTTGTTGGTGGGCGCTCAGGCCCCAGTGCTCGCGCACCGGACAACCCCAGTGTTCATCCGCCGGATCCTGGCCGTGGATGACTTGGAGCTGGATCACCCCCACGGCGGTGCGCAGTTGCATCGCATGGCGGTGCCGATGGACCAGCCGCCGGCCGCTGAGGGGGGAAAACTTCGCCGTGGCGGTCGGCTTCTTCTTGCAGGCGTTGTTGGAGTCGCTGGCGTGTCCACTCGCGTCCTTCGGCTTCCACTTCCGCTTCAATCTCCCGCAGGGACCGGGGCCGCGTCTGTTCCGCATTCATTCGTTTCCTTTCGTCGTGGTTGTAGTCTGTGCCGGACGAGGAACCGTTTACTCCCCAACTATGGGGGCAGTGTCAAGATGCGCCCGGTTACAAGGGGCGCATCTTGAAGGTACCGTTATCACTCCGTGGTCCAGAGCTGCTCCCAGTGGCCATTGGCCCGGGCTTCTTCCAAGGCGCAGAGATTGCGCAAGCCTGGTTCCGTCCAGAACTGCCCGCATCTTTTGTAGCGGCACT
>JANOQV010000252.1:0-27872 GCA_031414955.1 Pedosphaera sp. | reverse complement strand
ATCTCTGCACCTTCCGGCTCGCCGGCCAGTTCGCCGTGGACAACTCGCTCCTCGACATCGTGGTCAACGGCGTGTCGCAGGGCGTCAGCGGCGGCAGCTTCACGGCCTTCGTGCCGTTCGTGGTCACGAATGGTTTCGTCGGCGGACCGAACACGGTGGACTTCATCATGAACAACGCGCCCGCCACGCCGAACCCGACCGCGCTGCGCGTGGACCTCGACGGCCTGGTGCGCATCCGCGACACCGTGGCCCCGACATTGAGCATCACGCTCACCGCGCCGGACACGCTCTCGATTTCGTGGACGCCCACGGGCGGCTGCGATCGGTTGCAATCCGCGCCGGACGTGACCGGCCCGTGGACGACCATCAGCACGGTGAGTCCCACGACGGCCTACACCACGAACGCGCCGGCGGTGTTCTTCCGCGTCCTGCCGTAATCGAGATGTGCTAATCTGCGAGACCGGGGGCGCGAGTCCCCGGTCTCTTTTGCTTTATGAAGTTCTGTTTCGTCCCGTCTGGAGCGCCGAGCATTGCTCGGCCAGAGTGTGAGTGCCCGCCCCTCGGGCCGAGCGATGCTCGGCGCTCCGCTCCGGTGTGCCCGTCGCCAGTATCCTGGGCTACACTGCTCCTCGCCGGCACGCTGCTGCTCACCGCTCACGTCCGCGCCGACAGCACGGTCGTGTTCACCGAGGTGATGTACCACCCGAACGCGACCAACGAGGCGCAGCTCGAGTGGGTCGAGTTGCACAACCAGATGGCCGTGGACATGGACATTTCCGGGTGGGCGCTCACGGGTGGAATCCAGTTCACCTTCGCGGAAGGCACGGTGCTCGGCGGCGGGAAGTATCTGCTCATCGCCACTTCACCTGCGACACTCACCGCCGCGACCGGCGCAACGAACGTGCTGGGTCCGCTGCTGGGACGGTTGTCGAATACGGGTGACACGTTGAACCTGCGGAACAACAACCAGCGCCTCATGGATTCGGTGAGCTACGGCGTGGAAGGCGAATGGCCCGTGGCCCCTGACGGCGCGGGACCGTCACTCGCGAAATTCCATCGCAACTCCGCGAGCGGTTCCTCCGCGAACTGGCGGACCAGCGCGCAAGTCGGCGGCACGCCGGGGCGCGAGAATTTTCCGCTCATCACCATCACGACCTCGAACGCCGCGCCCATCGCGCTGGCCAGTTCGTGGCGCTACGACGCGACCGGCACCGACCTCGGCACCGCGTGGCGCGATGTCGGCTACAATGACAGCGCGTGGAGTTTCGGCCCCGCCGTCTTCTACGCCAGCAACACGCCGCCCCCGCTCGGCGATTTCGAGTCCATCCCCACGCTCTTCAACAGCGGACTCGATGCGGCCCGCCTGCCGGTCTCGCCCGGTGCTGCCGATCCGCATTATCAGCTCACGCTCTCGGCGCAGAGTGTGCCGCCGCCGCCTGCGATTCCCGCCACCGTCATCCAGAATCATCCGGCCTGGCTCGCCAACGACGGCACCTCCGCCTGGCTCGGGCCGGTCAATCCCGGCGTGAACAATGTGGCGGCGGGGCCGTATAATTTTCGCACCACTTTCGATCTCACCGGCTACTCCCTCGCGGGCGCGAATCTCCTGATGAGCGTCGCCGTGGACAATGATCTCTCGGACGTGCGGCTCAACGGCGCGTCGCGCGGCATCTCCTTTTCCGGCTTCAACGCCTTCAGCGGGAACTTCGCCATCACCAACGGATTCACGGCGGGAACGAACACCCTGGAATTTCTCACCGTGAATGGCGGGGCCGGCGCGAACCCCGCCGGCTTCCGCGTGAAAGTTTCCGGCCTCGCGCGCCGCAGCGTGCCGCTCAACACCGCGCTGCCGGTCACGCCCGTGACCTACTACTTCCGCAACAAGTTCGTGGTCAGCGGTTCGCCCGTCGTGACGGGTTTGCGGCTGCGCCCGATCATTGCGGATGGTGCGGTCTTCTACCTGAATGGTGTCGAGGTGCTGCGTTTCAACATGCCGGGCGGAACGATCACCGCTGCCACCACCGCCGTGACCAACATCACGAATGCCGCGCTCAGCGGGCTGATTGACTTGCCGACGGGAAGCCTCGTCACCGGCACGAACGTGCTGGCCGTCGAGGTGCATCGCGGGCCAAGCGCGCCGGCGGACGCGCTCTTCGGCGCGGAACTGACGGTCACTACCACCAACTTCCCAGCCGCTCCCTTGCCGTCCGTCGCCTTCAACGAACTGGAATCGGCGACGAATGTGAACTTCGGCTTCGAGCTGATCAATCACGGCGGCACCACGGCCTCGCTCGATGGCTGCAAGCTGGTGCGACTCGGCGGCGCGTATCGCGAATACACGTTCAACGGACTGTCGCTCGCACCGGGCGGACTGGTCTTCATCCCCAGAACGACGATTGGTTTCAGCGCCGATGCCGGCGACAAGCTGGTGCTCTACACGCCGGGGCAAAGCAACGTCCTCGACGCCGTGGTCGCGAAGCGCACCGCGCGCGCGCGCCTGCCGGACGGCACCGGATCGTGGTTCGTCACCACGCAGTCCACGCTGGGTTTCTCGAACGTCGTGGCGCTGAACGACGCCATCGTGATCAACGAAATCATGTATGACCACCGCGCGTTGCCGGCGACGCCCGCGTCGTTCGCGCCGACGAACATCGCCGTCAGCATCACGAATCTTTGGCGCTACAACCAGTTGGGCACCGACCTCGGCACGATGTGGCGGGAGACGAATTACAACGACGCGTCGTGGCTCTCGGGGCGCGCGCTGCACTACGTCACCCCCTCCGTGTTGCCGGCGGCGAAGAACACGGCGCTGCGGCTGACCAACGCCGCCGGCACCCGGCTCATCACTTGGTATTTCCGCACGCCGTTTGTTTTCACCGGCGATGTGGCGAGTGCGGAACTTTCCTTGCGCACCGTCATTGATGACGGCGCGGTGTTCTATCTGAACGGTGTTGAAGTCCTTCGTCAGAACATGCTGGCGGGCGCGGTCAGCTACACGAACCTCGCCAGTCCGAGCGTGGCGACTCCGGTCTATACCGGGCCGTTCTCAATTCCGAACACGAGTCTGGTGCTCGGCACAAACTGGCTGGCGGCGGAAGTGCATCAGTTCAGCACCAACGGAATTTTCGCCAGCCTCGACGTGGTCTTCGGCGCGGAACTCACGGCCACCTCGTTCCTCACGCCCGCGCAGCCGCAGCGCGAGTCGCCGGAGTCGTGGCTGGAACTGTTCAACCGCAGTAGCAACGCGGTGAATCTCACGGGCTGGAAGTTGAACGATGGAATTGATTTCGACTTCGCCACCAACCAGATCATCCCGCCCGGCGGCTACTTGGTCATCGCGAAGGATCCTGCGTTCCTCCAGACGCTCTACCCGGCGCTGCCGGTGCTCGGGCCGTTCGGCAAAACGCTCTCGCATCGGAGCGACCGCATCCGGCTCGAAGACGCGCTCGGCAATCCGGCGGACGAAGTGCGCTACTTCTCGGAAGGCCGTTGGCCGCGCCTCGCGCACGGCGGCGGCTCGTCGCTGGAACTGCGCGACCCGCGCGCGGACAACGCGCAGGCCGAGGCATGGGCCGCGAGCGCCGAGAGCGGCAAGACCACTTGGGCGACGTACACCTATCGCGGCATTGCCGCCGTCGAAACCGCCGCGAGTCCGACGCTGTGGAAAGAATTCGTGCTCGGCCTGATCGATGCGGGCGAAGTGCTGCTGGACGACATCAGCGTGATTGATTCACCGGCGGGCGCGGCCACGCAGTTGATCCAGAACGGCGGCTTCGAGAGCGGGATGGGGACGTGGCGCTTCCTCGGCAATCATCAGGCGAGCGTCATCACTGATCCGAGCAACGGCGCAAACCATGTCCTGCGCCTCGTCGCGACCGGTTCGACCGAGCACATGCACAACCACGGCGAGACCACGCTGGCGGGCGGCGCTTCCGTGATCAACGGGCGCGAGTATGAAATTTCCTTCCGCGCGAAATGGATCGGCGGGAACAACGCCTTGCTCACACGGCTGTATTTCAACCGCCTGCCGCGCGTCACGCAGATTGCCGTGCCCGCGCTCAACGGCACGCCGGGCGCGGTGAACTCGCGCTACGCGACGAACATCGGGCCGACTTACACGGGCTTCAGTCACACACCTGCCGTCCCGGCGGCGAGTGAGCCGGTGCCGGTCTTCGTGCGCGCCGCTGATCCCGATGGCGTGACCAACGTGACGCTCCGCTGGTCGGTCAACGGCGGCGCGTGGAACCAGAGCGCGATGACGGCGCAAGCGGGCGGCCATGTCGCAAATGTTCCCGGACAGATCGCGGGCACGCTCGTGCAGTTCTACGTCGAGGGCAGTGACGCGCTCGGCGTGAAGTCCACCTATCCGGCGGGCGGCACCAACTCGCGCGCGCTTTATCGCGTGAACGACGGCAACGCCATCGCCGACGCCTTGCACAACCTTCGCATCCTGATGACCGACGCCGACACCACTTTGCTCCACGCGCCGACGAACGTGATGAGCAACGACCGGATGGGCGCGACGATCATCTACAACGAACAGCAGGTGTTCTACGACCTGAGCCTGCATTTGCAGGGCAGCCAGCGCGGGCGCAACGACAGCTCGCGCGTCGGCTTCACCATCAGCTTCCAGCCCGATGATCTGTTTCGCGGCGTGCATGGCGGCATCTCGATTGATCGCTCGGGCGGCTACTCGGGGCTGGGCGGGAAGCACGACGAAATCCTGCTCAAGCACATGATCAATCACGCGGGCGGATTGCCCGGCATGTATGACGACTTCGTCCACGTCATCGCGCCGCGCGCGCAGGAAAACGGCACCGGCCTGATGATGATGGCGAAGTACGGCGACGTGTTCCTGGACAGCCAGTACGAGAACGGCAACGACGGCGATCTGTTCAAGCTGGAGTTGATTTATTTTCCGCTCAGCACCGTTGATGGAAATGTTCAGAGCTTCAAACTGCCCAACCCGGACGACGTGCTTGGCGTGGACTTTCAGGATCTGGGCGCGGACCAGGAATCGTATCGCTGGAATTATCTCAAGGAGAACAACCAGGGCGGCGACCGCTGGGACCAAATGATGGCCGTCGCAAAAATGTTCAGCCTGAACGGCGCGGCCATCGACGCGCCGTCGCAAAAGCTACTCGACGTGAACGAATGGTGCCGCGCCTTCGCCATCGAATCGCTTTTCGGCATCGCGGACAGCTACGGATTCGGGCTGGGGCACAACTTCATGCTCTGGTTCCGGCCCGAGGATGGCAAGGCGCTGGCCTTTCCGTGGGACATGGATTTCGATTTTTGGAACCCGACCAGTGCGCCCCTGCTGCCGAGCGCGAACGTGACGAAGATTTTCAATCTTCCGGCGAACCAGCGGCTCTTCTACAGCCATCTCTACGACCTCACGACTACGACTTACAACACGGCTTACATGAGCCGCTGGACGACGCACTACGCCAGCTTGATGGGCCAGAACTGGAGCAGCGCGCTGGGCTACATCGGCAGTCGCAACAGTTTCGTGTTGAGCCAGCTTCCGACCGCGATGGCCTTCGCGATCACAAGCAACGGCGGAAATGATTTCACGGTCAACAACAACCTCGTGTCGCTCACCGGCACCGCGCCGATTCGCGTCGAATACATCGAGGTGAACGGCATCCGCTACGCCCTCACCTGGACGAGCACCACGGCGTGGTCGCTGTCCGTGCCGGTCGGCACGGGGACGAACAATCTCGCGCTTCAGGCGTATGATCGCTACGGGCGGCTGCTCACCAACGTCCTCGACACCATCCAGGTCGTGAACAATAGCGCGGTGCCGTCGCCGCTCGGCTTCGTGGTCGTGAACGAGATTCATTATCACGCGACAAACACGGCGGGTGGTTTCGTGGAATTGCACAACACGCATCCGAGCGTGGCCTTCGACTTGTCGAACTGGCGGCTCGACGGCGCGGATTTCACTTTCGCGGAAGGCTCGGTGATTTTGCCCGGCAACTTCTTCGTCGTGGCCAGCGACACGAATGTCTTCACGCTCACCTACACGAATGCGCCGCTGCCCGGCGGCGAATACGCAGGCAATCTCCAGAACAACGGCGAGTTGTTGAAGCTCGTGCGCCCCGTCACGACAAACCTCGACGAGATCATTGATGCCGTGCGTTACGGCGACACCGCGCCGTGGCCGACAAACGCCGATGGTGCCGGCGCATCGCTTCAAGTCATTGACCCCACGCTCGAACGCACGCGCGCCGCAAACTGGGCCGCCGCCGCGCCCACGCCCGGTGCGACGAACTCGGTGCGCGCCACGCTCACGCCGTTCCCGCCGCTCTGGCTGAACGAACTGCTCGTGTTCAACACCAACGGCATCATGGACAACTTCAGCGAACGCGAGCCGTGGATTGAACTTTTCAACCGTGGCAGCAACAGCGTGAACCTGACGGGCCTGTTTCTCACCGACAACTTGAGCAACCTGACGCAGTGGGCCTTCCCCGCCGGCGGTTCGCTCGCCGCGCGGGAGTTCCGCGTGCTCTGGGCGGATGGCGAAACCAACGAGACGGCGACGACGAATTTCCACACCAGCTTCCGGCTGACGAATTCTTCCGGCACCATCGCGCTCGTCCGCACCAACGCCGGGCGCACCGAGGTGCTCGACTACGTGGATTATTTCGGACTGACGCCAAACCGCGCATTTGGCTCGTGGCCCGACGGACAGCCGCTCGACCGGCAGATATTTTTCTTCGCCACGCCCGGAGCCTCGAACAATCCGGCTGGCGCGCCCGTGCCCGTGGTCATCAATGAATTCGTGGCTGACAACGCCGGCCCCGGCGGACTGCGCGATCCGGTGGACGGTCTGTATCAGGATTGGTTTGAACTCTACAATCCGAACACCAACGCCTTCGACCTCTCGGGATATTTCCTGACTGACACGCTCGCACAACCCACGAAGTCACCGATTCCGCTGAACACTTTCATCGCCGCGCACGGCTTCCTGCTGGTGTGGGCGGACAACCAGCTGGCGCAGAACGGCCTGAGTCCGTTCGGCGATCTGCATGTGAACTTCCAGCTCAGCGCGGGCGGGGAAGCCATCGCGCTCTTCGCTCCGGATGGCACGCTGCAATCAAGCGTCGTCTTCGGTCCGCAGTTTCAGAACGTGGGCATGGGTTTGTTCCCCGAAGGCAGCACCAACGCCGGCTACCGTTTCATGACCAACTTCACTCCGCGCACGGCGAACTCGACTACGCCCACGCCTTCGGTGTTCCCCGTCTCCGCCGTCGCGACCACCAACACCGTGACCCTCTCGTGGCCCTCGCTCCCCGGCCGCACCTACCGGCTGCTGTTCAAAAACGACCTGGCCGAGCCGGCGTGGATTCAGCTCGGAGGTGACATCGCGGCCACCAGCACGTTGGCCTCGACGAGCGTGGCGCTCACCGGTCTGCCGCAGCGATTCTACCAGGTGCAGTTGGTGCGGTAAGAAGTGATCCTCGACAAGCGCTTCCTCATGGCGACGGCGAGCCGAAAAGATACTCCACCGTGGCGACAGCGAGGGCCTGACTGGCGCGTTCGAGTTCGTCCCGGAAGGGCGCGGCGTTTTCATGGGCCCAGTCGGTGAACCTCATGGCTCTTCCTCGATAGTCCAGCACGCCGCCACCAAGATCGGAGAACACAGCCGCCGCCATGCTCAGATTGTCGTTGATCTGACCAGGGTCGATGTCTTGGTCGCGCGGGATGCGGTCGGCCAGCCGGCAGCACGGTTCATGCGTGACTGTCCGGCCAACATGGACAATCGCTACGGGCGAATCGAAGCGCGAGCGAACCAGGCCCGGCCACTCGTCGCGATCCGGTCTGTTTCAGATTGAATTTTTTGGTTTCCACCGCATCCGCATCCGCCTACAACGCCTGCACGCATGTCTTTGCCACCGCCCAGTCCAAAACAATCGCGCCTCATCTGGCTGGCACTGTCGGCGCTGGCGGTGGTCGCAGTGGTGGCCTCGGCGGCGGCGCTGGTCTGGGCACTGGGCCGGGTGCTGCATCTTTTCACCCCGGTCATCTGGCCGCTGGCCATCGCAGCGGTGCTGGCCTACCTGCTCGATCCCGTGGTGGATTTCCTGGAGCGCCGCAAGGTGAAGCGGCAGCGGGCCATCCTCCTCGTCTTCGCGGTGGCGGTGGCGGTGGTGCTCGGGTTGGGAGCGGCCGTGGTGCCGCGGCTGGCCTTCGAGACGCGTGCCTTGGCGGCCAAGGTTCCCGGCTACGCCCTCCAAATTCAACATCGGCTCCTGAACTGGGTTGAGCATTCAGGCTGGCAACTGCCTTTCTTGAGAACGCCCGAGGTCAAGGAGCCGGTCAAGCCCACGGATCCCGCCACCAATGATGTGGTGGCGCTGGTGCTACCGGCGGCGGAAGCGAAAGCAAACCCCGAGGATGCGTTGGAGCGGAAAATCGCGAGCGCCGCCGTCTCGTGGCTGCCCAAGGCGCTGCCGAAGATCGGCGACTGGCTGGCGGATCAGGTTTCACGGGTGGCGGCGTGGTTTGGCTTGCTGGCGGGCATCGCGTTGGTGCCGGTGTATTGCTTTTATTTTCTGCTGGAGAAGGCGGGCATCCAGCGGCGCTGGACCAATTATCTCCCGGTCCAGGAATCACAGGCCAAGGAGGAACTGGTCTTCGTGCTCACCTCCATCAACGACCGGCTGATCGTGTTCTTCCGCGGGCAGGTGCTGGTGGCGGCGTGCGACGGCGTGCTTTACACCATTGGCTACTTCGCCATGGGGTTGAATTACGCGCTGCTCCTCGGGCTGATGGGCGGCGTGTTGAGCATCATTCCCTACCTGGGCGCGATTGCGACCTTCGTGGTGGCCATCGTGCTGGCAGCGGTGCAATTCCAGGACTGGCTGCACCCGCTGATGGTGCTGGGGGTGTTCGCAGTGGTGCAGGCGCTGGAAGGGTTGGTCATCTCGCCTAAAATCATTGGAGACCGCGTGGGGCTGCATCCGCTGACCATCATCGTAGCGGTCATGGTGGGCACCACGCTGTTGGGCGGGGTGCTGGGCGGAATCCTGGCCATCCCCCTGACGGCGGCACTGCGAGTCCTGATGTTTCGCTACGTGTGGAAGAAACATTAGTTTGTCCGTAGATGGTGGGAGTTGGGCAGGTCAGCATAACATTTCGGCACAGCGTTTCCCTCACTTGGGCGGGCTTTCCTCTGACCGGAAGGATTGCGTTTCTTCGAGGGGCCGGAACCAAACGGTTATTCCACTGCGGCGACGATCCACCCGCGCCCGCTTCCGCCGAGGCTACGGCTCTTCGGAGAGCTTGAGCAACTCCTCGGCGGTGTACTGCGAGGCCTGATTCTTGGTCTTGAGGTCGGCACGAACCTTGGCGACTTGTTCGGCGGTCACGGCTGAAGCCTTGTTGCCCCAGGAATTCCGAATGTAGGTCACCAGTGCGGCCATCTGGTCATCCGTCAGGGTCGCGGCAAAACCAATCATGCTGGGCAGGTTCCATTCAGTGCCCTTGACCTTGATCGGTCCGGTGACCCCGACCTGGGGGATGCGGATCAAACGGTTCGGACCGGGGGCAAGAACCCATTCGGAACCGGCCAGCGGCGGAGCCTGCCCGGCATTGCCCAGGCCGGTGGGCTGATGACAGGCCGCGCAATAGGTGCCGTAAAGCAGCGCGCCCTGCCGGATAAGAATGGCCATTTCGTCCTGAGGCATCGCCGTCTTAAGTTCTCCCTCCGAGTGATAAGGCTCGTAGACCAGCCGGCTATAATGGCCGCCCCGGTCTTCCACATGGTTGCATCCCCAGTAGAGCAGAAAGCCAAGCAGCGCGGTGAGCCACATGGGCAGGTAGAGCGCGTTATTGCGCACGGTCGGCTCACGCTCAGGCAGCGAAATGTCTTTCACGTCCGGGTTCATGGTTTGAGCGTGCTGGCAGCAGCCGGGGCATTCGTGGGTGGCGCCACCGGCACGGTCACGGTGGCCGGCGCTTCAAAGAGCGGGGCGTCGAGGCGCAGGCTCTGCAAGTAGGCGACCAGTTGCAGTGCCTCCGGCTTGGGCACCACTTCCACGGGCACGCCATCCTTGCCGGGCTTCGGGGCGAATTTCTCCGGCAGCTTCAAGGCCAGCGGCGAAGCTTGTTTGCCCACCGGGCGCGTCTCAAACAGGAACGGATACGCCGGCATGATCGAACCATTCACAACGGTGCGCGGGTGATACAGGTGGAGCAGGTGCCAGTTCGCGTCCGGCATCCGCGTGCCGAGATTGGAAAGCTCAGGACCGAGCCGCGAATTCCCGATCTGCACGGGCTGTTGATAGAGGTAATCCGCCGCCACGCTGCGGCGCGCGCCCCATTGGCGACTCATGTCGGGGCCAAGCGGGATGAAAACGGTCTGGGCGGTTGCGCCCGCTTTCTTGAGTTGCAAGCGCGCGTCCTCGGCCGCGTTCTGCGGAACGCGCTTGAGCAGGACCTCGGGGGCAGTGTCGGAGACCTTGCCCAACCCGGCGGCGGTGATTTGCGGAGCGACTTGGGCCAGGATGGCCAGAACCTTCTGGCTGTTGGTTCCGGCGGCGGTGAGGACGAGATCGAAAGTGTAGCCGTCCTGCCGGACCTGCTGGCTGTGGCATTGCACGCAACCCTGGGCGACATAAACCTCGCGCCCCTGCTCCGCCAGACCGACGGCCCGCACCGGATAGGGCCCGACGTCAGTCTGGGAAACCGGCTGGGAACCGATCTGCAACTGCGGCGCGAAGATGAGCCCCCACCACGAAGCCACGAAGCTCGCCAGCACCCCAAGAAAAATGAGCGGGCCGTGGTTCATCGCGCGACCCCCGCCGGTTTAAGTTTCACGGACGCTTCAGAACCGCAGCAGGACTGACAACAGTTGCGCCAGCAGGCCCGCACCAGGGACAGCACGCGGAAGAGGGTGGCCCCGTTGCCCATGACGATTAGCAGCAGTCCCAGCGTGCTGAGGCGGATCGGCATCTTGGTCGCATCCATCACCTGCGCGAAGGGCACCGAGCCGTCGATAAGCTGATGCTGCTGCCGGATGCCGCCGAGGAAGAACGCGCCGCAGTAGATGACGAGACCGACGAGGGTGAGCCGGTAATTCCAGTGCAGGCAACAATGGGATTTAACACCCGTGAGTCGCGGCGCGACATAATGAATCGCGCCGAACAGGGCCAGCCCGACGAAACCATAGAGCGCGAGTTGCTCCACGCCTTCCCCAAAGAGCGTCAGACGCAGTTGCGGAATCATGGCCGCGAAAACGCCGAGCACCACGGTCAGCGCGAAGAAGATGAGCGAGGTCTTGAAGAATCCGAGCAGCGGTGCCTTGGCGTCCTGAGCATCGCCCAGGGTGAACCAAAGGTTCGACACGGTCGCCAGCATCGGCACGAGCAGGACGAGCGTGGCGGAGACGCCGACGCTGATCATCCACGACGGCAGCGGCAGCCCACGATAGAAGCAGGCCCAGCTACCGAAGATGGCGAGCGTCCAGAAAGCCAGCGTGGCGAGAGCGCGGCTGTAGAGCGGCGCACCAGAAAGCTTGGGAATGAAGTAAAGCAGCACGGCGAGCGCCAGCGAGCCGAGCCAGAGATTGAACAGGCCGCCGGTGAACCAGCCGTTGACCGCGAGTTGCATCACCCCACGCACCGGCGCGAGCACGAGGAGCAGCCGGGCGGTGGTGTAGAGCCAGGGAAACCAGAAGAGCGCCGCGAGAATGTACCATTGCGATGGATACAGCTCCGGATTCTGGCGGGCCTTAAAAGTGAGCAATCCGCACACGCCAATCACGGCGTAAGCGGCGAGCATGATGGCGGACCCGGCGATGGGGAATTCCAACCAGTCAAAGCCGGTGGTGTGGCCGCTGAAAATCCCGACCAGGCCGAGGGCCACGCCGAGATTCCAGAACACGGTGCCGATGGCGATGGCCCCGGCACCGACCAGCGTGTTGCGGCCGAGGCGGCAGAGAATCCAGAGCGCGATGGCCAGTCCCGCCTGCGAGGCGAAGCCATAGACGAAGGCGTCATTCGCCGCCGGACGGGTGTGGCCGTAGGTGAGCCAGGTGCAGTTTGCCAGCACGGAGGGCGAATGCAGTTTCACCGAGGTGAGGAGCGCGAGCAGCGAACTGGTCAACAGCCACAGCAGCGAGAAGACGATGGGAATCATCAGCACCTGGCATGATAAATCGATGCGCGAGGACTGTTCCTCGCGGGCTGTTGAAGCGGTTGAAGTGGGCGAACCGTTCATTGACGCTTATTCGAAGCTGGGCGTGGTGTAGGCCTTGACGGCGCGAGCCGCCAAATCCGTCCGAAAGGCCGCCGGGTTCTGGTATCCCTTGATCGTGGCCTGCATCGCCTCGTCGATGGGCGTGCGCACGAAACCTTGAGACCGGGCCGTGGGCGGCTCAGCCACGAAACCCCAGGACTTCAAAGCCTCGACCCCGGCCCCGCGAATGTCCGCGTTGTCCTTGGCCCGGGCGATGGCGCGTTCCGCACCCACCGGCGCGGGTCGCGCGACCTGGAGCATCTTGTTCACGAGGAACGCCATGAGCAGGAAGGTGGCGACGGCGACGATCACATAGACGACTGTCTTGCCGCCGCTTTTGTTGTTCACGTTTTCCATACGCACCTCAGTGAGCCAGTCCCGCGTCGGCGTCCGCCGCCGGCAGTTCGTGGGACGTGAGCGATTCCTTCAGTCGCGGGTCGCGCAGCGGATAGGCCGCCGTGGTTCCCAGCGAACGGATGAACAAAGTGGTCAGCACGCCGCCCATGACGAGGAACGCGCCGATGTCCAGCCAGTGCAGCGAGTATCCATCCGGCCGCGGGATGGGCATGATGTTAAAGGTCAAATCCGTGAAGTGCATCAGCCAGGCCCAGATGGCCAGCGGGGCCATCACCGCAATCTTCAATTTGAAGTCGATGCGCAGCAGGGTCAGGAACGGCACGAAGAAGTGGCCGAAGATCACAACCATCCCGACCCACCACCAGGTGCCCTTCTCGCGCAAGCGATACCAGAAGGTCTCCTCCGGTAGGTTGGCGTTCCAGATGATGAAATATTGGGAAAAGGTCACGTAGGCGTAGAAGACCGTGAAGGCCAGCAGCAGCGCCCCGATGTAATAGAAGTGCGTCGGGAAAAGCACATCCTTGAGCGAGCCGGTGCGGCGCAGCACCACGGCGATGACATAGACCGTGGCAATCGTCATCCACACGCTGCCGGCGAAAAAGTAAACGCCATACATGGTGGAGAACCATTGATGCTGAAGTGACTTCACCCAGTCGATGACCGCGAAGGTGAGGCTGATGGCGAACAGGAAGATGCCCACGTAAGAGTAGAGGCGCATCTTGTGCGTCCACTTGGCCGCCCCATCCTTGTCCTGCGCCACGGAGAAGGCGCGCAGGCTGCGGGTGAGCACGATCCAGATGAGGAAGTAGGCCACCACGCGGATGTAGAAGAAGGTCGGGTTGAGCAAGGCGCTCTTGGATTGCAGCGCGTGATCCGGACTCGCCTGCAACTGGGCGCCCATCCACGGATAGATCTGCGGAGCGAGCAGCGCGATCGGGATGAAGCAAACGGCCAGCGGCAGCACCAGGCAAGAGAGATGTTCGCAATAGCGGCGAATCGGCACGGACCAACTCGCATCAAACAGGTGATGGGCGAGCACGAGGAACAGAGCGCCCATGGCCAGGCTGAGATAGAACATGAAGCCAAGCAGCCACGAATAACCGAACTCCTTGGCCAGACCCAACGGACCACGGCTCGCCACAAAGGCACCGATGCCAAGGCAGACAACCCCGACGATGACCGCGTAAGTCGGCACCTTGCGCCAGCGCGAGAGGTCCAGCGGAGCGGAGGATGATGAGGTGATGTTGGCCATGTTATTTCAACCCCGCTTTCAGTGCCGCAGGAACTTCTTCCGCGAGTCCAAGATGGCTGCGTTGCAGCGCGCGCACGTAGGCAACAACGGCCCAGCGGTCGTCGATGCTGATCTGCGAGCCGTAGCCGAACATCGTGCCCTTGCCGTGCGTGATGGTGTTGAAGAGTTCGCCATCGGGCTGCGGAATCACAACCTTCTCATGGATGCTGCGCACCGTGGCGTAGCCGTATTTCTTGACGATGCCATTGCCGTCGCCCTGCGGGCCGTGGCACGGCACGCAGTAGATGTTGTAGCGCTGCTGGCCGCGGGCCATCAACTGCTCGGTCACGGGCACCGGGATGTGGGCCGTGAAATTCGTCAGGTTCGCCGGGCTTGGCTCGCGACCGGTGTTGACCGGGTTGTTCTCGTAACGATCGCCGCGCGCCACCGTGCCGGCCACCGGCTCCTGCGAGGAACGGCCATTGGCGAAGGTGACACTGGGCTGTTGCGGACGCAGCTTGGGCTGGCGGTCCATGTCCGGGAAAATTTCCAGCGGCGGCTGCTTGAAGGTGTGCCCGCGCTTGCCAAACACACCCATGACGGTCACGACCGCGAGGGCAAAGATGAGCAGGAAGTAGCGCATGTTATTCCTCCACGACCTCGATGTGCTTGCTGCCGGTGGACTCGAGCAGCTTGCGGGTTTCGGACTCGGAATACTTCGGGTCCGTGGTCTCGACGACCAGAAAGTAGCCGTCGTGCGAGGCGCGGGCGAAGCGCTTGTGTTTCAAAAGCGGATGATGCAGCCGCGGCAAACGGTTCAGGAACATCATGCCGAGAATGGACCCGAACGCTGTGAAGAGAATCGTCAGTTCGTAGGACGGCGGAAAGGCGTAGTAGGGGCTGAACATCGGCTTGCCACCAACGAGAATCTTGTAATCCACCGCGTTCATCCACCAGATCATGATCATGCCGGTGGCGTAACCGGTCACGCCGCCGCAGAAGCCGAACCAGCCAACCTTGGAGTTCTTGAGACCCATCGCCTGATTCATGCCGTGGATGGGGAAAGGACTGAAGACATCCCAACGACGGAAACCCCCGTCGCGGATCTTCTCCGCTGCGTGCATCAAATCCGCCGGCGTATCGTACTCGGCGAGCATTCCGTATTTCATCAAGCCACTCATCAGTGATGCCCTCCTTTCGCGCCACCCAACGGATGGTGCGGATCGGCATAGGGCGTAACCGCCTTCACTTCGGCCACCGCAATCACGGGGAGGAAGCGCAAGAACAGCAGAAAGAGCGTGAAGAACAGACCAAACGTGCCGAGGAAGGTCATGACATCGACCCAGGTCGGCACGTAATAACCCCAGCTCGAGGGCAGGAAGTCACGGTGCAGCGAAGTCACCACGATGACGAAGCGCTCAAACCACATGCCGATGTTCACGAGGATCGACATGATGAACACGAACACCAGATTCTGCCGGCACCACTTGAACCAGAAGAACTGCGGCGTGATGACGTTGCAGCCCATCATGATGAAGTAGCTCCAGCCGAAGGGGCCGAAGGCGCGGTTCTGGAAGGTGAAGCGCTCGTAGGGATTGCCGCTGTACCACGCGATGAAAAACTCCATGCAGTAGGCGTAGCCAACGATGGAACCGGTCGCGAGCGTGACTTTGCACATCAGATCGACGTGCCGCATCGTGATTAGGTCTTCGAGGTGGAGGAGTTTACGCAACGGCACCAGCAGCGTCAGCACCATGCCGAAGCCGGAGAAGATCGCACCGGCTACGAAGTAGGGCGGGAAGATGGTTGTGTGCCAACCGGGCAACTGCGACACGGCGAAGTCCAAGGACACGATGGAGTGCACGGACAGCACGAGCGGCGTCGAGACACCGGCCAGAATCAGGTAGCACTTCTCGTAGTTGCTCCAGTGGCGGTTGGAGCCGGTCCAGCCGAGCGCGCCCAGGCCATAAAGGATTTTACGCAGCTTGGTCTTGGCGCGGTCGCGAATGACCGCGAGGTCAGGCACCAGGCCGACGTACCAGAACAGCACTGACACAGTGAAGTAGGTCGAGACGGCGAACACGTCCCACATCAGCGGCGACTTGAACTGCGGCCAGAGATTGTAGGAGTTCGGAATCGGGAACAGCCACCAGTCGTACCAGATGCGTCCGACGTGAACGGCCGGGAAAATGCCGGCGCACATCACGGCGAAAATGGTCATGGCCTCGGCGGCGCGGTTCACACCCGTGCGCCAGCGCTGGCGGAGCAGGAAGAGAATCGCGGAAATCAACGTCCCGGCGTGGCCGATGCCGATCCACCAGACGAAGTTGATGATGTCCCAGCCCCACATTTCGGGAGCGTGGTTGCCCCACACGCCGACACCGGTCGTGATCTGGTAGCCCAGCATCGCGAACAGGATGGTCATGAAGATGACGCTCGGAATGAAGGCGGCCCACCACCAGAACGGAACTTTCTCCTCGGTCAGACGGGAGATGGCGTCGGAGATCCAGCCGATATTCCGGTTGTTCTCGACCAGCGGCACGCGCTGCAACTCAGCCGGCGGTTCGGCCAGCACCACTTTGTTGGCGACGGAAGCCATCTTAGTGGGCTCCTTTCTTCACGCCCGCCGGAACGTGCTCACCCACGCCCGCGCCACCGGCGGCAGCGTGGGCTTCATGGTGTCCCGCCTTCTCGAAATAGGCTTTGGAAGTGTGCGGCATATCGTAGGCATCCGGCATCTTCTCGTTCGGATTGCGAACGCGGGCCAGATAAGTCAAACGCGGTTTGGTATGCAGGAATTCCAGCGTGGTGTAGTTGCGGCTGTCCGCCTTGGCCAGCGACACTTTGCTGCTCGGATTGTTGATGTCTCCGAAGACAATCGCCTCCGCCGGACAGGCCTGTTCGCAAGCGGTCTTGAAGGTACGATCCGGAACAATCACATCGCCCGACTGGCCGGCCTTGACCTTCTGGGCAATCTTCGCGCCTTCGATGCGCTGCACGCAGAAGGTGCATTTCTCCATCACACCGCGCATGCGCACCGAGACCTCGGGGTTGCGCACGAGCTTCATCAACTCCCACTCGTCCTCTTTCTTGGTGTGCTTCAGTCCGTCGATGTTCGGACGGTAGAGGTTGTCGAGCGGGCGTTTGTTGTAATCAAAATAATTGAACCGGCGCACCTTCCACGGGCAGTTGTTCGAGCAGTAGCGCGTGCCGACGCAGCGGTTGTAAACCATCAGGTTCAACCCCTCCTCGTCGTGGACGGTGGCGTTGACCGGGCAGACGTTTTCGCACGGCGCGGCCTCGCAGTGCTGGCACATCATGGGCTGGTTGACCACCTGCGGGTCATCAATGGCGGAATGCGTGTATTGCTTGCCGTCCGGTTGCAGCACCGCTCCATTGTGGGTGCGCAGCTTTTCCGTTTCTAACGGCCCTGTGTAATAGCGATCGATGCGCAGCCACTGCATCTCACGGCCCTTGCGGACCTGATCCTTCCCCACCACGGGGATGTTGTTCTCGCTGACGCAGGCAATGACACAAGCGTTGCAACCGACGCAGGTGTTCAGGTCGATGGCCATGCCCCACTGGTGCAGGGCGGTCTTCTTTTTCCAGTCGAGCGGGTTCTCGTAAAGCGAGGCATCACCGCCGGGAGACTCGGGGAAGTCAAAGCCCTTGGCGAAGGCCGGCTCCTTCTTGAAGGTCTCGAGATTGGCTTCGCGAATGATCGGACGGCCTTCCAGCGACCAGTGTTCCTGGGTGCTGGCGAAGGTGTACTTGCCGCCGGGCACGCTGACCTTGGCCCCGAAGGCAAAGCCGATGGTGGTGGAAGTGCGGAGCGGATAGAAATTGAAGCCGACCTTTTCGCCGTTGAAGTTCGCGATGCGCCCGCCCTTTTCGCGGCCGAAACCAAGCGGCAACCCGAGCACATTGTCGGCCTGGCCGGGCTGAACCCAGACCGGGGCGGTGAGCTTCTTGCCCCCGAGATCGATGGTGATGAATTGGGTGTTTTGAACACCGAGGTCTTCGGCCGTCTTGCGGCTGATCAGCACGGCGTTGTCCCAGACCAGCTTGGTCACGGGGTCGGGAAGTTCCACGAGCCAGCCATTGTTGGCCCAGCGGCCGTCATCGATTTTGTTGTCGGCGGTGAAAACAAGTTCGAGGCTGTCCTTGGAGGGCGCGGCGGCGGTGACGCCAGCCAGCGCGGCAACGAGCGCGCCGGGCGCGAAGCTCGCCGCAACGGGTTTGACCGCGCTGCCGACCACGAAACCGTCGTGGAGCGTCTGCTTCCACGCTTCGTCATTCCCGCCCAGAGTTTCGCGGGTGATCTTGTAGCCATCGAGCTCGGCCAACCCGCCGATGCGGGCCATGACTTCGAGTTCGGTGAGGCCACCAAAAAGCGGCTGAATGAGCGGCTGCACGACGACCGTGGTGCCGTCACTGGTGCGAACATCACCCCAGGACTCGAGGAAATGCGCCGCAGGCAGATGCAAGTCCGTGGCCACGCTGGATTCATCCTCGTAGTAACCAAGGCGAACGACGGTCTTGGCCAGCCGCTGGGTCGCGGCCCAGTTCAAATCCGACGGGGCGTTGAACACCGGGTTGCCACCGAGGACGACGAGGGTATCGACTTCCTTCTTGTTCAACGAAGCCGCGAGCTCGGCGATCGAACCGTGGGCGAAAACCGGAGCCGGACGAAACTCAACCGTCTTGTTGATCGAACCCAGCGCGCTGTTGATGGCGTAGGCCAGCAGGTGAACCGCGAGCGGCTGGCGATGACCGGCCACCACGAGGGACGCGGCACCGTTGGCCTTGAGGTCGGCGGCGCACTCGTCAACCCACTTCTGACTGATGTTGGCGGGGAGCGGGAGCTTGGAGGTCTCAACACCGGGAACCTTGAGCGCAACCGCGATTGCGGCTGCCACCGCGACCACCTGGCTGCTCGCCACGCGGGCACGATGATCGGCGTTCATGCCCGTCTGGGTCATCAACGCTTCCACCGCATAGAGGCGGCTCATGGTGCCGTTCTGCACCTTGCGGGACCGGGCGAAATTGCGGCAATGAATGTGCGCGTCGCTCTCGGAACCAATGAAATCGCAGTCGAGGGAAAGCACCGCCTTGGCCTGATCGAAGCGGAAATAGGGCGTGACCGGACTGCCGACCGCCGCCGAGGCCGCCTGGCGATGCACGTCGAAATCAACCGCTTCGTAGGCGTACCAGGCCGCATCAGACAACTTGGCCTTGATGGCCTGTTGCAGACGCAAACGTGAAGGTGAGGAACTGCGCTCCAGCAGAAACGCCAGCCCCTTGCCCGTGCCGCCCGCGAACTGACGGGAGATCTGAGTGAGCTGATCCAGCGCCGCTTCCCGTGAAATGTCGTGACCCTTGCTCGTGAAACGCTGCGCCCGATCCGGGTCGTAGAGTCCAAGAATGGAAGCCTGCGCGTAGAGATCCGTGCCGCCATTGCTGTCCGGATGATCCGGGTTGCCCTCGATCTTGGTGGGCCGCCCATCGCTCGACTTCACCAACAGCGGCACCGCCCCACTGCGGGTCGGCATGGCCGTCGCGTAATACTTCGACAAACCGTGGATGTAGTCATCCGGCAGCTTGGAAAACGGGTAAATACGCTGTTCCGGCTTGCGGCAGCCAGAACCAAACAAACCCACGCCCGCCAAGGCCATCGAGGCGGACATGAGCTTCATGAAATCGCGGCGATTGAAGTCGCTGCCCAGTTCACTGGCCCCAGCGGGGAACTCACGGTCAAGCCAGGCCTTGGCTTCGGCGGAATTCTCCAACTGGTCGATGCTCTTCCAGTACTTCACCGTCTCAGGCTCGGGACATTGTGGAGGAATCGTTTTCATCGATGACAGGCGGAGCAATTTTCGAGGGACTGCACTTTCCAGTCGCGAACAGCCTTTTCCCCGAAAAGCTTCTGCTGTTCAGGCGTGGTGGTCCAGGCGAGGTCGGTGACCTTGTCCGCAGGGCGGACGAAGGAACCAGGGTCGCGATGGCAATCCAGACAAAAGGCCATGTGCAACGGCTTGGCCTGCGCCACCTCTTCCATCTGGTCAATGCGGCCGTGGCATTCGACGCAGCTCACGCCGCGCGTGACGTGGACGGAGTGATTGAAATAGACGTAATCCGGCGTGCGATGAATCTGCACCCACGGAACCGGCTTGCCGGTGGTGTAGCTTTCGCGAATGGGTGCCAGCCGAGGGTCATCCTTGAGCACCTGATTGTGGCAGTTCATGCACACGTTCGCGGCTGGGACGTTGGCATACCACGATTTCTCGACCGAACTGTGGCAATAGCGGCAATCCATGCCCATCTGGCCGGCGTGAATGGCGTGGGAAAAAGCAACCGGCTGGGTGGGCTGGTATCCGACGCGCGAATACTTGGGCGTAAGGTAATACCACGCGCCCGCCGTCACGGCCGCGCCCACCAAGGCAACGCCCACTGCCAGTTTTAAGGGCAGCTTGTTCGTCCACTTCGGAAAAACGTCTGACATGGAATAAAGCCCCGAAAAACCACTCGTCCCACCCCTCCACGAGGAGTCAACCTGACGAGAAATCAGCCGGCAGCAACAGTTTTAACCATCAATTCTCGGAAATCGAAAGGCCGCCAAAATCAGCGGCCTTGCTCACGTCGGCGGAATGTTGTCCAACCAGTTTGGGGCGTGCAAGTACTTTGTGAAAACTTTCACGATGAATCTTCCCTTGAAGCCGCCGAGGCTGATCCAGGCCCGGTTCTAAGGTTTCAGGACCGTTTGCCGATGGTTCCAACCACGAGAATGATGACCGACTATCTTAGCATTCCGATCCGCCCCGCCTGGACATCACCCGCGGAGGACGCACCGCCGATCGCAACGGTGTTGCTCGTGAATGACGACGGCCCGATCCGCCGACTCACTGCAAAATATCTCAATCTGAATGGTTTTTCCGTCCTCGCCGCCGAGAACGGCCTACAGGCTTTGACCATTTGGTCGACTTGCCGTGAGTCCATCGACTTGCTTCTGACTGACGTGGAGCTACCGGAAAGCATCAGCGGCCTAGATTTGGCGGCGCGATTACGAGCCGAATGTCCTGGAATGCCCGTACTATTCACCAACGACTTCGGCGCTGATCGAACCGACCAAGACGGCTTAATAAGTGCGGGGTTGCATTTCCTGCAAAAGCCTTATCGCCCCGAGCGATTGCTCACCGCCGTTCGCGCCATCCTGGCCGCAGCACCCCGACCAGTGGAATCCGTATGCTGAAAGTACTGATTGTTGACCATCACGAATTGGTCCGGGTCGGACTCAAGCACCTGCTGGAAGCCGGGCTCGGCAAGATGATCATCGGCGAAGCCCGGACGGCGGATGAAGCGCTTCTCTTGGTCAGGCAACATTCGTGGGACATCGCCATCACCGACATCGCCCTGCCCGGGCGCAGCGGGTTGGTGCTGCTGGGCGAATTACGGACCCTCCGGCCTCAAATGCCAGTGCTCGTCGTTAGCGTGCTGTCCGAGGACGAAATTGCGCTGCGCGTGTTGAAATCTGGCGCGGCGGGCTTCCTGCACAAGGATACCTCGGGTGAAACCCTGCTCCAGGCCACACGCCGAATCCTGGCCGGGGGCAAATACGTCAGCCCGGCCCTGGCCGAAAAACTGGCCCAGCACATGGCGGCTCCTCCCATCGAGGCACCGCACAAGAAACTCTCCAACCGCGAGTATCTGGTCATGACCATGCTGGCCGCCGGCAAAACTCTGACCGAGATCGGCAAAAACCTCGCGCTCAGCATCAAGACCATCAGCACCTACCGCTCGCGCATCCTGAACAAAATGCAGTTGGGCAACAACTCCGAGTTGACCCGCTACGCCCTAAAACATGGGCTGGTGGATTAACGTCCCGCACTTCCGCACCACGATTGCGCATTGCGGTTTGGGTTGCGCTTGTTTCTACTCCCGCCCTCAATTTGAGAACGACCATGTTCGACCCGCAAAAATTTATTGCCGGCAACGTGCGCGACATCCCGCGCTCGGGCATCCGGGACTTCTTCGACATCGTGCAAGGGATGAAGGATGTCATCTCGCTCGGTGTAGGCGAGCCGGACTTCGTCACGCCCTGGCACATTCGCGAGGCTGCCATCTTCGCGCTGGAACGCGGCAAGACGGGCTACACCTCGAACCTCGGTCTGCTCAAGCTGCGGGAGGGCATCGCGAAGCACATCGCGGAGAAGTTTGGCATCAACTACAGCCCGAAAAACCAAATCATCATCGCCGTCGGGGTGAGCGAGGCCATGGACATTGCGTTTCGCGCGGTGACGAATCCGGGCGATGAGATCATCTACCATGAGCCGTGCTACGTGAGCTATTCGCCGAGCATCGCCATGGCGCATGGCGTGCCGGTCGCTGTTTCCTGCCAGGCGGAGAATGGTTTCGCGGTCACGGCGGAAGCGATTGAGAAGGTCATTACGCCGAAGAGCAAGGTGCTGGTCCTGAACTTCCCGACCAACCCAACCGGCGGCACGATGACACGCGAGGAGTTGCTGAAAATTGCCGCCCTGGTGCAGCGCCATAACCTGCTCGTGTTCACGGACGAGATTTATTCCGAGCTGACCTTCGAGGGCGAACACACCAGCATTGCATCGCTGCCCGGCATGGCGGAGCGGACGATTTTCCTGCACGGTTTCTCGAAGGCGTATGCGATGACCGGATTTCGGATCGGCTACGCCTGCGGCCCGGTCGAGATCATCGAGGCCATGATGAAGATTCACCAGTACTCGATGCTCTGCGCCAGCATCATCAGCCAGGAAGCGGCCATCGAGGCGATCGAGCACGGCTGGCCGGACATGCTGGAGATGCGCGAGCAGTACAAGCTGCGCCGCAATTACATCGTGAAGGCCTTCAACGACATGGGGCTGCCGTGTCATTTGCCACGCGGCTCATTCTACGCCTTCCCGTGCATCAAGAGCACCGGGCTCAGCTCCAAGGACTTCGCCTGGAAACTGCTCGAGCAGGAGAAAGTGGCGTGCGTGCCCGGCGGCGCGTTCGGTGCGAGCGGCGAAGGCTATGTGCGGGCGTGCTTCGCCACTTCGCTGGAGCAAATCCAGTTGGCCGCCGAGCGCATTGGAAACTTCGTCAAGCGAACGCGGGCTGCGTGAGCGCGTTTCGCGTGCGGTTCAATGATGATGCGCCACGCCTGTTGCGTGCTGCCAGGCGTGAATGATGTGGTCGATGATTTCATCCACGCCCATGCCGTGCTTCACCTGCGCGAAGATGAACGGGCCACTGCCCCGCATCTTCTTTGAGTCCCGGGCCATTATCTCCAGATCCGCACCCACCCCGGCGGCAAGATCGGTCTTGTTGATGACCAGCAGGTCCGATTGCGTGATGCCAGGTCCGCCCTTGCGGGGAATCTTGTCTCCGCCACAGACGTCAATGACCTGGATGGTATAGTCCGCCAGTTCGCGGCTGTAGCAGGCAGCCAGGTTGTCACCGCCGGATTCGATGAGCAGCAGGTCCGGCTTGAATTTGCGGTGGAGTTCCTCAAGCGCCAGCAGGTTGGCCGAAATGTCTTCGCGAATCGCCGCGTGCGGGCAGCCGCCGGTCTCGACCGCGCGAATGCGTTCCGCCTCCAGCGCGCCGTGCTTCACGAGAAACTCACCGTCTTCCTTGGTGAAAATGTCGTTGGTCACGACCGCGAGGCTGAAGCGTTTGCGCAAACGCAGGCACAGCTGCAGCATCAACGCCGTCTTGCCGCTCCCCACCGGACCGCCCACGCCCACAGTGAAGGCGTGCCGGCTGAAGTCCCGGGCCAGCGGTTGCTCGCGCTCGTGGAAGTGCCCTGGATGCTCCAATTGTTCGTGCGTGTGCCCATGACCGCCGTGGTCGTGAGAATGTCCGCCGTGAAGAAGGATGCGCTTCATCGCGGTGAGATTATTCCGCCGGGCGCGGCCTTGGCAACTGCCGCCGCCAACTCTGCGTTCTACTCCACCACCGCCCGATAGAACCGCTGCGCAGAATTCGTCGCCGCGTTGTCCCGCAGATATAGCGGCGCGTTCGTCCCCGGCAGAAGCCCCAGCGTGCCCCAGTTGAGCAGATTGGTTGAAACCTCGATTCGGTAGTTCAACCCCACCGGCGCATCCAGCCGCAACTCGACGCCATTCGTTGCGAACCCGCCTGCCGAATTGAAACCAATCTTCACCAGCCCCGCCGCGGACAACGGCGCGACACGATAGAACCTCCGGCCCTGCGCCTGCGCCGTGCCATCCACGACCACCGTGGGCACGTTCGTGCAGGTGAACGCCCGCAGTACACTCCACGTCACGAGATTCGTCGAAGCCTCCAGCGCGTAACTCTTCCCCGCCTCGCCGAACACGGACAATTCCACGCCGCCGCCACTCAGCAGCCGCACGGACAGGATGCGCACGTTGTCGAACACCGCCGGATCACTCCCGCGCAAGAACTCCTCCAAGTTGGACAAGCCATCGTGATCAGGGTCGGCCAGTCCGTCGGTCGGGTTTTGCGGATTCAACCCGTGCGCCGATTCCCAATCATCCGCCATGCCGTCACCGTCGTTGTCCGCGCTGGACGTGCCTGTGACAAACCGATTTGCCAGAAGCAACGCCGACGTGGCGCCCAGTTGATCAACTGCTGAAACGGCATAGCGCACATACTGTGTTGCCCCCATCGTCAGGTTCGTTTCACTGAACAACCCGAGGCCAGCCTGTGCTTCTCCCACCTTGAGCCAGTTCGTTCCGGGCATCACCACACGCCAGACATCGTAGCGCACCACATCCCGGTCGTTGTAGCCGTCGTCCTCGGAAAGCGTCCACATCAGCACGTTCGTGCCGTCCTCTCCAAAACGCGCCGCGACACCGGTGGGCGGGTTGGGTGGTTGCTGTGAAGTCGTCACGTTGAGGGCGGGGAATAGCGCGCTCTCGTTGCCCGTCGTATCCACTGCCGCAACGGTGACGAAGTAATTCGTTCCCAGGTCCAGACCGCGCAGCAGGCAGTTCGTCCCCGTCACGCTCACGGGTGACTCCGCCCCTTCGACCGCCGCCGTTCCGTCCCAGGGCGGGCCGGCGATTCCGGCGCGGTAATAGACGCGATAGCCCGCGAGGTCCGGTTCGCTGTTGGTTTGCCAGGACACCCAGACGCGGCTCTGTCCCGCAGCCGCCAGGACACTGGCCGGGGCCAGTGGCGCAACCGCGTCCATCAGGTTGATCCCGACCCGACCGCGCGCATCGCCCGTAACCGAACTCACGCTCACGCTTGCGTACGTGCCGCCCACCGGCGCCCGCAAACGCACCTGAAGCACTCCGTTGGAACTGGCGACCTGAACGCCCGCCCAATTGGTGCTCACGTCCGCATCAAGCAACTCGATTCCCGCGGCATCCACCGTGAACAGCCAGGCGTTGGTCGCAATGCCCCCGGTGTTCAACGGGAAATTCGTGGCGACGAGCACCATCTCGTTGGTCCCGTTGGCGATCAGATCGAAGTTGGTGGCCTGTAGATTGACCTCACCCGAGGGCATCGGCGGAGCGATGGCATACGTTCCGAAGTTGCTGATCACGGTCGTGACCGAGTTGGAAACCAGGTCCACGATGCCCCCAACCAACTGCCACTGGTTTGTGGCCTCGGGCAGGCGATAAATCCGCAAGTCCGCCTCGTTCAACCCGGTGATCTGCTCGTCACGGTAAAGCATGACCAGCGTCGCCGTGCCGGGAAATGCATTTGTCCCGGCCGTCAGTTGGAGCACACTGCTGACCCCATAAACGTAATTCGTCTCGTCGGGTGCAGGCTGGTAATCCCACGCAGAAGGACGCGGTGACGGAGAGCCGCCCCCGAACAATCGGGCAAAGTCCGACCCGACAATTTCCGCCCCGCCCGCGACATCATGGAAGAACAGCGAAACCCGGTCGCCAATCGTCAGGTTCGGATTCGCGGTGGACACGTATTCGGCAAACCGGCTGAAGCCTGAGGTGAGCGGGAAATCCGCCCGCGAGAGCCAGACCAGCTCCTTGTCGAAAATCTTGTCCGCCGGTATCAGCCCCCGGCTTTGATCGGGCTGATACTCCAGTGGAAACAGCCTGCCTCCGGGAGCCACTCCACGCTCCAGCACCATGGTCGCGCCGCGTTCCGCCTGCGCCGTAAAATCCAATTCCAATGCCGCTGCCAGTGTGTTCGCGCCGATGGGAAAGGTGAACTCCCCCTCATGGCTGCGATGAATCGAGCGCTCGTAAGTCGTCCACCCACCCGCTTCTTCTGCCGCGCCCGCCAGGGCTGCGGTCGTCTCATCCACACCGCGATTATTGATTAGCGGCGTCATCCCGCTGCCGGGCCGAACCGCCTGCCAAAGTTTTCCCAGCGCGGCGACTTTGCCAAACGAACTGGCCTCGCTGAAGGGGAGCGTGTAGGTCTCGCTCAACTTGACTTTCTCGTCGCCGCCAATCGGTGCCTCCACGCCCTTCCAGCCCAGGAAAGCAATGCCGCCTCCGCTGCTGAACTCGTTCTCCAACTCCATCGCCGCCGCTTTCACCCTCCCGGTGTTCCAAGCCGTCCGCACTCGGGCCGACATCCGGTTGCGCTCGCCCAGATGCAAACCGCCCCCCAGCCCGCGCAGGCGATTGCCGTTGAACTTGGTGAGGGCCGCAGTCGCGCCAATTCCTCCTTGGACCTCGCCTTCAAATCCAAACAGGACGGTGTGATCCAGGATCTGCCTGCTGCTGTAACTGCGTTCGTAGCCGAGATAGCCGCCCAGCCTTCCATCCAACTCCGCGCCCGCCCGCACATTCACATTCCCAATGTTGCCCAGGCCAAAACCGGCCTCTCCATCAAAATAACCTCCCAGATGCACCTCGCCGCCCGACCCCACCAGCAGGACGTCTTGCAAACCCGCCCCATACCAAAAGTCGGACAGCTTGCCGTAAAACTCCGAACCCAGCGGCCCCAGAAAAATAATGTCACCGAAGGCAAAGTACACCTTCTCCATGTTGAGCACGCCATCGGATGTGTCCCGTTCGAACTTCCACTTGCCTGACCATTGCAAATCCATGGAACCGCCCGCGCCCGCTCTCGCCCCCGCCTTCACACTTCCCACTTTCAAACTCCCCACACTCGCTTCAACTCCGGCCTTGCCGGTCAGGGAGCGCGTCCGTTCAATCGTCTGATCGTAGGCACTCGTGCCGGTCCAATAATCTTTGACCACCGTTTCCAGCTTTCCGCCCGGCTCCAGTCGCACCGCCCCCAGCTTGCCGGCCACGCTCGCGTCCAAACTGTGTCCCCAAACTTTCTCGTGCTTGAAAGCCATGACCTTCACATCGAAGGACTGCGCCACCTGTCCCGCGTCCAGCACTTCCACCTTGCGGGTGGTTCCCGCGCTGCCCACGGCGCTGCTCGGCACCCGAATCCGCACGATTCCATCCGCGTCGGACACGCCCGCTTCACGCCCCGGCCAGTTTTCTGCCATATCTCCGGTTTGAGGAATAGTCACGCCGCCCGCCAATCGCGCCTGCAACGTCACCCCGCCCGCCGGGGTTTTCCCATCCGCCGACACCGCACGATAATAGCGATACGCCACCCCGCCTTCCTCCACCTTGCTGAGGGCCGGATTCAAATCGGGCACCAGGGGAATGACCTTGTGGGCTCCCAGCGGGCGCAAGGTGATCACGCCCAAATTACGCGGACTGGCCGTCACCGTCACATTGACGAGGTTGGTGGAGGCAAAACCGGGCGCCGACACGGCCACCACATAACCGGCCCCCGCAGGAATGTTGGTCAAATTGAACCCACCACCGACGACCGAGTTCGTGGTGTGGGGCAGCTCCAGCACGCGCACCTGGGCATTGGACAAGGCCACACTGCTTCCGAAGACCTGGCCGGTAATAGACCCTGACACCACGAAGCGCAAATCCACCGTGATGATCGGTGAAACGCCGGTGCTGGTCGCGGCCTCCGTGGACAGCGCTGCTGTGAAGCCGAGGAGCAGCACGGCTCCCCAATTCCGCAGTTGCTCCAGCGGTCGCTTCATAAAATCAAATAGAAAGAAACCGCCCGGAGTTTT
>JANOQV010000251.1:0-24750 GCA_031414955.1 Pedosphaera sp. | reverse complement strand
TTCGCTTGGGCGGCGCGCTTCCGGCGCCTGGCCCGCGATTACGAACGGCTGGCCGAAACCCTCGCCGCCTACCATTGGCTGGCTCTGGTCACCCTCATGCTCCCTTTGCTCCTCGCCTAGTGTGCATGACAGGCTCTAGGCAAGATTCTCGCCCTGCTCGGCCTGCTCTTGGTCGGGTTGGCCGTCAGCATTTTTGGCGCGGCGGTGCGGGAGAGCGGGTTGCCGGCCGGCGCAGTTCCGAGTGTCAAACGTCGCTGGTTCGCGCGCGGCACCGTACTCGTCGCGACGCTGGGCATCTCAGTCCTGCTCTGGTTTGGCAAACGCTGGTGGGATGCCGAGGCGGGCGACTACCGCCACAACCGCCTCTACAAACCGGTTGAGGCCAGGGTCAGGACGCGCATCGAAAACGGAAAACACATTCTCGCGCTGGAACGCTCCGAGCCGGCCAAACGCAATGGCCCGCTCGTGCCCGAGCACGGCAAACTGATGCACCTCTTCCTCGTGCGCGAGCCGGATCAGGATGCTTTTGCGCATCTCCACCCGCTGCGTCGCGACTGGAAATTGTTTGAGACCGCTTTGCCCCCCTTGCCGGCGGGCGATTACCGGGTCTATGCCGACGTGACCTACGAAACCGGATTATCCGATACCCTCACGGCCACGGTGCGGCTGCCAGATCCAGACGTCACGACCGAGATTGCCACCCCCCGGCCCGACGCCGACGATTCGTGGATCTGCACAGTGCCCTTCACGAATGGCGTGGTCGCCCTGAAGCAAACCACGCAACTCTCGCCGACTCTCTGGATGGACCTCACGCTCAAGGAACCGCTGATCGAAAACCGTGATACACGCCTGCTCTTCAAAGTGCGCGACGTGATCTTGCGTCCGGCGCGGCTGGAACATTTCATGGGCATGGCCGGCCATTTGATTCTGCGTCGTGACAACGGCGCGGTGTTCACTCACCTGCATCCGGGCGGTTCCTTCTCGATGACAGCCCAGCAACTTTTTGTGCAACGCGTCGATGGCCAGGGTCCCATTCGAATCGCGCCCCCGGACAAAGATCCGCTCTGTAAGCTTCCCTCCTTTGACGGCTCGGCCAACCCCATGCCGCCACACGACGACATCGCGTTCCCCTACGCTTTCCCCAAAGCCGGCCACTACCGGCTCTGGGTGCAGGTCAAGGTGGCAGGAGAAATTCTCAGCGGCGTGTTTGATGTAAGCGTGGCGGCCGGGAACAAGCGACGCTAGGCATTCAGGGCGATCAGCCCCGTCCACAAGGTCAATACTCACCCGGCGTGGAGTCAGTTAGAGTCTTCTGACAGCTTGTGGGGCAAGGAAGCGGTCGTCGCGTCCCAGGATTTCATCCCAAAGTTCCCGCAGACTGAAGCGCCGGTCCCGTTCACGGCTGACCCATTCCACAGTCGGACGGTCATTCGAATCGGCCAGGCGAATTCCCCACACCGGATCGAACGCCTCGGTGGAGCGGGAGTAGCGCATGTCGCCGATGAGCGTCGCATCACCGGGCGCGCGGGCCAACCAGCCTCCGGTGAACCAGGCGAAGCGGTCGAAGCCGCGCCGATGGGAGTTGGCCGAACGCTCGGGGCCGCGCAAATCGGACTCTGTCACGCGGGGCCGGGCGGAGCCTGCTCGCACCGTGCCAGGCGCGAACCAACCGACCCGAATGCGATCAGAATGGATTTCCCCATCGGCCAGATAAATAGATCGCCAGATCACGTTGTTGCCCAGGGTGGGCATGACCTCGTGGCGTTCGGCGAGGTGATGCCGGGCGGCGGCAAGTTCCTTTTGCAGGTCAACGGCACGGGCGTGTTGTATGGCGCCTAAACCGAGATAGCAGGAGGCGATGATGAGACCGAATCCGGCCATCCGCGGCGCGGCGCGGCGCAAGGCTACGAACAGAAGAACGAGCAAAATCAAGGTGAAGAGCGGATCGACAATGGCGATGAGATCCCAACTGATGCGCGCACGGGAGAATGGCCAGGCCAGTTGCGTGCCCCAAGTCGTGCAGGCGTCGAGGAAACAGTGGCTCAGATAAGCCGGCCAGGCACAGAGCCAGAGCGCGACGAAGCGCGGCCGAAAATCCCGACGTAAGACCCACGGCAGCATGGGCAGCAGGACGCCCGCGAGCGAGAAGACCAGCGAGTGGGTGAAGGAACGGTGGAACTCGAGGTAGAGCAGGGGATCCGTATCGCTCGACACGAAGTGATCGAGATCGGGCGTGATCCCAGCCAGCGCGCCGAGCGCAGCGGCGTGCCGGCCGAGGCGACGCCCGCAGGCCGCGTACGAAATTGCCGCGCCCAGAAGGGCGTGAGTGAACGGATCCATGTCGGCGCAGAATCATGGATGGAGGGGCGAGATAACAACCTTCTCCGTATTGCAAATTGCGGCCGTCTTTCTTGCAGTCGTAATCATCCGGGCTGGCGCGCTGCACAAGGTCGAAACCACCAGACCATGTGGCCGCGGGCATGTTCAAGACCGGCCGCTCCGGGTCCGGCCGCACGAATCGCACGGCCTTCTCCCACGCTTGCGGGCGGTTTTTCGGTTCGGTAGCTTCGGCGTGTTATGGATGAAAATGTTCCGCCACCCGTGCCCGAAGCTGGGCTGAGTTCCCCAACCCCGCCCCCGTTACGGCCAGCGCCGCAGCCTTTCTACGCGCCCCCTTTGGCCGCGCCCGCCCGGGTGAAACGCGGCCTGGGCTGGAAAGTGGTCGCCATCCTCGCCATCGCTCTTTTCTTCTGTTCCCTGGTCGTAAACCCTTTTCACGTCCTGCTGGGCTTGATGGATGGCGGTGAGGGCTGGCCGGCCCACCATGCCGCCGGGCCGAAGCTTCAGGAAATGTTGGTCAAGGATCACGCGAGCCGAAACAAAATCGTGATCGTCCCGATTGAAGGCGTGATCACGTCGCAAGGGATGGGGCGCGGGTTCGGCATGGTGGAGGTGGTGGAGGCGCAATTGAGGCGCGCCGAGATGGACAGGAATGTGAAAGCCGTGGTGCTCAAGGTGAATTCACCCGGGGGCGAAGTGCTGGCCTCGGACGACATCTACAAGCTGGTGGAACAGTTTCACGCGCGCTCGGGCAAGCCGGTCGTGGCCTCGATGGGGAGCCTGGCCGCTTCTGGTGGCTATTATGTGTCCGCACCGTGCCAGTGGATTGTGGCCAACGAATTAACCATTACCGGCAGCATCGGCGTGATCATGCACGGCTATAATTTTCGCGGACTGATGGACAAGGTGGGCGTGCGGCCCGAGACGTTCAAGAGCGGGAAGTTCAAGGACATGCTCAGCCCGGACAAGCGCCCGGAGGACATCACCCAGGAGGAGCGCGACATGATTCAGTCGATGGTTAACGAGACATTCGACAAGTTTAAGAGCGTGGTGGCGGAAGGGCGGGGGAACGCTTTGAAGCGCAGCGCCAACAGCCCGGAAGCCAACCGTGCGCTGGTCGAGAATTGGCCGCAATACGCGGACGGACGAGTGCTCTCGGGCAAGGAGGCTCTGAAACTCGGTTTCGTGGATGAGTTGGGCAACTTCGACGCGGCCGTGGCGCGAGCCCGAAAGCTGGCGAACATCGCCGATGCGAAGCTCATCGACTATCAACCGCTCTTTGAGCTCGGTGACTTGTTCGGCCTGCTCGGCCAAAGCGGGGAGGCGCGCACGTTGAAGATCGATTTGGGCCTGGATGCGCCCCGGTTGCAGATGGGGCGGCTTTATTTCCTCTGTCCACTGGTGGTGCCGCGATGAAAAACGTCACGGTTGTCAATCATCCGCTCGTGCAGCACTGCCTGGCCCGGCTGCGTGCCCGGAACACGCCGACGGCGGAATTTCGCCGCTGCCTGGCGGAGGTCGCGGCTTTGATGGTTTATGAGGCGACCCGAAGCTTTCCAACCAGGAAGGTGCGCGTGACGACGCCGATGGCCCAGGCGGACGGGCTGGTGCTCGAGCGCAAGGTCATTCTGGTTCCCGTGCTGCGGGCCGGACTGGGAATGCTCGCGCCGATGCTGCAATTGATTCCTGATGCGCAAGTCGGCTTCATCGGCCTCAAGCGCCATGAGGAGACGCTTGAAGCAGTGACTTATCACCAGAGCTTGCCCCGGAATCTGCGCGGGTTCGAAATCATTCTCATCGATCCAATGCTCGCCACCGGAGGAAGTGTTTTGGCCGCACTGGATATGCTCGCGGCACATCGCGCCCAGCATGTGCGATTGGTCAACCTGGTGGCGGCGCCAGCCGGCATCCGTGCGGTGCGGGCGCGCTATGCGAAGCTGCCCATCTTCACCGCCGCCATCGATCGGAAGTTGAACGAGCGCGGCTACATTGTGCCCGGCCTGGGTGATGCCGGCGACCGGCTCTTCGGAGTCCAATAGATGAAGGAAAACCTGCTCATCGCGGCGGACAGCGACCACGACGCGGACATGCTCTACGCGGTGGGAATGTTCGTGCCGGATCCGTTTGTTTACCTCAAGCTCCGGGGGCGCTGCCATGTGGTAATGAGTGATCTCGAAATTAATCGGGCGCGCAAGCAGGCACCGCATTGCAAGATTATTTCCTGGTCGCGCTGCGCCGCGCAGCTTGGCCGGTTGAGCCAGAAAAAGGCCTCGACCGCCCGTATCATCCAATTAATTCTGCGCGAGAAACGAATCACGAGTGTGACCGTACCCCACAGTTTTCCGCTGGGGCTGGCCGAGGAATTGCGCGCGTTAAAAATCAGAGTCAAGTGCCGGCCCGGAGCGTTCTTTTCTGAACGGGCGCGCAAGACTGCCGAGGAAGTGAAGAAGATCAGCGCCGCTCTCATGATGGCTGAAGTGGGACTGGCCGAAGGAATCCAGGCCCTCAAGAGCGCGAAAGTTGGGCGCAATCGCCGCCTCATTTACCGGAACAACCCGCTCACGGCCGAAAAACTCCGCGCCATCATCGACACCGCGATTGTGCAAGCCGGTGGCCGGGCCAGCCATACCATCGTGGCGGGAGGAGAGCAGGGGTGTGATCCCCACGAAGTCGGGCACGGAATTCTCCGCGCCCGGGATCCTATCATCCTTGATGTTTTTCCTCGCTCGCAGAAGACCGGGTATTTCGGGGATATCACCCGCACCGTGGTTAAGGGCCGGGCCGGCGAGGCGGTCCGCAAATTATTCGACACGGTGGAGCGGGGCCAAGAGATCGGTTTCAACGCTCTGCGCCAGGGTGCGGCGACGCGCGACATTCATAAGCGCGTACAGGAATTCTTCGCTGGCGAAGGCTACAAGACCGGCCAACACAACGGGCGCATGCATGGCTTTTTTCATGGTACCGGCCACGGCGTGGGAATGGATATTCACGAAGCCCCGCGCATAGGCCCGTTCTCGCAGGATAAACTTCGGGCCGGTCATGTGGTGACCGTGGAGCCAGGACTTTATTATCCCGGCTTGGGTGGAGTGCGCCTGGAGGACATGGCTCTCGTCACCAACAATGGCCCTCGCAACCTTACCAAGTTTGAGAAGGTGTTGGAGATTTAGGCCAAGCACACCGGGCGTGGCTCGATCAATCATGCGTGGGTAAGGCTACCGAGTCCGCTAATATTTTCCCCCTGGTCGCCTTGGACATAAAAAGTGCCCGCCCCACTCGGGGCGGGCTATGGTGTCGGAATACGAAGTGAACATCACCTCGCACGGACAACGCTAAGCAGATGCCTTGCCGAATCAGATTTGGAGAATTCACCTCACTGCTCATTTGTCGTCAGTCATTCAGCCGTCATCGGCAGCCTCGTCGCGGGTGCTACCCGCGACGTGCCGATTAAACGGCTGGCTGCTGACGACGGACGGAGGCTAGACCGAATGACGCATAACAAACATTGTGCGAATTATTATGCCGACTGACTTGAATAAAGCGCAAGTCTTGACCGGTCAAGATTGGCCGCGTAGTTAGTCGCTCTAGTTCACATGGCTGTTCAATTTAGAGATTACTATGAAGTGCTCGGCGTCCCTCGCGGGGCGAGCGAAGATGACATTCGTAAAGCATTTCGCAAACTCGCACGGCAGTACCACCCCGACGTGGCCCAGGACAAAAAGTCTGCCGAGGAGAAATTCAAAGAGATTAACGAGGCTTACGAGGTTTTGAGCGATCCGGATAAGCGTAAAAAGTATGACCAATTAGGTGCAAACTGGAAACAAGGCGCGGAATTCCGTCCGCCATCAGGCTGGCAAAACCGCGCCGGTCAGCCGTTTGGCGGCGGTGCAGGCCGGCCTGACTTTGAAACGCATTTCGGCGGCACGGGCTTCAGTGATTTTTTTGAGACGCTCTTTGGCGAGGCGGCGCGGCAAGGCGGTGGTGGCGGCTTCCGAGCCGCTCCCGAGGACGAATTCGCGGAGCGCGGCCGGGATGTTCAGGGGGACATCATGGTCACTCTTGAAGAAGCACTGCGAGGAGCGGTTCGTGCAATCAATGTCCAACATGCCCGCGGGTGCCCTCAATGCGGAGGGACCGGCTTGCGCGGCCGGGGTGCTTGCAAAACTTGCCACGGCGAAAAACGCATCGTTGCCACGGACACGCATCAGGTGCGGATTCCACCCGGCGTAATGGACGGCCAGCGACTCAGGATTTCGGGCCGTGGCGAAGCAGGGATCGGCGGCGGTGCCAGTGGTGACCTATTTCTCCGCGTTCGGTTGGCCAAGCATCCTGATTTTCGCGTGGAGGACAATCAACTGCTTCACGAAATTGAACTCGCGCCTTGGGAAGCAGCCCTCGGCACACAGATTCGGGTTCCGACACTTGAGAATCCGGTGAGTATAAAAGTTCCGCCCGGGACGCAAAATGGGCAGCGGTTGCGAGTGCGCGGACATGGATTAGCGCAAGCGGTGGGTCCGCGTGGAGACCTGTTAGTTGTGCTGCGAGTGGTGGTGCCCAAGCAATTGACACCGCGCGAACGAGAACTGTGGGAGCAACTGGCGCGAGAATCCAGTTTCGCTCCAAGGACCTAAAGTTTCTAGCCGCATGTCTTCCAGCCGCTAAAAATCTCCTGACATGGCGAAGCCCTCCCAGCAAAAGCAGAAAGCGTTGATGCTCGGCATCGGTTTAGACGGTGACGGGCACAAGCGCGTGACCACTGGTTCAAATTTTGCGCTCGTCGGTGGTTCAAAAGAAACGCATGAACAAATGACGGAAAAGGCGATCAAGATTAATGAGAAACTGGGACGCAAAGGCCGGTCGCTGGAGAATGTAACGCGCGATGAGTTTGACGACATTGCGCAGGAAGTCGGACTCAAGCGGTATGATCCTCCTCGGAACAATAATTCTTGATCTGGTCTCGTACCCTACCCTGCCCTGCTGATTGAAACGCGTCATCCATTGGTTTCGGCGTGACCTAAGACTGCACGACAACACGGCGCTCTTTGAAGGTTGCCGTCGGGCTGGCCAGGTCATCCCGGTTTTTATTTTCGAGGAGGCTTTCCGCACTGGACCAGACGTCGGCGCGGCCCGCCTGACTTTTCTGCTTCGTTCGTTGCGCGAACTGCAAGAGAAACTGGGTGCGCTGGGGTCGAGGCTGGTGGTGCGCGTTGGATGCGCTGAGACCGAATTGCCGAAACTGGTGTGCGAACTGAAGGCGCAGGCGGTGTTTTGTAACGCGCGCTATGAACCTTATGCGCAGCGCCGCGATGGCAGAATCTTCAATGCCCTGAATGAAATCGGGATTGGCTTCGAGTCGTTCAAGGATTCCGTGGTCTGGCACGAGCAGGAGATCCTCACCCAGGCTGGTCGGCCCTTCACGGTGTTCACGCCCTATTCGAAAGCCTGGAAGTCGCGCAAAATTCCCCGGCCCTGCCCCGCTGCTGACATCAGCAAGCTTCAACTTGACGAGGGGGTGCCATCGGATGCTCTGCCGCCGGACAGCGCATCCTGCGGGCACCCTTGCCGGCAGGTGATCTGCCCTGGCGGGGAACGCGCCGCACTCGCGGGACTGGATGATTTCATGACCGAGAAAGTTTTTGCTTACGCCGAAGCGCGCCATCGTGTTGACCTCGCCGGTTCCTCGCAACTGTCCGCTCATTTGCGTGCCGGGACGCTTGGCATTCGCACCGTCTTGGCCAGGCTCTCGGAAGCGCGCCTCGGTGCGACCCCAGCTAGCATGGCGAGTGTCGAGTGCTTTCTCAGCGAGCTCATCTGGCGCGAGTTTTACCTCCAAGTGCTGCACAATTTCCCGCACGTCACCCGCGGGGCTTTCCGTCCTGAGTACGACGCGCTCGAATGGAGCAACAACGAACACCACTTCCAAGCCTGGTGCACCGGCCGCACCGGCTACCCCATCGTCGACGCGGCGATGCGATGCCTCAACGCCACCGGTTGGATGCACAACCGGCTCCGGATGATCGTGGCCATGTTTCTGACCAAGGACTTGTTGATCCATTGGCAATGGGGCGAGCGATATTTCATGAAACAACTCGTGGATGGTGACATGGCGGCGAACAACGGCGGCTGGCAATGGAGCGCCGGCACCGGCACGGACGCCGCGCCATATTTCCGCATCTTCAACCCCACTACGCAGGCTGGAAAGTGTGATCCTCAGGGGTTGTTTGTGCGCCGCTGGATTCCCGAACTCGCGCAGATGCCGGACGAATTCATCCACGAGCCGTGGCAGGAGCCTTTATTGTCAGGCGATTACTCGCCCCGAATAGTTCTGCATGAGGTGCAACGCCCTAAGGCTCTGGCCATGTTTGCCAAGCTGAAAGGCTGAGGCCTGGCTTGCGGGCTGGCCTCATTGCTTTTCCCAGTTCTCCTCCCCTGCTCGTTTTCCGAACTTCCGGCGGCGGCCGACAAGCGTCTGCGATTTCTTCTGAGCGGAAGCGACTTTGTCCCCTGCCCCGCCGCAGGCTGATGGGAAAGCGGTCTAGCTTGACAGAATCATGATCAAGGCGGTCACCGACGCGATCAGGATGGAACTGGCAACCCAGATCGTGCGCAGCACCCCCGGCCGCTGGGAGCCAAGCAACAAAGTCAGGCTGGCCGCGAGCACCAAGCCGGAAATGCCACTCGCTGCGATTAAGCCCCAGAAAATCGGGATGAGGTTCGGATCTGTCGGAAACACGTCGCGCGCACCTTCGCCTGCGCGCTGGGAAATGCAACGGGCAAATTTGTGTCGCGGGCAAATCCCTTTGGCCGCGCGCTGGGGAGTCGGGCTTCGCTGCGCGCTGAAGCTGCGGCCAGGAAGCAGAACCAGGGTTCGTGCCTCGTTCTCGCCGTGATTGACCCTCCGGCGGGGTCCATTCTTTTAGCCGTCGGCTCCAGAGTGCGCAGTATTGCCTTGTTCAGCCCGGTCAAAATTGGTTTTCTCGCCGCCGCTAACTCGGGAATTTCTATGACACTTTCGCAAGCACTCGAACTGCTCAAACACTGCGCCGCCAGCATGGATGCCAAATACGGCAAGCTGGTCTTCGATGAGTGGGCCATCATCTGCCTTCAGCGTGGCCAGGAGCGCATGATTTCCTACCAAGGACCCCGCCAGGAACATTTCCTAAAAAACTTCGTCCACGACCTCGGCTCACTGCGGGCGGATCTGCTCACCACTCGTCACAGCCCGGGCCATTTTGATTTCTCCCGGCACGCGGTCGGCACCCACTTCGAAGCCTTCGTCTGCGCGGGCGACGAACTCTATCTCATGTGCAACAACACCCAGGCGTCCATGGATCAGATCACCAGCGACGCCCGCTGGTTGGATGCGCAGAAAGCCTTTGCCGAGATGACCGAACGGTTTCAGGCCGACCCGCTGGTGCTGTAGTTCCCGGCTGCTACCGGTCCAGCGGCGCTGCGGGTCGAGTTCAGGCCCCACCTGCCGCGCCATTCGGTTGCGGGCCAGGCGCGCTTCATGCCCATCACAGGCGTTCACGACCCCCGAAGAAAACCTCCTCGCTCACCTGCCGGGCGTTGGCCCAGGTTTCACACATCGCAAATCCCCACCCCTTGCCGGAGCGACGCGATCTTGTCTTCGCGCTTGGGAATGAATTCCTGGGCCACGAATCCCTTGTAACCCGTGTCCACGATCGCCCTCATCACCGCCGGGTAATTGATCTCCTGCGTGTCGTCGATCTCGTTGCGACCCGGCACTCCGCCCGTGTGGTAATGGGCGATGTACGGGCTGAACTTCTTTATGCGCACGATCAAATCTCCTTCCATGATCTGCATGTGATAAATGTCGTAGAGCAGTTTGAACCGCTCCGAGCCGATGGCTTTGCATAACTCGACGCCCCACTCCGTGTGATCGCATTGGTAATCCTTGTGGTTCACCCGGCTGTTGAGCAATTCCATCACGATGGTGACCTTGGCCTTCTCGGCCGCGGCCATGATGCGCTTGAGACCCAGCGCGCAATTCTCGACGCCCTTTTGATCATCAAGGCCAGCGCGATTGCCGGAGAAGCAAATCAGATTGGTGAACCCCGCCTCCGCCACTTCCTTGATGCGTTGCTCGTAGGCGGTCACCAGCTTGTCGTGATGCTCCACGCGGTTCCACGCGCGCTCGATGCCGCCGAGTTTGTCGATGACGGGATTGCTGACCATGGCGCAGGTCAAGCCGTGCTTCTTGAGCGTGGCGAAGTCGGGCGGGTTCAACAGCTCCACCGAGCGCAGGCCGAACTCCTTGCCCGCCCGGCACAAATCTTCGAGCGGGATTTTATCGTAGCACCACTTGCACACCGAGTGGTTGATCCGGCCCTTGACGCCTGGAGCTGCTGCCTCGGCTGACAGCAGGCGATGCGCGAGGGCCGACGCCGCGAGGCCCGCAGCAGCGGAGGTGGTCAGACAAGAAAGGGCCGAGCGACGGGTGATGCGAGTATTCATAGGCTTGTTCGCCCCGAATACAACGCAGCGGGGGCGTGGCGTCAAACGCGGAAAATATGAATGATTCGGCACGGTCCATCCGGAACGCGCCCAGCGCAGTGCGTAACTCGGAATCCAGAACGGGCGAAGATCATTTCTCCGACAGTGCAACGCTTTTCAGGGAGCCTGAGAGACGCGTTCCGCTTCGGAATAGCCAATCGCCACGCAGGCGAAGAGTGCGTGACGATCTGAACCGTAGCCTCGGTGCGCCACCTTGCGCCTGACCACGGGCACAGGCCGGACGGGCTGCCTGGTGCGCGGGCGGGCTCGGCCGTCCGATTCCAAAGTTGGAACTGTTTATCCCGTGACGACAAACCTCACAAAGGCATCGCGTCGCGGACAGCACTTCTCTAATTTCACGCATTCAATGAATCGTATCGCAACAGAGCTGGCCCGGGATCAGGTGGCGGCGGCCGTGGAGGAGGCCGTGGCGAGCACGCCCGTTTCGGACATCCACACGCACCTTTATGATCCGGCCTTCGGCAAGCTGTTGCTCTGGGGCATCGATGAGTTGCTCACCTATCACTATCTCGTCTCGGAATCGTTCCGTTACTTCGAGCTGCCTTTCGAGAAATTTTGGGCGCTGCCCAAGGCGCGTCAGGCGGAGTTGATTTGGGAGGAGCTGTTCATCCGGAACTCTCCCATCTCGGAGTCATGCCGGGGCGTGCTGACCACGCTGCAGGCGCTGGGTCTGGATGCACGCAAGCGTGACTTGAACCTCATCCGCTCCTGGTTTGCGGAGTGGAAGACGAACGACTACCTCACGCACTGCCTGGAACTGGCCAATGTCCGCACGGTCTGCATGACCAACTCGCCCTTTGACGACGAGGAGCGTCCGGTCTGGGATGAGGGCTTTGCCCGCGACGCGCGGTTCACGGCCGGGCTGCGCATTGATCCGTTGCTGGTGTCCTGGCCCTCGACCTGCGGCCAACTCTCTCGTTGGGGTTACAACGTGAGCGAAGATCTGACCGCGCACACGATCAGCGAGGTGCGCCGCTTCCTGCGCACCTGGACGGAGCGCATGAATCCACGCTTCGTCATGGTGTCGCTCAGCCCGGACTTTCAATTCCCCGCCCATACCGACTGCGCCCAACTGATCGAGAAGGCCATCGTGCCGCACTGCCGCGAGTTTGACATTCCTTTCGCGCTCATGCCGGGGGTGCAGCGCCAGGTGAATCCCGAACTCCGTCTGGCGGGCGATGGCGTGGGCCGGAGCGATCTGGGGGCCTTGCAAAACTTGTGCGCACAATTCCCGGACACCAAGTTCATCACCACCGTGCTGGCGCGCGAGAACCAGCACGAGCTGTGCGTGCTGGCGCGAAAGTTCCGCAACCTGCACATCTTTGGCTGCTGGTGGTTCTTGAACAACCCGAGCCTGATCGACGAGATGACGCGGATGCGCCTGGAACTGCTCGGCCTGAGCTTCACTCCGCAGCACTCGGATGCCCGCGTGCTCGACCAACTCATCTACAAGTGGCAGCACTCCCGCCAGGTCATCAGCCGGGTGCTGGTCGAGAAATATGGCGATCTGGCCGCGACGGGCTGGGTGGCGAGCCGCGAGGAAATCCAACGCGACGTGAAGAAGCTTTTCGGCGGCGCGTTCGATGAGTTTTGCGCGTTGAAGTTGAAGTAACGCGCGGGGCCGGGAGCAAGCCGGCCGCACGGAGAAAATTGGCGCATGGCAACCATCGGCAGACGTAACACACTTTCCATCGTGCGCGAATCCGCGCCCGGCCTGTACCTTGATGGCGGCGAACTGGGCGAAATCCTGCTCCCGGGCCGTTACATTCCGCGCGATCTCCAGCAGGGCGACAAACTGGATGTCTTCATCTATCTCGATTCCAGCGACCGACTCGTGGCCACGACCGAGACGCCGCTGGTCATGGTGGGTGAATTCGCCAGCCTGAAGGTCCTGAGCGTGAATCAGCACATCGGAGCTTTCCTCGACTGGGGACTCGCCAAGGATTTGCTGCTGCCCTTTCGTGAGCATCTTGGCCCGGTGCGCGTCGGCCAGCAGGTCGTGGTCGCCGTGTATCTCGATTCGAAAACCAACCGCCTCGTGGCCAGCGCCCGGTTGCGCCGACATTACAGCCGCGACACGCCGACGTATGCGCCCGGTCAGCCGGTGGAGTTGCTCGTGATTGGCCAGACTCCGTTGGGCTACCCGGTCATCGTGGCCAACGCCCACGAGGGCCTGCTCTATCGCGATCAGGTTTCCGTGCCCGTGGCCGTTGGGCAGAGGTTGAAGGGGTTCGTGCGCCTGGTGCGTCCCGGTGGAAAAATCGACGTGAGCCTCGACTCGTCGGGCTACCAGCGCGTGGCCCCGCTGCGACTTCAAATCGTGCAGGCGCTGGAACATAACGGCGGACGCCTGGACTTCGATGATGAGAGTTCGCCCGAGAGAATTCGCGCCGCCTTTGGTGTGAGCAAGAAAGCCTTCAAGCAAACGCTCGGCGCACTCTACAAGAGCCGGCGCATCCGCTTCCTGCATCCCGGAATCGAGTTGCTGGCCTCCAGCGCATCGCCCTCGGAGGATTGACGGTACGAGGGACGGTCCGGGCGGATGGAGCAAGATGCTCGGAACCAACTGCAACCGCGAATCCGCCGCTCACCAACTGACGCCCAGCAAGCCGGCCTCGCCGCCGCGCGATCGGGTGGACACCGCCGACCAGGGCGCGTCGCTCTCGCCCCAGGCCAGATACTTGCTCGGACCACCTCCAACCGTCGGCATACTTTGCGGCACGAGCAGATTGACCACGGGCAGATCGAGCACTTTCCACGGCCAAGGCCGCTCACCGGTCGGACGAGCCGGTCGGCGAAACGTCGCCACCAATGGCCCGCGCAGGGTGTAATCACTCTTCCCCAGAGAAATGCCGCCTGTCCTCCGACTTTGAATCTCCCACCACTTTGGATCGTTCCAGTCCAGTGGTGCTCTGGACACTTTGACCTCCAACGACGACGGCTGTTCCGCCGCTCGCAGTGCGAGTGTGAGCGCGATGAATCCCATCAGGGCCAGCCAGCGTGTTTGCATATTGGGTCGATCTGCCACGGTCTCATCCCGACCAGAACCATAGACCGGTCGCTCGATTTTTCGTTCAAGAGGTGGTGGACCAAAATCCCGGACCGCGCGCCGGCGCGTTCGCCGCGAATATTTGGTGATACTCCTTCGAGGCGGGGTCAGGCTTTGCGGCCTAAACCCATCCTTGTCTCACGCCCCACCGCTGCCTAGTGTTCGGCCTTCCTCGAATGAACTGGTGGCGAACAAATTTGGAATGGCTTCCTGTCTGGCGGCGCGGGTGGATGACGCGGCTCGTTTTCCTCGCTGGTTGCTGCTTCCTGGAGTGGAGCGGTCTCGAGTTGCGCGCGCAGTCGCCGGGCGTGTTTCAGAGCGTCGATCTCTCCACACACTTCAATCTCTCCCATGCTCCCACGGCCGCGGCCATTTTTCCGCAGGGCCAACAGACGCTGGGGGGAATTCCGTTTGTGCTCGGCGGGCGCATCCAGGTGACCGGACTTGACGCGGCGCACAATGGCGAGTTTCACCCGGCGCAAGTCACCGGCGTGCCGGTGGGGCAGAAGGCGGCGCGGCTGCATCTTTTGCACGGCGCGTTGCACGGCGCGAAGGAGGGAGTGCCGTTGGCGAACTTGAACTTGCATTTCAAGAACGGCGAATCACACGCCCTGCGCCTGTCCTTTGGTGTCCATGCGCGTAACGTCGTGGTCACGGAGGCGGAAGGCACGGCGGCGCTGGCGGATGGTAATTCCACGTTGGTCTGGCCGGTGGGCGCGGCGGTTCAGAATGATTCCGGCGCGCGGCTTTATCACACTGTGCTGGAGAATCCGCTGCCGGACGCGGAGATCGCCACGCTGGATTTCGTCTCGCTCTTCGGCCGGGCCACGCCGGTGTTGTTCGCGGTGACGTTGCAAGCGAGCGGCGAACTCGCGCCGCTGGCCGCGCCGGTGCGGCGGAAAGTATGGCAACGCGCCTCGGAGTTTCCCGACACCGCCTATCGCCGCAGCCTGAAGGTGCGGGTGGTGGAAGCGGGCGCGGCGCGTCCGGTCACGAATGCGGTCGTGCTGGTGACGGTGCAGGACGACACAAAGGCATTTTTCTTCGGCGAGCATCGCACGGACCGGGCCGGAGAATTGGTCGTGGATTATCCGCCCCAGGCGGCGGTGTCGCTCGGGCTGCGCGTGAACAGTCCGGGCTTCGTGGTCGGTTCGCGAAACTTTTCCAGCAGCGAGGCGGGCGCGTGGCCGGAGTCCATCGAGTTGCCGCTGGAACGCGGGCAGATCATCGGCGGGCGGGTGGTCGATCCCGGCGGCCAGCCCATCGCCGGCGTGACGGTGACGCCGTATGAGATCGTCCGGGTCTCGAGCAACACGGTCGCACGCGCGGATGTCGAGGCGGGCCTCACGGGAGCGGATGGGCGTTGGCAGACCACGGCGGACCGGCGCTCGTTAAGCAATCTGGTCTTCGAGGTCGCGCATCCCGAGTACCGGTTGGTTCAACTGTCGCAGTTGAATCCTGCGGAACTGACGGCGCGCACGATCCTGACGACTTTGCAGCCGGAGATGCGCGTGGCCGGTCGCGTGGTGAATGAAGCGGGGCAGGCGCTGGCCAAGGCCACGGTGATTCTGGACTACGGCGCGACGCAGCATGTGGTGCGTTACACGGATGAGAAAGGCCACTACTCGTTCATTGTGCGCAACGCCACGAACAGCACGGCCAAGGCTCTCGCCTTCGCCAAGAGTCTGGCGCCGGTGATGACTTCAGCCGCGCTCGACACGACGCAGCCGAGGCCCGACATCGTGTTGAAGAGCGGCAGCACCTACCGCCTGAAGATGGCCGACGCGCGCGGGCGTCCCGTGGCCGGGGTGGACGTGAAGCTCACGGACTGGCAGGGCAGCCGGGGGATGAGTTGGGCGACGAAGACGGACAGCGAGGGGCGCTTCCGCTGGGACCACGCGCCCGAGGGCCGGCTGACCTTCGAGTACTCCAAGACGGGTTATTCGCGCTACACGCACACGGTCACGCTCCCCATGCCGAACGAGTTGAACTACACCTATTCACAGCCGACCAGGGTCGCAGGCCGGGTGATCGACGCGGTGAGCAAGAAGGCCGTGGATCAGATCCGCGTGTCGGTGCGTTATAGCTACAAGAACGGCAGCGGCTCCACCTCGACCACCGGGCGAAACGGAACCTTCAGCTCCATCCTCGGCAGTACGGCCTATGAGGAAATCACTCTCTTGCTGGAAGCGAAAGGCTACGAGCCACTGAGCGAGAAGCTGCCGCCCTTTGAAGGTTCTTACAGCAATGTGTTCGAGCTGCGGCGGGCGCAACTTATCCCGGTGGCGGTGAGCGCGCCGGATGGTTCACCGGCGGCGGGCGCGGAGGTGATTCTGCTCGGCCGCACCGCGAGCGGCTACATGGATGCTCCGGGAAAATTTCGGAGCTCGGCCACGGTTTATGAAATCTCCACGACCGATGCGCAGGGCCGAGCGGAGTTGACGCCGAAGCTGGAAGCGGATCTGGTGCTGGCCACGCATCCGCAATCCGGCTACGCGGAAGTGCCGCTCACGCAAGTCACCAACACGGGGCGGATCGCGTTGAAGCCGTGGGGGCAGATCAAGGGTGTGCTGCGTGTCGGCGACAAGGTGGAGCCATTTCACAGCATTGCACTGCGCACGATCTTCATCAATCGCGACCCCGGCACCCCGCGCACCTTGGCCCCACTCTACGTTTATCGTGACGTGAAACCGAACGCGGACGGGAGCTTCGTCCTGGATTCGGTTCCGCCCGGCACGCGTTCCGTTTCACTGCACTACAAGTTTGCGGATCAGAACATCGGTAACACCAAGCTCAGTCACACCGTGGTGGTGGCCGTGGAGCCAGGGCGAACCAATGACGTAATCATCGGCGGCACAGGGCGCACCGTGCTGGGCCAGGTGGACCTCACGGGCATCAGCCCCGGCTCGGTTGATTGGCGACGCGACGCACATAAGCTGGTGCGCCAGCCCTCGTCGCGCATCCCGCCGCCCATGCGATTCCCGCCCAACGCCACGGCGCAGGAGCGCGTGCGCCTGCTGGCCGAGCGCAACGCCCAACTCCAGGCGATGAACCAGGCGCAAGTCCGGGAGAATCTCATCGAGCGCACCTATGTGTTGTTGTTCGAGGACGACGGCTCGTTCCGCATTCCGAACGTGCCGCCGGGTGCCTACCACCTGAACATTCATCCTACCGACGCGCGGACACCCAACAGCTCCCGGCAGATCGGCACCTCCAATCAGGAGGTAATCGTCGGCGCAGGCCCGGGGCCGCTGGACGTGGGGAAGGTGCAACTGCGATGGAACCAGTAGCCAGAATTCCTAGTTCCCCAGCTACGGATTAGGCAGGAACATGCGCACCGAAAAACCATCGACGCAGTCGGCGGGACGAATGGTGCGGACGGTGTTGGTGAGCTTGGCGTTGGTCAATTGCTGCACGCTGCCATCGCTCAGACCGAGATTACCGGCGTTGGCCCCGTGGCAAAGATCCTTGTCCCACCTGGCGTTCATGCCGCCACCAGCCCCGATGGTGTAACAGGCGGCGTTGAAGGGCAGCACGGGAGGACCAACTTCAAACCCGGTCATGCTGCGATCCGCAGCAAGGATGTGACTGGGCTTGGCTTCATCGGCATCGTTGCCCAGCGGGTAGCTGATGTTGTCCATGCCGAAGGCGACCCACTCGGTGGCGACCGGGCGTGACTTGTCGGAAGGGCAGACGACCACTTTGGGTGTGACCACTTCGTTGGAAACGAGGAGGAATTGGAGATCCACGGTGGCGTCCAGCCCCCCGTCGTCGGCAGCGGGCACGCGCCAGGGGAATTTGCCTTCGTGGTCGTTGGCATACATCCGCATGGCGAGTCCGATTTGCTTGAGATTACTCACGCAGCCAATGCGCTGGGCGCGGGCCTTGGCCTTGGCCAGCGCGGGCAGCAGCAGGCTGGCCAGAATCGCAATGATGGCGATGACCACGAGCAGTTCGATCAGGGTGAACCCGCGCGAAGCAAGGGGACGTTTCAGCTTCATGTCATGTTGCTGATTAAGGACGCACGCCGCGCACCTCAGGGCACTAACCGGCCCACGGCCCGGTGGAACTTCACCGGCCCGCCATAGTTGTTCGTGCGTCTCACGGAGAGTGCTTCGAACGGCAGGCTGGTGCCCGGCGGATCGTTGGTGAAGGTTTGCCCGGCCTCGACCGAGGAACGGAAGTCGTAGTAGAGACCGCGCAGTGACTCGTAGCGCACTTCATATTGGGTCGGGCTGAGGCGGGCGATGGTGACGGGCGTGTTGGTGACTGAGCCATCCCAGTAGCGCCTGGCCAAATTCCAGACGTTCGAACCGCAATGCGCGCCCACTTGCCGTCCGGCGTAGTCATCGGCCGGCGGATGAATGCCACCCCAGATGCGCGAGATGCCAATCTGATCCGCAGCATCATAGTAAGTGGCCCATTGCAAGGTGACGGGGGCAGACGGTCCCTGCTCATTGAGGAGGCTGGTGATGGTGTAGGAGCCCATGCCGCCCGGGAAGTACTCCGTGCCCGTGAGCGAGGTGAGCGCCTGGGCGATGGACCGGCTGAAGGTGCTGTGGCCGGAAATGTAACCGGGGAAAGCCGGGGTGACGAAATTGGAGCGTTGATACGTGGTCCACGTATCGACATGCAGCCAGCGCACGCCGTTGTTGGTGACGCGCTGGGGCGTTTCGCCCGGCCAGCAGAGCACGGCAATCTTGTTGGGGGTCAAACCAGCGTGCCGCCCGGAGGAGACCGAGGAGGCCGTGACCAACTCGATGAGATTGGTGATCAGCGGCAGGCCGTTGGCGTTGTACGAAGGGCTGGCCGGTTCACTGGACTGCCCGAGCATCCCCAGGTAACGGACGGCGCTCAAGGGGCGGTAGCCATCGTAATAGCGTTTCGCTCCCCAGGCCGCGCAGGCCGCGTCGTGGGCCGCCGCGTTCACCGTGAAGTACATCTTCACGTCCCACTCCAGATCATTAACCGCGGGGCCGATGCCGCCAATTTTCTTCACGAACAAGGGATGGTCGGCCACGTCGTTGGCAATCACGTTCCAGTGGCCGGGCGGAGTTTCCGAGGTCGGACCATCGGCCCAAAACTCGGTCAGCGCGCGCGCGAAGTCGCCGCGCAAGGCGATGTTCGGCGCGTAGGGCAGGCTGGTGATGGGGTTGAACGGACGGCCCGAGCCGTCGTTGGCCCCGAGCGAGTTGTTGCCTTGCGAGGCTGGGGAGATGTCCAGCGTCACACCGTCGTTCGGCGTCAACTGGCTGCTGCGGCGGATGACTTCCACGATGTTGGTGACGAACTCCGCGTGCCGGGGGCCGCCGAAAAACGGCGGCGGGCCGGGATCAATCCACGGCGTGTTGGTGAGGGCGCGGCGCAGGGAGAAGGGCCGCACGCCCAGCCATTGCGCTCCGAGGTAAGGTTGCTGCGGGCTGGTGGGAAAACCATTTTGATCCACGGCGTTCACGACGTTGAGCCGCTGCCAGCGATTGATGTCCACCACCGTGTTGCCAAACCCATCGTCGATGCCGGCTCGATCCGTGGCCAGGGCCGGGTTGATGAAGGCGTAGCGAAGCGGGTTGCCGATGGGGTAGTCGGGATAGGCGATGGGGAGCGTCGCGGGCAACGCCGGGTTGTAGGGAGTTCCATTGGTCTGCCGCGAGCCGTCGTCGCTGAACCAGAGCGAAACCGCATCAAAAACGGAATTGCCCACGCCTGCCGGAGTGGCGGTGTCGCGGTTGGTGTTGCTGGGGTCGTAACCGAGGGACGTGATCAAGTTGGTATCGAGCACGAGGGTGTTGCTGGCGGTCCGGGAGTAAAAGTGGCGTTCCCTCATCAGTCGGAAGACCGCGTAGCTGATGGCTTCGCGCCGCGCCGCGGCCACATCGCCGGCGGTGTGCTTGCCGCGATAGATGTAGCCGACCGCATTGGTGTCGTAGGCCGCCCAGGCGTCATACATCGCGATGGAAAAGCCGAAAAGATTGCGGGCCTGCGCCGGCGGATGTGGCGTGTCCTGCCGGATGGCGGCGAGCGCGCGCTCATTCCAGGTGCGCGCAATGCTGTTGGAGGCGGCAGCGTCGAGGTTCACCGTTGCACACCAGAGCGTTACCAGGGCAACCGCTGTGATGATCGCAAATCGAGTAATTGGTCGGGAAGCTGATTTCATACTTTTTGGTTGTGCTGACCAAAGCAAATCATGGTTGGGCTCAAGAGTCGAACCTCGTGTGGCGAATGGCTGCGGGCGAGTGGCGAATGGATGGCTGGTTGGGACAGATGGCAGTGCAGGATACAAAAATGGTTCGGACCCTTTCGGCCGCACGCTGCGGTCAGAGCTAACTTTCTGGAATAGTCGAGTGACCTCGTCATCCGCCTCTCCGAGATGGCTTGAGCTTCAATACACACTATTTTCAGCCCATGGCCCCCGCGCTCAAACCATGTCTCGGATCGATCGGTGGACTGGCACGGTTCAGAAAAGTCGTTCTTCCGCCGATGGAACGAGGAGCGGCGTTTTGCCTTGCCATGAAGATTGCTTACATCAACGCGGATCCTGACGTGCCGGTTTTCGGCGCGCAAGGCTGTTCCGTGCATGTGCAGGAAGTATTGATCGCCCTGCTCAAACGTGGCGACGAGGTGCATCTTTTTGCCAACCGCCTGGGAGACCAGATGGCCCACGACCTGACCTCCGTTCGCCTTCATCCCCTGCCCCGCGTGGCCCGCAAAGACAAAAGCCCCGCCGGCCTGGAACGGGCCGCGCTGGACAATAACGAGACCTTGCATCGCGCCCTGACTGCGGAACACGACCAAATCCCGTTCGATCTGATTTACGAGCGACATTCGCTCTGGAGTTGCGCGGGCATGGACTTCGCCACTCAGCACCAGATTCCTTCGGTGCTCGAAGTGAACTCGCCGCTGCTTGAGGAACATAGCGCCCGCCACGCGCTCGTGAACCGCGCCGTGGCCGAGGACGTGACCATGCGTGTCTTCCGCGCCGCCTCCATCATCACCGTCGTGTCGAAGGAACTGGCCCATCTCATTGAGCAGCACCCGAGCGCGCGAGGCAAAATCCACGTCGTACCCAACGCCGTGAACCCAGAAAAATTTCTCCACGCTGAAGCCACGATTCCGAAGCAGGATCATTTCGTCATCGGCTTTGTCGGTGAATTGCGCGCGGTCCACGGTTTTACGACGCTGATCAACAGCTTCGCCCAGTTCGCCCGGCAATCTTACGACGCGCGACTGGTGATCGTCGGTGATGGTCCCGCCCGCGAGGAACTTCATCGCGAAATCGCCGCGCGCGAATTGCTCGGCCGCGTGCAATTCACCGGGGCCGTGGGGCCGGAGGCCATCCCGGGACTGCTGGCTTCAATGGACATTGCCGTGGCTCCGTATCCGCCCCTCGCGCACTTCTACTCCTCACCCTTGAAGGTCTATGAATACATGGCGGCCGGGCTGCCCATTGTGGCGAGCCGTATCGGCCAGGTGGGCGAAATCATTCAGGACGGCGTGACCGGATTACTGGTCGCGCCGGGCGATGCCCCAGCCTTCACCAAGGCGCTAATCCGTTTGCAGAACAATCCGCAATTACGCCAGCAACTGGGAGCCAATGCCCGTGCTTCCGTGAGCGAACACACTTGGGATCGAATTGTGGATCACGTCCTGGTCTTGGTGGAAACGAACGCGCAGGTGCCCACTCCAGGTTGATGGCCTGGGCGTCTTGGTCGAGCGACGTCTCCAGTAAGTGCCGGGACGAATAGACCGATGCCATCCATGCCCAAACGGCCTGTCTCACCGCCGGTGAATAACTGCCAATAACTTCTGCTTGTGGCCCGCCGGAGTGACGGCAAATTCGCGGCATGACCATGCTGATGAGCACCTGTCGATGTTGCGGGGAGCAGATCGAAGTGTTGGGCTTCGACCAGCCAAGCATCTGCGGTGATTGCAAACGCTGGCTGGAGGACGACTCGCCGAGAGCACTAATCGAGGCCACTTCAGCCAGGTCGACCACCCTGGATCCGGCGCGGCCCGAAGCTTCATCCCTGTGGCTGCGCCCATGAGTCGGCACCCTGGCTTCCCGTAGAGGATCAGTGCCGGCTCATCCTGCTGCTCCCATTCAACACCCACCCATCGCTCCTCGCTCACACGCGTAGGAAAATTTTTCGGCGATAGAGGAAACCGGCCAGAGCAATGGCCAGCAACAATCCCACGATCGCCGCCATCAAGTGCCCGGCACCAGCGGTCACTCGTCCGTCCAGGAACGCCTTCACGTCGCCGCCGACGAAACGCGCCGCCAGTCGTTCGTAATTCAACATGTTCTCGAGGAAATAGAGCGTGATGGCATTCGCGCCAATCCAGACGAACGGCGTGGACCAGCGCTGTTTGCCCCAGACATCAATGACTTGATGAAAGAGGCCGAGCAGCAAAGCACTGAATCCGCCGGCGACCAGCACGAAGGAGGATGTCCAAATCTTCTTCACGACCGGAAATTGGATTCCCCACAGAAACCCCAGCACGACCATCGCCACTCCGACTCCGGCGAGCCAAAGTGATTTCCGCTGCGGTGCGACACGCGAATTCTTCAGGAGCATTCCGGCAAACACCCCCAGCAGACAGGTTCCAATCGCCGGCAACGTGCTCAGCCAGCCTTCCGGATCCCAGGTGCCCTCCCAGCGCTTGCCCGGGAGGCAATGCAAGTCGATCCAGTTGGCGAGGTTGGCCCCGGGCGCAAACGAACCAGCCCCAAGGCCGGACACCGGCACGAAAGTCATCAGCGCCCAGTAGCCCACGAGCAGAGACACGCAGGCGACGATTAAGCCGCGCCAACGAAAATTCAGGAACAGCAACGAGGCCACGAGATAGCACAGCGCGATGCGGTTCAAGACTCCGAGCAGCCGGATGTCCGGCCACTGGTGACTGACGCCTCCTGAATAAATGAGCGCCAGCAGGAACAGCAGCGCAAAACGCCGCCCCACCCGCCCGTGCGCTGCCGCCCGGCCCTCGCGCTCGACGATTCGGCCCAACGAGAAAACCAACGACACGCCGACGATGAAAATGAACAACGGGAAGATGAGATCGTAGAAGCGGAAACCGGCCCACTCAACATGTTCAAACTGATTGCCGAATACATTGCCCATCCAGGCGAACGCCCCGCTCCCACCTGCGGACATTTCCTTGAGCGCCTGGCCCAGCGAATCGCCTCCAAGAATCCAGAACATGTCGAACCCGCGCAGGGCATCGACGGATACGATACGTCGGGACTCAGGCATAGGCGGAGAAGCGGCGGAATTCATGCCTCGGTTCTCTCACGAATGATTCCCCGACACAAACAGTAGCTGAAGGTCGTGCGGCACGCGTGCCCGAGGCGGCCCAATCGTACTCGCTCTCAATGCCTCGCTTGACTTCGATTTCTCTGAAACTCATTTTCGCCCGTCCGCAGAACGTGCGGCTAATCTTTTGCGCTGATTTTTATGAGTCATAACCTGTTCAACACGCTTCAATCCTTTGACCTCGGCAACGGCAAGTCCGGCCAGTTCTATTCCCTCCCCGCGCTCGAAGCCGCCGGTGTCGGCCCCATCTCGCGCCTGCCCGTGAGCGTCCGCATCGTGCTGGAATCCGTGCTGCGCAACTACGACGACAAGAAGGTTAGCGAGGCGAACGTGAAGGAGCTGGCGAACTGGAAGCCGAACGAGACGCGCACGGCGGAGATCCCGTTCGTGGTCGCGCGCATCGTTTTGCAGGACTTCACCGGCGTGCCGCTGCTCGTGGACCTCGCCGCGATGCGCAGCGCCGTGGCGAAGCTCGGCAAGAACCCGAAGATCATTGAGCCACTCGTGCCGGTGGACCTCGTCGTGGATCACTCAGTGCAGGTGGATGCGGCGGGTTCGGCGGATTCGTTCGCAAAGAATCTGGAGATCGAGTTCTCGCGCAACCGCGAGCGTTACCAGTTTTTGAAGTGGGGCATGCAGGCGTTCGACACGTTCAAGGTCGTGCCGCCCGGCATCGGCATCGTGCATCAAGTGAATCTCGAATACCTCGCCAAGGGCGTGCTGTCTTCGCCCTCTGAAATTTCGGATCTCAAATCTAAAATCTACTACCCCGACACGCTCGTCGGCACCGACTCCCACACCACGATGATCAACGGCCTCGGCATTGTCGGCTGGGGCGTCGGCGGCATCGAAGCTGAGGCGGGCATGTTGGGGCAGCCGGTCTATTTCCTCACGCCTGATGTCGTCGGCGTGCATCTCACCGGCGCGCTGGCGGAAGGCGTCACCGCCACCGACCTCGCGCTCACGGTCACGCAGTTGCTCCGCAAGACCAAGGTCGTCGGGAAATTCGTCGAGTTCTTCGGGCCGGGCGCGGCGGAGTTGCCGGTCGTGGACCGCGCGATGATTGCCAACATGGCCCCCGAATACGGTGCGACCATGGGCTTCTTCCCCATCGATGTGGAATGCGTGAACTATCTCCGCGCCACCGGGCGCAGCGAGGCGCATTGCGCGCTCTACGAGAATTACTACAAGGCCCAGGGCCTCTGGGGCATTCCGCAGCCGGGCGAGATTGATTACTCGCAAGTGGTCGAACTCAACCTGGCCAGCGTGCGTCCGAGTGTCGCCGGTCCGAAGCGTCCGCAGGATCGCATCGAACTCGGCAACCTCCGCCGCGAATTCTTCAGTGCCTTCCAACGGCCCGTCGCCGAAAATGGTTTCGGCAAGAGCCGCGCGGACTTCAGCAAAGTCGTGACGCTGACCGCCGCCGGCCCGGTTCATCCAAGCGGCGGGAGCCAGACGCCCGTCTCCACGCAAGCCTCGCTGGCCGCCGGAACCAACCCCGTGACCGAGCGCGAG
>JANOQV010000250.1:0-2998 GCA_031414955.1 Pedosphaera sp. | reverse complement strand
GCAGGCCGGAGCCTTTCACGGGGAGAGCCGCCGCCCTCGAAGCAAGAGTTGACGTGGCCTGTGGTCGGTCGAACACTCCTCGAGTTGTTATCAATGATGAACTCAACGCGCCATCCAACGGTGGATTTTGACGCGGTGCTTAGGAGAATTCGCGAGGCTTCCCTTAATTGCCGACCGTACGCGTCGTTTTGGGAGTGGCCTGACAAACAGGTGAAGGAACGAGGCGTCGTTAAGGATTTGCTTGAATCCATTGAGCTTGAAGAAGGTATTTGTCACGTCCGACACGTCGTCTCGAACCCAGATAAGCAAGCACCAGTTGATTGTTTTGGCACCGACATCAATGGAAGTACTATCGCGTATGAAGTGACTGAACTGGTTTCTGAAGAAGCCATTCGACTGAACTGCAGCGGCGAAGACGTCGTTAAGCTGTGGACTGACGCTGCAGATCTGATTGGTAGGTTGGAAGAGAGACTTGTTGTCAAAAACCAAAAGCTCTCCCGAGTGGCGTACGCTAAACACATCGTCGTCATCTTTACTGGCGAGCCGTTCTTGTCGCACGAATGGTGTGTGCCGCTCTTGAGCAAGCATTCGTTTGGTCGGTTCTCAAACATCGATGAAGCGTTCCTTCTGTTCTCCTATGTGCCCGGACGCGAAAAGTATCCGTACATCCGACTAAAGCTTGCGTGAGCTTCGCTTCTTGATCTGCCATTCAAAACCCAGGCTACCCAGTTCGCCAAAGAGAACATCGTCCATTTTGCCGCGCCGCCATTTCTTGCGTTGGTCGTGTACCCATGTGCCCAATCGTGGGTCTTCAGGCCATTTGGCTGGAACATTGCAATGTCGATACTTCGTCTTGAACTTGCCCAAGCCATTCAGCATCTCTGCCCGATAAGCTTTGGCTCGATTCCAAGTGAACCCTTCTCGTTCAAGTCGCCGAATTCGTTCATCGCTGAGTTGGTCTTTGTTTTTGATTTTCCGTTGCGTGCTCACCCATGACGCCAAACGCGGATTTTCCCGCGAGCCTTGTGGTACATTCAGATGCCCTTTCTTCTTTTTGTAATCCATCAACGCGGAGAACATCTCTTCCCAAGTGGCGTCGAACGGTTCCCAGATGAATCCTTCCCCAGTCAATCGACGGACCTGTTCATCAGACAGACGGCCATCTCTGCGGGCTTTCCGTTGTGAGTGAACCCAATTGGCGAGATCGCGATCTTCTGCGGGACCGCGCCGCACAATGCAGTCGCCATGTTGCCGTTTGTATTGATGAAGTTTTAAGAAGCCTTCCTCCCATGTCGCATCGAAGGCATTCCAGATGAATCCGATTTCACTCAGCCGTCGCTCACGGTCTGGGTTCAGCTTTCGGAGTCGATGCCGTTGGCGCTGGTTGCTCACCCACAAAGACAGTGCAGGATTTTCGTTCCAGTTCTGCGGCACGTTGCAATGGTTGAAGCGATCTCGAAATGTCTTCAGTTGACCAAAATACTCGTCCCAACTGAAACCGAGTTTTTCAACGCAGGCTGTCGTGATTGATCTGCGGAGATTCTCCAATGAGATGCCACTGCCAAGAATCTCCACGCGTTCGCGGAAGCGTGAATCATCAAAACCTGTCGTCCGCCCGTGTTCTTCGCGCATCTCGCGGATGATTTCGGCCAGCACTTCGTCCTGCTCTTGCAGGGATTGGAGCACGTCCCAAACGTCATCGAACTCGGCACGGCTGACCGCTTGCTCGATGCTTTCGCCGGCGGCTTGTTCGACGTAGAGCGGCACGAGCACGTAGCCGGTGGTCTTGTTCGGCGCGCGGCGCATGGCGCGGCCCGTGGCTTGCACGATGTCCACACGGCTGCGGCGCGGCGAGAGGAACGCGACCATATCGACGGCGGGCACGTCCACGCCTTCGGTCAGGCAGCGAGCGTTGGACATGATGCCGCGCGCACATTCGCGGAAGCCGCGCATGACGCGCTCGCGCAACGCCGTTGGCATGGTGCCGTTGACGTGGAAGGCTTTGAATTCGTTGGTAGGGCTGCGTTGCTGCGCAGCCCACTTCTTTTGATTGGGGCGGCGCGGCAACACCGCCCTACCGGTCTCGCAGAGGTGCGTGCTGATTCCTTCAGGACCGTCGCTGGTGAAGGACGCGGCGGATTTCACGGTGCTGTGGAAGGTGAAGACTTTGTTCACGCCGTACTTCGCGATGGCGTCCTTGAGTGCAAGCTGGTTGGCGACTTGGCGCGCGCGGATGGCGTCGCCGTTCACCAGCACTTCGCCACGACTCAACAGATCGTTCGTCACCATCCCGGACGTGATGACGGAGATGACGACTTTGTAGCCGCAGATGATGCCGCGCCGCGCGGCTTCGGCGAAGGTGAGGCGATAGGCTTGCGGGCCGTAAACGTCCGGCTTGTCCATCGAGAAGACGAGTTGCGCGTCGCCTTCCTTGTCCTTGCGGAGCGGATTGTAGTGGCGCGGCGTGGCGGTGAGGAACAGGCGCTTGCGGATGGCGAGATTCTTGTCGTCGAGCGCGAAGGCGAAGTTCCGGCCCTCGCGTCCGGCGGTCTTGTGCGCCTCGTCGAAGATGCCGAGGTCGAACGATTCGCCGGATTTCAAAGCCGTGCCGACGACGTGCGCGGACTGGTAGGTGGAGAAGACGATTTTCGCGCCGGTGAAACTCGCATCGAGGAATTCGCGGACGCTCCGGGAGTCGGTGGAGACTTGGAAGTCGAGGTCGGATTGCGCCGTGGCCACCGCGTCCAAATCATTTTTCACCGTGGGGTCGGAGCAGACGCAGAGATACGCCAGGCTGGGCAGGCTCGTTTCGCGCAGCCATTCGTGGAGCGTCTGGCGCAACAAGGCGAGCGACGGCACGAGGACGAGAATCCGTGCCGCCTGCTGCCGCTCGGCGATCCAGAGCGCGACGAGGGTCTTGCCGGTGCCGCACGCCATGATGGCGGAAACGCGGTCGTGGGTGTCGAGCGCGGGGAGCAGGGCCGCGAGCGCCTCGGTC
>JANOQV010000249.1:0-26955 GCA_031414955.1 Pedosphaera sp. | reverse complement strand
CTCCCCACGACGCAGGAGTGGGGAGAGGGTCAGGGAGAGGGGAATCCCCAGCAAAACAGGCCTCCTCTCCCCGGCCCTCTCCACCTTCCTGCGTCAGGAGGAGAGGGAGAAAGATCAATGAAATCGGACACATCCTGACTTGTGTAGATACCAATGGCGCAAGCCGTGGGTATGTGAGGGCAGCCACGGCTCGAGCCAGTAGTAGATCCGAATGCACGCGACCCACAGCGCGCCAATCAACATGGCCGTCAGCACCGGGTGGGCCCGGAGGCAATTGAAAACGGAAACGACGGTGTTTTTCATCTCTCAATGCGCAAACTCATTCCGTCGCAAATCGAATCTCTGGTGCCGAATCGTGCGGGGGAGGGCATTGAAAACACCGCTTCCCGGCCCACGGGCTGGGAGCAATAGTAATCAACGACATGAATCGACGACAATTCATCCAGACCGGCGCGATGGCGCTCGCGGCTTCGACGACATCGTGTGCGTGGCACGCACGCCCGACCCGCGCTCTGGCCTCATTCGATCGGGAGATGGGAGCCTTCATGGCTGCGCGCCAGGTGCCGGGCGGGGCGCTGGCCGTGGTTAAGAATCGGCGACTGGTCTATGCGCGCGGCTACGGGTGGGCGGATCGCGACGCGAAAATTCCGGTGCAGGCTGATTCGCTGTTCCGCATCGCCAGCGTGTCGAAACCGATTACGGCGGTGGCGGTGATGAAACTGATCGAGGACGGGAAGCTCACGCTCGACACGAAGGCCATTCCCTTGCTCGAACTGGCGCCCGCCGTGGCGTCCCTTCGCGATCCCGAGCCGCGCCTCCGAAACATCACGATTCGCCAGTTGCTGCAACACACGGGCGGCTGGGATCGCGACAAAAGCTTCGATCCCATGTTCCGCCCGGGCGAAATCGCCCGCGTCACGAACACGCCGCCGCCCGCCGGGCCGGTCGCAGTCATTCGCTACATGTTTTCACGCCCGCTCGATTTCGAGCCGGGCACGCGCTACGCCTACTCGAACTTCGGCTACTGCGTGCTGGGCCGCGTCATCGAGAAAGTCAGCGGCCAGACTTACGAGAAGTTCGTGCGGGAACAAATCCTCGCGCCCGCAGGCATCAAACGAATGGGCATCGGAGCGTCGCTCGATGGCCAACAAGCCCCTGGCGAAGTGCGTTACTACATGAGCGGCCACGGACGGACGCAGAGTGTTTTCCCGGACCAACCGACGCAAGTGCCGTGGCCTTACGGCGGATTTCACCTCGAAGCGATGGATGCGCACGGAGGCTGGCTCGCCTCGGCCGTGGATCTGGCGCGCTTCGCCTCGGCCCTTGACGATCCACAGCGTAGTCCGTTGCTCCAGCCCGCGAGTTTCGCCGCCCTGTATGCCCCGCCACCACCGCCGGTCTCGCGCCAGGTCGACGGTTCTTTGGAGAATGCCTTCTACGCTGGCGGCTGGTCGGTGAGACCGGTGGGCAAAAGTGGCCAGGCAAACTATTGGCACACCGGCAGCCTCCCGGGCACAAACACGCTGCTGATGCGGCTGGCCAACGGGTTGAGTATCGCCGCCTTGTTCAATCTGCGCTCGGAGGACAAGACCCTTCCCGATGGAGAAATCGACCCCGCCCTGCACCGCGCCGCGGCCGCCGTGGGGAAGTGGCCCGAACAGGATTTGTTTTCATCCTTCTCATAGAGGGGGGATGGCAAGCGGCAGACGGAATCACGCGCCGGCGCGGGCGAAAGCGCCGGCCCGCCTCCTTCGTGTTCTCCACGCCAAAAACTCGTTACCCTTGCCGGCACATCCACGTCACTCCAGACTCATGCGCATGCAACCCTTCGCCCTCGTCCTGGCCGTGCTGGCTCTGACCGCCGCGATTCCCGCCGCCGCCCAGACCCGCGCCGCCGAGACCAACGACGTGCGAGGGTGGCTGACCAACTCGTTCCGGCCCTGGCTCACGCGCTCGTATCCCGAGATCAACTCCAAGACGTATCCGGAATGGCTGCACGATCATCCCGCCGGTTTGCTGCCCACGCCTTTCACCAACTGGCTGGACAAAGTTTTTCCCGACCTGGAAACAGAAACGTATCCGACCTGGATGGAAAACATTTCCGATGAGGGGTTGGGCACGAACATACCGTCGTGGTGGGCCGGAGTGCAGAAGGGCAAGTTCTCCGTCTCGCCCGCGGCCCAGGCGATTCCCACCATCATTCGCGGGCCGTATCTTCAGATGGGCACCACGAACAGCATGGTGGTGCGGTGGCGGACGGATTTGCCGACGTCGAGTTCGGTCTCATACGGTGCGACGCTCGCCCGCATGAACCGTTCCGCGCGGTCCAGTGGACTGTCCACCGAGCACGCGGTGCAGTTCACCAATCTCGCCCCGGCCACGAAATACTTTTACACCTTCGGACCCAACGACACGCCGCTCGTGGTTCACTGGACGAACAATGTCGCGTTCATCCGCAGCACCAACTCCCGCATCTTCGTCCACAAGCCCGGCACTCGCGAGCAGATCGCCGTGGCCACGCGCGACACCTTCGTCTTCAACATCGTGAAGAAGAAGCTCAGTGTCACCGACCCGGAGCAAAGCTTCACCGCCCACACCACCAATACCGCGCTCATCGTCACCACGCCCAACAACACCGTGCTGGTCAGCATCAGCAACAATTCGCTCTACGTGACGACCACAAACCGCGTCTCCTGGCTCGATGGCACCAAGCCGGCCAAACCGGCGCGCAAGGTCAGTCAGAATTTTGTCGTCGGCACGACCAACCTCATCCACACCGGCGGCGACTCGAACACTTTCTTCGTCACCCACCCCGAGATCGGCCGGCCCCAACCCACCCGCGTCTGGGTGCTCGGCGACCCCGGCACCCGCAAGAAAGCCGAGCGCGACGTGCGCGACGCCTATTACCGATGGACCGGCGACCGGAAGACCGACTTCTGGCTGATCCTCGGCGACATCGCCTACAGCGCCGGCAAGGACACCGAGTATCAAGGGGCCGTCTTCGACATCTACGGCTCCATGCTGCGCAAATCCGTTTTATGGCCGGCCCTGGGCAATCACGACGCGGGCAGCGCGAACTCGCCCATCGAACACGGCGTTTACTTCAACATCTTCACCATGCCCGCGCAGGGGCAGGCCGGCGGCGTCATGTCCGGCACCGAGGCCTATTACTCCTTCGACTACGCGAACATTCACGCCGTCTGCATCGATTCGAGCGACAGCAGTTGGATGAAAGACGGCTTGATGTTGAAGTGGCTTGAAGCCGACCTCAAAGCCAACCAACAGGATTGGCTCATCGCCTACTGCCACCATCCGCCCTACACCAAGGGCAGCCATAATTCAGACAACGACCGCGACAGCGAAGCCCGCATGAGAATGATGCGCGAACGCGTCCTGCCCATCCTGGAAGCGCACGGCCTCGACCTGATGCTCACCGGCCACAGCCACGCCTACGAGCGATCCTATCTGACCGATGGTCACTACGGCAATTCCACCACCCTGGATGCGAAGACGCATTTCAAGAGCATGAAGGACGGGCGCAAGGACGGCACCGGCATCTACCTGAAACCATCGCGCGGTCCCGCGCCGCATGAGGGTGCGATCTATGTCGTGGCCGGTTCGTCCGGGCAGATTAGCGGAGGCAGTTTGCAGCATCCGGTCCAGGCGCTGTCGCTCAACGCGCTCGGCTCGCTCGTGCTCGACTTCGAAGGCCACCGCCTCGACGCCACCTTCATCGACGACCAGGCCGTGGTGCGCGACTACTTCACCATCCTCAAGGGGAAGGAAGAAGCCGTGGATGCGCCGTAGGTGGTTGAGAGTTCCCGCAGCCACGCGGCGCCGAACGCCCCTGGACTACCCCCGGGACTGGCTACAGCGCGAGCTTCGCAAGGAGTGATGGAGTAAGCCGCCGAGACCTCAGCTTGAGGAACACTTGCTAGGGCTTCTGATCCCCGGCCCGCCGCGAGGCACGCCAGAGGATGGCGAGCAACAAGGCCACAAGCGTGATGATGATTCCATTACCGAGCTTTTGTGTTCTGGATAGCGCCGCCGTTTCCGGCCTGGGAACTGCACTAACCTGAATTGGAAGTTCTGTTCGCGCCATGAGACTCGACGCTGCACGGGGCGCCGTTCGTTCAATTCCAGCCTGAATGGATCCCGCATTGGCCGCAGCAGTAATCACTGCGCCGGTATTGCCATGAATATGACCGCCAAATGGACTTCGCGCGTATGGCACTGTGGTGAGGTGTCCAACGACTTCGTTGTCATTAGATTCTGTGGAACCGTTTGGAACAATTTTGACGGCCACGTTTCCTGAAACGGCTTCTTGAGCGCCGATCTTATCAGCAAATAGGCGTTTAGCAGTGAAGACGAATTCACCGGTATTGGTGATGACCAGGAAGTCATGAACGAACAATTCGTAAGCTACGCTTGTGCCGGGCTGGAGCAGGTAAGTACCGCCGAAACTGCCGACAGGCTCGTGGGGTTTCAGCGACACCGGCCTCCTGTCGGCACCTGAGCCAAACATCTGAAAGACTTCCTCGACCGGAGAATTCAGCAGACGTAACATTTCTTGGGAATCATTCCGAACCACAGCAGTTACGCTGATAGCTGAATTCAATCCTTGCTGCTTTTTGGGTGCCCCCAAGCCCAAGGTGATACCTTTAACGGGTTCTCCCCATGCCATTTCCGTTTCCGCAGGGGCCGCATTGCTGGTCCACGCCAACAGCCCAGCCAGTAGAAATGCTTTTTTCATCAGAAGTTTGTCCAATTATTCACTTGAAGCCAGGCGGCACCAGACCATGCTGGAAACTCTGGCCAGCTCGTAGAATTCTGGCAGTTCGTAGGGCTAAAGACCGCATTAGCAAGCGACCAACCAAGGACATTCGTCCCGCCACCACCCCACGACCATGAAGCCTTGGACAAAGGCACATAGATCGAAGGTTCGCGAGAACTTTTGTACATAAGGTAGGTAGAAAAATTATCCTGACGCGTGATGCCATCATAAAACAACGGGGCCGGCTCCCGCGGGCTGTCTTCCATGATTATCGCTCCGTTTGTCATTTGCGCGCTTACCGCAGCATTATCATATGCATTTGTGATTGAACGAATTTGTCGGATCGGGCTGGACCATCGTTTGGTTTGGCTGCTTGAGATGATTTGCATAAATGCGCCACCGAAATTTGATTCAACCAACGAACTGGGTACCGCTTTGAAAGTCATCCCTGGTGCGCCAGTTATATTACCGAAGTGGAGGTAAAGGCCACCATCTCCGTATTGTGAATCCAATGCCACGACATTCGAGGGGCAAATCGTGAATGTGAACGAGGGCGCAATCACATTAAACGTCGTCTTTTTCGTCATCGTTTGGCCTTGGCTAATGGCTGAACACTCAACGACAAGGTTTGTTGCAGGGCGATACCAATAAAAGTTCACCGTTGAATTGGTGAGCATGATGTTTGTCACCAGAAGAGAAGTGGAATTCGTGGCAACAAAATTGCCGACGTACGGAGCGGGCACCGTCCAAAGGAAATTCGTGATGGGCGCAAAATTCGGGTGAGTCGTATCCCAGTCGCACGTCAGCAGGATTTGCTCGCCCACGATCACGGTGTGGGTCTGGCCGGCAATGTTCGTCCCGTGCCAGCGGATTTCCAGCGGGGCTTTGGTCACGCCCACGCTAAAAGTGTAGTTGAGGTACGTGGAGGGCGCAGAGGGAGTGCAACCAAAAGCAGAGTTGTCTGCCCGGCTTAGATAGGCGTAGCCGTTTGAATCACAATAGCCGATGCCATCGATATAGATGCTGGTTGGCGGCACAATGGCATGGTTTGTCGTTTGGTCGACAATGACCGGCTGCAGGCGGATGAGACTGATATTGGAGGAACCGTTCGGGCCGCCCGGGTTGCAGGCCAGCAGCGTTTCGACCCCGCGCCACGAAGTGTCCGTGATGGCCTCGCCCCACACATTGAAGTAACTATAGACTCCGCCCATCGCGCAGTACTCGTACGGGATGTTCAGGGGCGCGAGGTTGATATTTGTCCCACGGTTGGTGATGTCGCCCCACTGGTGCCAAGTTTCGACCCCGAGAACCGTCAGCGGCCAGCCCCCATCAGTCCAAGACCTGAGCGTGTATCGAAAAATCTCGTCCCCGAAATAATCGGGCTGCCAATACCATTCTTCCTGCACCACCCCATATCCGTAGGCGTAATCCGTGATCCAATTGAGGGAGTAGGTGTCCGGTGAGTAGTCGAAATTCTCGTGCAAAAAGCTGGAATTTCCGAGGTGCCAATGCGGGTAAACGGTCACCGGCGCATCGGCCGCGTGGGCGACTGGAGCCAATAAAAATACGAATCCGACCACCAACCGGGCGATTTTGTTTTTCATGTTTCCTTTGGTTCCCGGGCACAGGGCGGGGGCTGGAGTCCAGCCTTCGTCGTGACGCGCCGAGGCTGGCGCTGACCGCCCAGAGCTTACGCCATAAGGTATCGTTTCCGTCAATCCCAAATTTCTTCGGAATATCGCGTGCCCAGAACTGCGCGCGACAATGCCCAGCTCAAGACTTTCGGAGCCAATGTGAGGCGCGAACGGGATGCGATCGGAATGACGCAAGCCCGGCTCGCGGAACTCATCGGCATCGACATCCGAAACGTGCAAAAAATCGAAGCCGGGGAAACCAACGTGCTCATCACCACCGCCACACGCCTCCGCCAGGCGCTCGGTTGCAGCGCGGAAAAGTTGTTGCCCCGGGAATAAGGCGCTTCACGCGGCCGGACTGTTCCATTTCTTTGCCACTTTTTCCCATTTCAGGACACCCAGCAGATGCGGGTGCTCGAAAAGCGTCTGAAATGCGACGCACACTGCCTGAAATGCGACGGACAGTGCCTGAAATGACGTGAACAGCGCGTGAAGCGGCACCGTCGTGTCCCAATTTTGGATGACCAGTGCGTGAAATGACGCGGACAGGGCCTGAAATGGCGCGGGAAGTTACTGTTGGGTGCGCCTCAGCGTGAGTTGGGCGGTCCTCAGGGCGGGTTGGCGTGCGCTCATTGGCGGGCGGAACCAACTCATTTTGAGGTGAAGGCCCGGCGGAGTCTTGCCCCACCGGATTTCGTGCGGTTGTGATCACCACCTCGAATTCGGGGCGCATCTCCTTCGATGGCAGAGGCAGCTTTGGAATCGCGGCCGGCGTGGAGTAAGATAATCACTTTTGTGTGCCTGTCCGGTTGCTTGCCAAAAAGGGAAAGCCATGGGTTCGGAGCGTCGGCGTCCTCGCCGGCTTTCGACCTGCGCACCACCAAAGCCGGCAAGGACGCCGGCGCTCCGGGTCATTCAGGCTTTGCCAATCAACCGGATAGGCAGGCACTTTTGTCATCCAACAATCCGTCCTTAAAACCAGTAAACTTTTTTTCAAGTGTTGGCCGGTGCAAGCCGATGCCTTCTGCAACAGGCCAAACCAGTGCCTCGGGCGTGGAATGGCCAATTTGTTCAACACTAAATAAAACAAAACATATGGCCATTACTGGAAATGCAACCTACATCCCCACCATGAACGAGTTCCTTCCGCATTGGGCGGAGTGCGACGTCGTGCTGGCACCACAGTCCCTGCTGGTGCGGCTGGAGAACAACACCGCGGTCACGCAGGCCCAGTTCGAGGGGCAACGCAACGCCCTCCAGGCGCAGCAGAACTTGGTGCAGGGCTGCCTGATCGCGCAGCAGATCGCCCGGGGTGACATCCTGCTGCAAAAGATGGCGCTGCTCACGCAGTTCCATCTCTTCAACGCCGTGCTGGATGGGTATTACCAGAATACGGATTTCTACGCGGCGCGGCCTTTGGCGCCAGGTGTAGCCTTCGGTCAGGAAGTCTTCACCCGTCCGATGGTGGATGCGATGCTGCTCTGGGCCAGGTTGAACGAGGGCGCGGCGCCGGCGGGGGTCGTTTTGCCCATCGTGCTGGGCGACGGCACGGAGCAGGGTCCCTTTGCCAGCGCGGTGGCGGCGCTGCAATTCGCGTATGCGACCGAGCGGGACAAGGCCCAGGAACTCACCCTGGCCCGGGCCAAGCGCAATCGCATGGAAGTCACGGCCTACGAGACGATGAAGTTTTATCGCGAAGCGGTGCCGGGCCGTCTGGCGGCCTTCCCCGATTTGGTCGAGACGCTGCCGCGCTTGACGCCGCTGCCGGGTCACACGCCCGAGGCGGTGAATGCCAGCGCGATCTTCCAGGCGCCCAATGCGTCCCGGGTGGCTTATGCGGCGTCGAGCGACGCCATGCTGGATCGTTATGAACTGCGCGGCACGGTGGGCGACCATTACGACGCGGAGGACGCGGTGGTGATCGCCACGAATGCGCCGGGTGATGAGCGGGAGTTTGTCACGCAGTTTGGGTTGAACCAGCCGGGCGCGGAAATCGCGCTGAAGGTGTTTGTGATCCTCACCACGGGCAACGAGGCGGGCAGCGCCGCCATGCTGGTGGAGCGGCCGGCGAATGTGCAGTTGCTCGCGGCGTGAGTGAGTCCGCTCGGCGGGGGCGGCTCCAGCGAACATCGTTTGCTGGAGCCGCTTGGTTCTTGGCCTTTGAGCTGGGTTGGGGTTTGGTGGCCGCTGTCTTTGGTCAACGTATGAACCCTTGGGGAAGAATCGCCCGTGCGCCAGGCCGCCGCAGCCTGGGCTGTGTCGCGTGGTTCGCGCTGGTGCTGGCGCTCGCGCTGGGCGTGACGGGGTGCGACACGGTGGGCTATTACCGCCAGGCTGCGGCCGGGCAGTATGAGATTCTTTCCAAGCGCGAACCCATCCCCGCGATCCTGGCCCGGAGCAACACCGCCCCGGCCCTCCAGAAGCAGTTGCAACTGGTGCTCGACTTGCGCGAGTTCGCCTCCCGTGAATTGAAGTTGAAGACGGACGGGCATTACGAAAAGTATGTCGATCTGGGCCGCCCCTTCGTGGTCTGGAATGTTTATGCCGCGCCGGAGTTTTCCCTGGCTCCAAAACAATGGTGGTATCCAGTCGTGGGCCGCCTGGATTATCGCGGGTTTTTCGCGGAGCAGGACGCTCGCGAGCACGGGGCGCGGCTGGCGCAGGAGGGTTGGGATGTTTATGTCGGCGGCGTGGAGGCCTTCTCGACGCTGGGCTGGTTCAAAGATCCGGTGCTGAATACTTTCGTGCATCATGCGCCGGCGGACCTGGCCGAGACGTTGTTTCACGAACTGGCCCATCAGCGGGTCTTCGCCAGCGGCGACACGGATTTCAACGAGGCCTTCGCCACCTGTGTCGGGGAGGAGGGCGTGCGGCGGTGGATGGCCGCGCACGGGGATGCGAAGGCCCGGATGGATTACGATCGGGAGGTGCGGCGCAAGGAGCAGTTCGTGGCCATCGTGATGCAGGCGCGCGTGGCACTGGAGCGCGGTTACGAGGTGGTGCCCGCACCCATGTCGCGCGCCAGCCCGGCCCCGGAGGCTCTGAAACTTGAGTCACGCCGGCGCAAGAGCGAAGTGCTGGCCGCGTTGCGCGCGAAGCATGAATCGCTCAAGACCAGTTGGGGCGGCTACACCGGCTACGACGCATGGTTCAGCCGCCCGCTCAACAACGCGCATCTCAACACGGTGGCCACCTATCAACATCTCGTGCCGGCGTTTCAGCAGTTGCTCGCGCGCAGCGGCGGGGATTTGGAAATGTTTTATGCCTCGGCCCAGACTTTGGCGCGGCTGGGTCAGGCAGCCCGGCACGAGCAACTGGCCGCGCTCGCCGCCGGTCGCAGCGGGGCGCGGGCGGGCGGCGCTAAGTAAGGCGGCGGCAAGGGGGGCGCGAGCTTTCGCAGCTTGAACCGGCCCGCCGTTTCTCCGTCAATCGCCGCCGTGATGCGCCCTGCCCTGCTCTGGCTGTTGATTGTCGCGTGCCTGCACGGCGCGACTTCTTATGTGCCTGCGACCATTGCCCCGCCGCCGGTCCTGCGCGAATTCCGCGGCGCGTGGGTGGCCACGTTGAACAACATCGACTGGCCCTCGAAGCGCGGCTTGACGACGGCGGAACAGAAGCAGGAGTTGCTCGCCCTGATCGACAAGTGTGCCGCGCTCAAGCTGAACGTCATCATCTTGCAGGTGCGGCCCGGCTGCGACGCGCTCTACGCTTCGAAGTTCGAGCCGTGGTCCGAATATCTCACCGGCACGCAGGGGCAGCCGCCGAATCCTTTCTGGGATCCACTGGAGTTCGCCGTGACCGAGGCGCACCGGCGCGGGCTGGAACTTCACGCCTGGTTCAACCCCTTCCGCGCGCGGCATTCCACCGGGAGCAAGACCGCGAGCGCCGGGCACCTCAGCCGCACGCGTCCCGAGTTGGTGCGGACTTACGGCTCGCAAGCCTGGCTCGATCCGGGACTGGCTGAGGCGCATGACCACTCAATGCGAGTGATTCTGGATGTGGTGCAACGCTACGACGTGGATGGCGTTCACGTTGACGATTATTTTTATCCGTATCCTGAACCGCAAACGGGGACGCCGAAAATCCCCTTCCCCGACACCGCGAGTTGGACGGCCTATCAACGCACCGGCGGCAGGCTCGCGCGCGACGACTGGCGGCGCGACAATGTGAACCGCTTCATCGCCCGGATGTATCGCGAAGTTCACGAGGCCAGGCCGTGGGTCAAGGTGGGCATCAGTCCGTTCGGCATTTACCGGCCGGGCTTCCCCGCGCAAATCAAAGGACTGGATCAGTTCCAAGCTCTCTACGCCGATCCGAAGCTCTGGCTGGCGCAAGGCTGGCTCGATTATCTCGCGCCGCAACTTTACTGGCGCATCGATCCGCCCGCGCAAAGCTTCCCCGTGTTGCTCAAGTGGTGGGTCGAAAACAATCCCCGGCAGCGCACGATAGTGGCGGGGTTAAACACCACGGCCATCAGCGCGAAAGGAAATGCTGGCCTGGAAGCCGCCAGTGTGAGCGGCTGGCCGACCACGGAGATCTCGAGGCAAATCGCCCTCACCCGGCAACAAGCCGGAGTGAGCGGACACATTCACTGGAACATGAGCGCCCTGATGAAGAACAAAGGCGGCATCAGCGAGCAGCTCCGGCGCGCGGAATATCAGCCGGCGGCCCTGGCCCCGGCCCTGCCCGGCGTGGGTGCCGCGAAAGTGTCGGTCGAGAATCTCAGCGCCAAAGAGACCGCTGGAAAAACCGTGTTCTCATGGTCCACGACCAATGCCACCGAGGTGCGCTTCTGGGTCGTGCAGTCGAAACAGAACGGTGCCTGGCAGACGCAGGTGATCCCGAAAGGCGCGACCTGGAGCAGCGCGACCACGCCCGAGGCGGTGAGCGTGCGCGCCGTGGATCGAAGCGGAAGATTGGGAGCGGCGAGCAGCGTGACTCTGCGAGCGGCGCAGGCTCTGAAGTAGCGCGCTCGTTTCTCGAATGGGAGTCGAGCGTGCGCCAGACGGGGCCATCGCCCCCGCAAGGAAACTACAGGCAGGGCGTCGCCGGTGACTTCTGAGTCGCGGGTTGATTGGCCGAATACTTGAGAAGCCAATCACTTTGGACCAACTCAGCCCTTCTTCGTCTCCTTCGCCCAAGTGTCTTTCAAAGTGATGGTGCGGTTGAACACCGGCCGACCGGGAGCGCTGTCCTGGTCGAGGGCAAAGTAAGCGAGGCGCTCGAACTGATAGCGCTCCGTAGCGTTCGCATCCTTGAGGCTCGGTTCACATTTCGCCAGCACCACCTCCAGGCTGTGCGGGTTGAGCACGGATTTGAAATCTCGCCCGTCCTTCTCCGGCTCGGCTTCGGTGAAGAGGCGATCGTAGAGCCGCACCTCCGCGTCGATGGCGTGGGCCGCGCTCACCCAGTGGATCGTGCCCTTGACCAAGCGCGCGGATGTGGCCCCGCCGGTCTTGCTGTCGAGGTCGGCGGTGCAACGCAGCTCAAGCAGGTTGCCCATCGCATCCTTGACCACCTCATCGCACTTGATGATGAAGGCGTACTTCAGGCGGACTTCCCCGCCGGGCTTGAGCCGGAAGAACTTCGGCGGCGGCACCTCGGCAAAGTCGTCGCGCTCGATGTAGATCTCGCGCGTGAAGGGAATCTTCCGCTTGCCCGATGTTTCGTCCTCGGGATTGTTCACCGCGTCAAGTTCCTCCGACTGCCCCTCGGGATAGTTCGTGAGGACGACTTTGATGGGCCGCAACACCGCCAGACGTCGCAGCGCGCGCTTGTTCAAGTCCTCCCGGATGGCGTGATCGAGCACCGCGATGTCAGTCACGCTGACATATTTCGTCACGCCGATGTGGTAGGCGAAGGAGCGCAACGCCGCCGCCGTGACGCCCCGCCGGCGCAGGCCGGAGATGGTCGGAAGCCGCGGATCATCCCAGCCAGTCACGACCTTCTCGTTCACGAGGGCGATGAGCTTGCGCTTGGAGACAATCATGTAGCTCGGGATGAGCTTGGCGAATTCGTACTGGTGCGGAAGCGGGCGCGGCAGATCGAGGCTCGCGAGAATCCAGTCGTAAAGCGGGCGATGCACCTCGAACTCCAGCGTGCAAATGCTGTGGGTGATGCCCTCAATGTAATCGCTCAAGCAATGGGCGAAATCGTAGAGCGGATAAAGGCACCACTTCGCACCGGTGTGATGATGCTCGATGTGGCGGATGCGGTAGAGCAACGGATCGCGCAGCCAGATGTTCGGCGAGGTCATGTCGATCTTCGCCCGGAGCGAGCGGGCACCATCCGGAAACTCGCCGTTCTTCATCCGGGTGAAGAGATCGAGATTCTCCCCGATGGAGCGGTTGCGGAATGGGCTGTCCTGGCCCGGCCGATCGGGCGAGCCACGAAATTCATCCGTCTCCTTGGCGGACAAATCACACACGTAGGCCCGGCCCAGGCGGATGAGCTTCACCGCGAACTCGTGGATCGCCTCGAAGTAGTCGCTGGCGTAGAACGGCTCGACGAGCGCGGAATGCGGAGCGCGGAGTGCGGAGTGAGGGACGGGCGCGATGTGAAAATCCGGCTTGCCGTTCACGGTCCTGGCCTCGGGAACCTGCCCCTTGAGCTTCATCCCCAGCTTGTCATCGGCCCAGCCCGCGATGAGCCAGTTCACGTCCTTGATGATAGATTCGACGTACTCGACTTCCTCCTTGGTGGGATTCGTGTCGTCCATGCGCAGGTGGCAGACGCCGCCGAATTCGCGGGCGATACCGAAGTTCAGGCAGATGGACTTGGCGTGGCCGATGTGCAGATAACCATTCGGCTCGGGCGGAAAGCGGGTCACGACCTGCGGGTATTTCCCGTCGCGCAAATGTTCCGCCACAAGGTCGCGGATGAAGTCGGAAGGCGCGGGCGCGGGAGCCGCGCCAGCTTCGGTGTTTGTTCCCGGTGTTGTCATCAATGAGCCGCGCACCGTAGCAAACCGAGCGTGGGAGTCAAAGTCTCGCGCACGGGGAAACTGGGTTGCGGGCGGCCTGATGGGACTGACCGAACAGCGTCGAACGTGACGCCCCGTCAAGCGCAGGTAGGGCGACGCTGTCCTCAGCGCGCCGGAGCGAGGTATGCGAACCGAAATATGGTGTGATCTTCGATCGTGACCCGGCGCGCTGAGGACAGCGTCGCTCCCAACGCACCCCCTCCGTTCCTGCTCAACGGCGCAGGCGGAAGAAGGCGCTGGCGTTGGACGAAGAGGCGAAGGCGGGGCTGGTCATGGCCATCGGCAGCCAGGGACCGTTCAGATTGTCCGCGCGTTCCAGGATGAACCCCGGCTCGCCCCAACTGAGCAGATACTGATGGCCCACCGGCATCATGGACAGGCGGGCCAGCGGATCCGGATTGGGGAAAGGCAGCACGCCGCCGGGAATCTGGATGTCCAGTTCAAGACCCATGACGACATCTGCACTCGCCGCGCCGTTTTGATGCACCTCCACCGCAAGCACGTTGGTGCCGGCGAGCAGATTGGAACTGTTGATGGCAAACGGACCCAGCAAAGCGCCTTCGGTGCTGAGTGTGGCCTGGCTGGCCGCGCTCAGTGTCCCTGCGGGCAGGTTGTAGCGATGAATTTCCTGACCGTTGAGGTGCAAGACCATGCCGTCATCAATGATATATCGCACCCGCATCAGCGCGATCGGACCAATGAGCGGCATGACTAGACCTCGGCGAAAGTAGTAAGTGTTGATCCGATTCACCCCCGTCCCATCGAACAGCAAGAGCGGGGTGTTCTTCGGGCCAGGCAGCGCCGCCGTCTCGACATAGAACAACCCGTTGCTCGGCCCCAACCAGGTCGAATCGTCGTAGCCCACGCCCATGAAGGTGCTCTGCACCGTGTCGTTGGTGTTGATGAGCAGATATTTCCACGCGTCGTCGAAGGGGATGAAGTAACGAGCAGCCACCCGCGCTGCCGTTCCCGCGCGGACGGTATTCGGCTGTGCCGCCTGATCCGTTAAGCCGATCACCACCACCGTGGCACCGTTCTGAAGCGGCGCGGCCAGGGTGAGAATCACGTTGGTGCCGTTGGTGAGCGTGGCACTGGTAAGGATCGTGAACCCGCCGGCGGCGTTCGTTACGAGGTAATTCCCGAGGCTCATCGCCGACGCGGCGTCCAGCGCCTTGGAGAAACTGAGCGTCATCGTCCCGTCTTCGTTGATCACCGCCGCGAGCAACGCTGGCCTGGTCAAATCAGGCAGAACGTAGAGCGTGGCGTGGCTCGTCGTGATCGAGCCGCCCGGACCGAAACAAATACAGCGCACCTGGGTTCCTTGAGCTGACATCGTAGCCAGGAGAGTGAGCGTCCCGTTGGTCGCGCCGGGCAGGTTGGTGCCATTTGCCTGCCATTGGAACTGGCTGGCCGCGACCTGCGAGACGCGGAACGTGGCCGTGCGACTTTCCTCCACCACCACATCCGTCGGCCCGCCCAGCCAGAGCAACGGCCCGGTGAGCAGCGACTCGGCACGCGCCGTGAGTTCCACCGCGAGGAACTTCTCCAGATCGTTGGTCTGAAACTGGTGCAACTCCACCGCAAACAAGTTCGCTCCGGCGTGCAGTGCTTCCGGGGCGACGACCAGCGGCGCATTGAGAAGGAAATCCATGTTGCCTGCGGCCAGTTGCGCACTGGCGGGCGTGGACGGGGTGACATTTCCCATCGGCAGATTGTAGCGATTCAACTCCACCCCATTCAGGTAAAACACGCCGGCATCATTGGCTCCGCGCCGCAAGGTCAGGCTCACGCCGCCGGGGCTGACCGCGACCTCGAAGGCGCTGCGGAAGTAAGCGGTGTAAGCCGGCGTCGGCCCAAGCAGCGTCATCGCCGCCACCGAAGAACTTAGTCCACCGGAGCCGCTGTACCGGAACGCGCCGGCGTCGAAGCCCCAGGCCGAGGCGTCGAAGCCCGGCTCCTTCCAGGCCGGCCCCGGATCGGTGCTGTCGAACGGCGGATAAGGATCGAAGTATTCCCAGAACGCACTGAACGGCAGCAGTGTCAGCCGCCGCGCCACCGGCACCCCGGAGAGCGGCAGGAGGTTTTGTTGCAGCGAGCCATCGGGAATTCCCGCCGCCGTGAGAATGTAATTCGCATCCGCCGCCAGCGGGCTGGTGGTCAGCAGCACGTTGGTTCCATTGGTCAGCACCGCATTGGAGATGGTGGCGACGACACCAAAAGTATTGGTCACGGAATACAGCGCCGGGTTCGTGACTCCGCTGCCCAGCAACGGCTCGGAGAAAGCGGCCAGCACATGCGTGGCATCGATCAAATCTGCGCAGAGCAAAGCCGGCGTGCCCACGTCGGGCACCACCACCAAGTGAGCAACACGGCTGGTCACGACATTGATGGCGTTGCTCGCGACCAGCATGTAATCCCCGGTGTCCGCAACCAGCGAACTGCTGAAACTGAGCGTCAATGAAGTCGCCCCCGGAATCGCCACGCCGTCCTTGAACCATTGGAAATGCCCCGTCAGGCCGCTCACTCCGACGGTGAAAGCCGCCGGTTGCTGTTCCGAGATAACCACGTCGGCCGGTTCGTTGGTGAGGCGTAACAGGGTCGGAGGTTGGAAGAAAACGCGAACCTCCATGCCGAACACGGTGTCGCTGCTCGACAGGTTCACTTCGTGCAATTCCACGGCCAGAACATTGTCACCGGGCAGGAGCAGTGCAGACGGCAGGTTGGAGGTGGTGAAAACCCCTTCCGTGATCGTGCCGGGTGCCAGCGTATTGTAGCTCACCAGGCCGGCGGCCATGTTGATGCGAAAGGCCTCGACCCCGTTCAGATAAAACACAGCCCCGTCATCCACATAGTTGCTCGCGATCAGAATCACCGAAGCCAGATCGTTCGTGAGAAAGAATTGCGTCCGAAAGTAGTGCGTGGGGATACGATTGCCGCCGGGGTCGGTCAGGCTCAGGATGGTGTTGGTCAATGGAGTGAGCGTGGAATTGTCCTCCTGGGCCAGTAGCCCCCGTCCTTGCGGCCAGGCCGAGTCATTGTAGGTCGTCCCGCGCCAGGCCGTGCCCAAATCCACGCCGGACTGTTCGTAGCGCCAGAAATGATTCGTCAAGCCGATGAGTGTGTACGGGGATTCAGCCACACTCACCACCGCGTTGCTGCTAGTCTGAGAACCCAGACAGTTTGCCACCACCACCGAGTAAAGGCCCGAGTCGGAGGACAAGGCATTTGTCTTCAGATAGGTCTGGTTCGTCGCGCCCGCAAGCACCGCTCCGGCCCGATACCACTGGTAGAGCAATGGCTGCGTTCCGCCTACCCCAACAAAGAGGTTGAGCACGCTACCGGATTGGCGAACCTGATCCTGCGGCTGCGTAGTGATGGTGACGGGCGTCAAGCAGGCCACCGTGAGTTGCGCATTGCTACTGATCGTCATGCCAAACGGACTGCTTACGACGACATCGTACCAAGCCGCGTCGGCCGCTTGGGCCATGCCAATGACAAAGGTCTGATTCGTTGCCCCATTGATGCTCAATCCATCCTTGCGCCACTGGTAAAAAAACGGCGGCGTCCCCTGCGGATCAACCGAGAACGAAACGCTACCACCCGGCGCGACAGTCTGCGACTGGGGCTGGGTCATGATGGTCGGAAAAAGAAAACTCACAGCGAAGTTGTCCATGATGACCGCCGTGTCCGGAGAACCGCTGCCGTTCTCGTCAGTCCACAAAAGGTACAGGTTGCTCCCGACAAGCCAGTTGCCGAGGAACAGATTGGTGCTTACCGGCCCGGAGGAGGCGAGACCAGACAGAGCGGTGACCTTCTGCCAGGTGCCCGTCGTTCCGGTAAGGCTGAAGTAAAGGCTGTTGCCAGGGATTTGCTCCGCGACCGGCAATAGGTTCGTAAGGCCATAGGAGATGATGATGGAGGTCAGGTTCGTGCCAGCGTTGTTCTGCAATGTGGCCATCACCATGTTGAACCGATTTCCGACCGGGCGAGTTAGAATGAAATGTCCGTCGGAAGCCCACATTCCATTGGCAATGGCGGCAGGAGGATTGCCCGCGGCGCTGATCAAGACGCTCGTGATGAATGCGGCTGAATTTGTTTGCACCTGCTCGTCCATCTGGGCCGAGGTCGTGATGTCAGCAGTCGCCCCGGTGATACTCCGTGTGGACCACGAGGTCACGGGTGGCAGCGTGTCGAACGTGAGCGGCCCCACTCCGGCCGGCCCGACGGAGATTTGCGCCGCAGTCTTGCCTGGCAGACCGAAAAGCAAAAGCAACAGGAGCAACGCAGCGGTGACTCGCAGGAATGATTTCATGGGCATCGTGCCATCAGGGCTGATGGGATGCAGACTAGCCCGCCACAAAACTTTTGCCAGCCCGAAGAAGTGAACTGCGGATCGCAGACAGGGAGTATTCACCCAGGCGCGCCAACGACGGATGGACATGGGCAAACGAAGTGAGTCCAGATGGTTCTTGGGGTGCGATGACCGCAATCCCGACCGCAAATCCGCAGGAATCATGGCAGAAAGATTTGCGGGCAGAAAAATGGGACCGGTGATTTTTCTGCCCGCAAATCTTTCTGCCGTTCTCTGCCCTCTCCCGGTTGGCAAGTCACCGAAAATTCACGGGCTTGATGTCTCCATCCACTGCCGGATCATCGGGTGGACCGGATTTGTGAATTTGCCCTGGGATCGCAGATTGCATCCGTGTTCACGGCCCACTCCGCTTGCCACTACCGCGCTTGAGCCACGCCCCGCCTCTGCTACGCTCCATCCATGCCGATTTACGAATTTCACTGCTGCGCCTGCGACCACGACAGCGAAGTGCTGGTGCGCTCGACCGAATGGAAGGGAACGCCCTGCCCGCATTGCGGCTCGACCAAACTGGAAAAGAAGCTCTCCGTGTTTGCCTCCAATGGCGGCGAGACGGCGGAAGCTCCGTCCTGTTCAGGCGTGCCCAAGTCCTGCGGCATGTGCGGCACCGGCCGACCGCACTCGCACTGAACCAGTTCCGCAGACTCATTGCCTTCATCCCTCCGCAGTGGCACGTTGCGCGCCGTGGAAAAACTTGAACAACTGCGCGCCCTGCTCGGCTCGTTCGGCTCCTGTGTGGTGGCCTATTCGGGCGGCGTGGACTCCGTGTTCCTCGCCCGCGTCGCCCGCGAGGTGCTGGGCGACAAGTCGCTCGCCGTCATCGCCGATTCACCCAGCCTGCCCCGGCGGGAATTGCAGGAGGCGCTCGACATCGCGGCGCAGTTTGGCATCCCTGTCCGCGTGGTGAAGACAGCGGAGTTCGACAACGAATCGTATCTCTCCAATCCGAACAACCGCTGCTACTTCTGCAAGCACGAGCTGTTCACCGAGTTGGAACCCATCGCGCGCGACGAAGGCTTCGCCGTCATTGCCTACGGAGAAAATGCCAGCGATGTCGGCGACCACCGGCCCGGCGCGCAGGCGGCGAAGGAATTTCAAGTGCGCGCGCCGCTCAAGGAAGTGGGCCTGACCAAGGCGGAGATTCGCGAGTTATCCGCGCGCCTGGGCCTGCCTACCGCCGACAAGCCGCAGATGGCCTGCCTCAGTTCGCGCATTCCCTACGGCGAACGCGTCACGCCGGAGAAGCTGCGCATGATCGAGGAGGCGGAGTATGTGCTGCGCGACCTGGGCTTTTACGATGTGCGGGTGCGGCACCATGAGGTGGGAAGTCAGAAGTCAGAGGGCAGAAGGCAGCATGAGGTTTTGAACCGAGTCCAGCACCTGGCGCGGATTGAACTGGGGCCGGTGGAGATTCCGAAGCTGCTCGCTGACGACGCTTTCGCCCAAGTGGCCGAATCGCTGAAACGCCTCGGCTACGCGCACGTCACGCTGGACCTCGCGGGTTATCGGCGGGGCAGCTTGAACGAAATCGTCTTTGCCAGCGGAGCGGGCGGGGAAATTCCAAACTCCAAAACCCAAATCCCAAACAAACTCCAAGCTCCAAACCCCAAACTCCAACCAGAGCTTCGGGCCGGCGTGGACCGTCCGATTGGAGTTTGAGATTTGGAATTTCCTTGGAGTTTGGGTTTTGGGATTTGGAATTTGGCCCACAACGCCCCATTCACCGCTGGACGTTCCCTGCCCCGTCTTGCAACTTTGCCCGGAATTCCGGGTTAGATAATCGAAGTCAGAGCTATGCCACAGTTTTCCTACAAAGCGCGCCGCAAGTCCGGCGAAGTCGTGCAGGGCGTCCTGGACGTCGCGGATCGGGCCGCAGCACTCGTGCAGATCGAGCGTCTCGGGCTTTTCCCCGTCATGGTGGAAGGCGCGCGCGGCGGCGCGGCGGCGATCGCGGCGGCCAGCGGCGACAAGGAGCAGGGCAAGCGTTCCCTGCTGCCCGCCTCCATGCAGCGCAAACGCCAGCGCCGGCCCAAGCTCCAGGAACTCGCCACCTTCACCCAGCAACTAGCCAACCTGCTCAACTCCGGCATGCCCCTCACGGTCGCGCTCAATTCCATGACGCACCTGGAGTCCAAGGGCATCCCCGCCGACGTGAGCAGGGCGCTCAAGCAGGACGTGATGGAAGGCCGCAGCCTCTCCGACTCGATGGCCAAGCAGCGCATCATCTTCACCGACCTCTACATCAACATGGTGCGCGCGGGCGAACAGTCCGGCGCGCTGGTCGATGTGCTGCGCCGCCTGGCCGACCACTACAACCGCTTCGCCGAGGTGCAGTCCAAGTTCACCTCCGCCCTCGTCTATCCCGCCATCGTGGCCACGGTCGGCATCGGCATCGTGGTTTTCTTCATGACCTTCATGCTGCCGCGCTTCATGAAGATTTTCGACGGCCTGAAGGTGCCGCTGCCGCTGGCTACGCGCATTCTGGTCGGCATCAGCGAGATGTTCACCCAATACTGGTGGCTGATGATTCTGATCGTCATCACCACCGTCGTGCTCTTCAAACGCTTCAAATCCACCGAGGAAGGCAAGCGCCGCATCGACTCCTGGAAAATGAACGCGCCGGTCATCGGCAAGGTTTTCAAGCTGAACCTCTTCGGCCAGTTCGCCCGCACGCTCTCCACTCTGCTGATCAATGGCGTGCCCGTGCTCACGGCCCTCAAGATCACCGAGGAGATCATGCCCAACTTCGTGATCAAGGACGCCATTGCCAAGACGCGCGCCGCCGTCACCGACGGCAAAACGCTGGCCCAACCGCTGGCCCAGAGCAAAATCTTCCCCCAGTTGATGATCGATTTGATCCGCATCGGCGAGGACACCGGCGACGTGCCGGGAGCCTTGAAGAACGTGGCTGAGACCTACGAGAACGAACTGACCCTGGCCTTGCGCGTGATGACAAACCTGATCGAGCCAGCCATGATCATCATGATGGCGGTGCTGGTCGGATTCCTCCTCTTCAGCGTGCTGTCCACCATGTTCTCCATCACTTCAAGCATCACGCGATGAAGGTGCGTCGAGAGTCGAAAGTCGAGAGTCGAGCGCAGAAACGCCCGACCCATCCGCGCACCTCCGGCCTTCGACTCTCGACTCTCGACCCTCGACGCCGCGCCTTCACCCTCATCGAGATCATGATCGTCATCGCGATCATTGCGGTCATCCTGACCATCGCGATCCCTTCGATTTACCAGCAGGTCCATCAAGACTCCATCCGCAAGGCCGTGAGCGACGTGAGCGAAGCCTGCTTCGAGGCCCGCTCCGCCGCGATCATGAGCGGCAAGACGGCCGAACTTTCCATCAAGGGCGGAGCCATCCGCACCATCACCGTCACGCTCACCGGGGCCACGGACGAGGGCATGGTGGGCGGGGACAACACGGGCGGCACGCCGGGTGGCGGCGGCGCCACCGTGTTCAGCGCCAAGTTCTCCGACCACCTGATCAAGATCGACGCCACGGTCTTCAAGGCCGCCGACCGCGAATTGGAGAACGAGATGATTTGCAAGTTTTACGCCAACGGCACCTGCGATCCCATGACCGTGGAATTGCACTCCGACCTGGGCGAACGCCGGATGCTCACCACGGATGTCATCACCGGCATCGTGGATGTGGAGGTGATGAAGTGAACGCGGAACGCGGAACGCGGAACGCGGAATGGGACGCCGACGCGCCCTACGCGCTCTGCGGCCACCCCAGACTCCAGAACCCAGACTCCAGAACCCAAAGCGGCTTCACCCTGCTCGAAGTGATGATCGCGATGTTTGTATTCTTCATCGTCGTCTTCGCCGTGCTGGGCATGGTGGTGCAAAGCCTGGGCGCGGCCCGCGCGCTGCAACGGCCCCAGCCCGACTTCAGCATCCTGGCCTCCGCGCTCACGCTCTCCAACACGCTCGACCTCGGCTGTGAGTCTGGCGACTTCGGCGACCTGGGTGAGGAATACAGTGATTACGATTGGGAGCGTTGCATCGATCCCTGGCCGGCCAGTGATACGGAAGCAACCAACGGCTTGTACCGCGTGCGCTTCGTCATCACGCGGCGCGGCGGGCGCTCGCAAACCGTCGGCGAGGACATGGAGATTCTCCTCTACAAACCGGGCGCGCCCGGCGCGGCCAGGCGGCGTTTATGAAAACCCTGCGTAGCAGCCGACGTGAGGAGGCTCATTCTATTTCGGGCGCAGGAAGTCAGAGCCTCCTGACGTCGGCTGGCACGACTCAAGCCCCCGGCGCGCTGAGGACAGCGACGCCCTGCCCTTCACGTCCTCGGCGCCGCTTCGGCTTCACCATCATTGAGGTGATGATCGCCCTGGGCATCTTCTCGATGATCCTCGTCGCCATCTACTCGGTCTGGACCGGCATTCTCAAGGCCTCGAAGGCCGCGCGCACGGCGGCGGACTCGGCCCAGCGCGCCCGCATCTCCATGCGTGCGCTGGTGGACTCGCTCACCACCGCGCAGATGTTCACCGCCAACATGCCGCCGCAGACCCCGGACGCGTATTATTCCTTCCTCGCCGATATGAGCGGCGACTTCGGCGAACTCAGCTTCGTCTCGCATCTGCCGGCGAATTTCCCCGGCGTGGGCCGCTTCGGCGATCATGTGGTACGCCGCGTGACCTTCAACGTCGAGTCGGCCAAGGACGGCAAGCTTGATTTCGTCATGCGCCAGGGACCGATGATGATGGCGGCCAATCCCGACTATAAACCCTACGAGCTGGTGCTGGCCAAGGATGTGACGCTGTTCGCCTTCGAATTTTGGGCGCGCGACCAGAAGACCGGCAACTGGGAATGGACGTCGAAATGGGATCGCACGAATCAACTGCCCACGCTGGTCCATGTCGGGCTGGGCCTGGGCAAAACCGACAAGCCCGGCCAGCCAGCGGATGTCGTGCATCGTTACATCGCGCTGCCCGCCACCGCCGTCCCGCCCGAAGCACAGATGCCCATCGGCGGTGCGCCCGGTCAACCACTGCCGGGCACACCCGGGGTGCCGCCGGGCGGCCCAGGAGTCCCGCCCGGTGGCCCCGGCGGCCCGGTCAAACCCATCCGATGAAATTACAACCACGACATCACCGTTCCGGCATCGCACTGATCATGGTCATGGTCATCGTGGTGGTGTTCGCCGTGCTCGGCGGCGCGCTGGCTCTCTCGATGAAGGTGGAGACCAAGCTGGCCCGCAATTCCAACTGGGACACTGAAATGGAATGGCTCGGCCGCTCCGGCATCGAGTTGGCGAAATCCGTCCTCGGAAAACAAAACCCGTCCAGCCAGCAATACGATGCCCTGAACCAGTTTTGGGCGGGCGGTGATTGTGACACCAACTTCCCGGAGCTCTCGTTGAAAAACAACCTGCTGGGCCACGGCACCTTCTCGGTCACAATCATCGACAACGACCGCAAGCTGAACATCAATCTCGCCGCCGCCGCGCCCGAGGTCGTCAACCAGGCGCTCATCCTCATGGGCGTGGATGCCGCCGAGGCGCCACGCATCGTCAACGCCATTGCCGACTGGATTGACCGCGACGACCAGACGCGCCTGGGCGGCGAGACCGAGACCGATTACTACCAGAGCTTGGACCCGCCCTACCGGGCCAAGAACGGACCCATCGACGACCTGACCGAGCTGATGTTCATCAAGGGCATCACGCCCGCGATGTATTATGGCTCGGGTGGCGTGGCGGCGGTGCCCGGCGCCTTCAAGGTGCCCACGGCCGTCCGGACTTTCCGCGGGGAGCCGGAAAGCTACCCCATCGGCTTCGTGGATTTATTCACCGCCGTGTCGGGCCGGTTCATCAACATCAACACGGCCACGGCCAACACCATGCAGCTCATCCCGGACGTGGATGACGTGCTGGCCCAGGCTATCATCACCACTCGAGCCGGGCCTGATGGCGCGGACTTCACCTGCGACGACGAACCGTTCCGCAACATCGGCGATCTGGCGCGCGTGCCGGGCATGACACCGCCGCTGGCCCAGATGTTCGCGCGCTACTTCAGCACGCGCAGTTCGACCTTCGAGGTGCAGGTGGACGTGGAGATCGATGCCGTGAAGCGCAGCTACTTCGCCATGGTCCGGCGCAATGGCCCGAGGATCGATACGCTCTACATGTATTGGCGGTGAGGCTTCCTCAGCACTGACCCAAGGGGGGAAAGCCGCGCGCGGCTCGGGGGCGCACCGTTCAACGCGCATTCCGCTTGGGCAATCCGGCCAGAATCATGTCCACCGTACGATCAATGGCTCCCAGGTTTTCCCGCACCACCGCCAGGGCATTACGGCCCAGTTCCTCGGCGCGCTTCGGCTCGGAAAGGATTTGCTCCAGAGCTGTTTCGAGTCCGGCCGCGTCCCGCACCTGAAGCGCGCCGTCCCGCTCCACGAGCAGTTTCGAGATGGCGGCGAAGTTCTGCATGTTCGGCCCGAAGACCATCGGCCGGGCCAGCACGCCCGGCTCGATGGGATTCTGCCCGCCCTCGGCGGTGAGGCTCTTGCCCACAAACACCGCCGCGGCCCGCTCGTAGAAGTACCGCAACTCGCCCGTGGTGTTGACCAGCAGCGCGTCCACTTCCCCAGCCTCGCGCTGTGTTTTTGGGGTGACTTCATTGCGGTAAACAAACTTCAAGCCCGCCGCCTGCAAATCGCGGCCCGCCTCGCGCCCGCGCTCGTGATGTCGCGGGACCACGATCAGAAACAGTCCCGGGATGCGCGGGCGCAAGCGCAGGAACACCTCGCCCAATATCTTCTCCTCGCCGTGGTGCGTGCTGCCGGCCACCAGCAGCGGCGCGTCCGGCGGGACTCCTAACTGCGCGAGCAAGGCCGGCACATCGAGCAGCCGCCGCTCGTTCAGTTTGGCGGCGTCGAACTTCATATTGCCCAGGACGTGGATGCTCTCCTTGCGAAAACCAACCTCCTCCAGACGCCGGGCATCGGTGTCGTTCTGGCAGCCCACGCCGCGAAAGGACTGGAAGAGCGGCCGGAAGAGAAAGGCCGCGCGCCGGTAGCCGCGATGGGATTTGTCCGAGAGTCGTGCGTTGACCAGAAACACAGGCTTGCCCAGGTCGCGCGCGCGCCAGAGAAAGTTCGGCCAGATTTCCGCCTCCACCAGCACGATGGCATCCGGGCTGATCAGCCGGAACGCGCGCCGGACAAAGCGCCGCGCATCAAGCGGGTAGTAAATTTTCGAGATGTGGGACGGCAGCTTCTTCTGCAACTCCGCCATGCCCGTGGTGGTGGTGGTGGAAACGACGATCTTCAGGTTCGGCGCGCGCGGCTCGAGCGCCTTGATGAGCTGGGTGCAGAGATTGACCTCGCCCACGCTGACCGCGTGCAGCCAGATGATGTCGCGGTTGGTGATGGCCTGCTTGAACTTGGAATCGTAGCGGGCGAAGCGCTCACCGAAGCCGGCCTGCCAGTTCCCGCGCCGCCACATCTTCAAAAGATAGAACGGCGCCATGACCAGGAAAAACAGGTGGATGACCAGGTTGTAAAGGAATCGAACCACGCGCGGGCTGATGTAACGGAAGGCCCGGCTCTTGGCGAGAAGAAGCGTGTCGGGAACGCGCCCCGCCCCGGCGGGACGAGGCGACACGGTTCACTTCCTGAAAAACAGCCACCAGACGAGGATCAGCATGGGCAGCATAAACGGGAGCGAATAACACAGGATGTAACCAAGGAAGCCGGGCGTGTGAACCTTCTGCTGGTCGGCGATGGCCTTGACCATAAAGTTGGGACCGTTGCCGATGTAAGTGCAGGCTCCGAAAAACACCGAGGCCACGCTGATGGCGACGAGGTAGCCGTTATACTTCACGTTGCCGAGCAGGAAGGCGATGTCGATGTGGTCCGCATCCACCGTGCCCCGGGCCAGCAGCGCCCCATGATATTTCTGCAAAGCCAGGTAAGTGTTCCGCACCGGCTCGCTGGCGGCGGCGAGTCCCTCGCCCTGGCCCGCGACCAAGGCCTGCACTTGTTGCACCGTCGCCGGATCGATGAAGGCGCCGAAGATGGCCTTGAGAAAACTGAGGTAGGTGGGCGCGTTGTCGAGGGTGCTGGAGAGCAAGCCGCTGCCCCAATAAAAAACTCCCGGCCCGGCATTTTTGAAAATCCCCGAGTGCGCCTGCAAATAATCCAGCGCCGGCATCATGGTGGCGAAGATGCCGATGAAAAGAACCGCCACTTCCTGGATGGGATGGAAGTTGAAATGGTTGGCCTCGTGGATGTGCTTCTTCGTGGTGAACCACGAACCGAGCGCGGCCCCCAACATCAGCCCCTCGCGCAGAAACGGAGGCGGGTTGGGGAGGAGCACGGCGAAGATGATGAGCGCGACAAAACCCAGGTTGGCCAGCCCCTCAAAACGCCACTGATCGTGCGGTTCGGCCAGTTCGGCACGCACTCGCTTCGGAGCCTTTCGGTAGTTCCGCCAGTCCACGAAGTAGAACGCGACCAGCAGGCAGCCGACGCCCACGACCCACATCGGCCAGCAGTGTTCCGCCACCCACCAGAACGGCACCCCCTTGAAATAACCGAGGAGCAGCGGCGGATCGCCGATGGGCGTGAGGCAACCGCCGACGTTCGACACGATGAGGATGAAGAACACGACGTGATGCGCAGTGACGCGGTACTTGTTCATGCGCAGCCAGGGGCGAATCAGCAGCATGGAAGCGCCCGTCGTGCCGAGGACATTGGCGATGACCGCGCCGAGGAAAAGGAATGCGACATTCACCGGCGGCGTCGCCTCGCCCTTCACATTGATGTGAATGCCGCCGGAGACAACATAGAGCGAACCGACGACCGAGATGAAACTGAGGTACTCGAGGGCGGTATGCCCGACCATGGGCCGCGCCTCGTGGGGCAGGCCGAAAAAGTAGTAGCCCAGCGTGATGCTCGCCAGTCCCAAGGTCACCTTGGGATAGTGCTTCAACCACCACTTCTCAAAGAACAGCGGCCCCAGCGCGATCATCGCCAACAGGATGGCGAAGGGCGCGATGGACCACGGTGCGGGTTCGTAAGGCACGGAGCGAGCCTAGAGCCTGTCATGCACACTAGGCGAGGAGCAAAGGGAGCATGAGGGTGACCAGAGCCAGCCAATGGTAGGCGGCGAGGGTTTCGGCCAGCCGTTCGTAATCGCGGGCCAGGCGCCGGAAGCGCGCCGCCCAAGCGAA
>JANOQV010000248.1:0-19885 GCA_031414955.1 Pedosphaera sp. | reverse complement strand
GGGCCTGGCGCTCCAGCCCCAGCGGGGCGAAAGAACCTGCCCGAGAAATTCTGTCGCCCCGCTGGGGCTGAGGGCGGGCGGGTCTTTGCCCCACGGCTCATGCCGTGGGCTACGCTCTGGCCGCGCCTCCGGCGCTGGGATAGCGTTGGAATCAAGACCAACACCTTCGGCATGAGGTCAGCCCGTCAGCCCGACGCACTCCAGTTGAGACCGCCACTTTCAATCCCACCCCCGGCCATTCGTGGAGATTGACGAGACAGGTTTAGTACCGCGATTCTGCGGTCATGCACGTCTGTTCAAGAATGATTCGCTTTGTCTTATTCTGGTTGGTCGCCGGCGCTGGAGTCCATTCGGGCTGGAGCGCCGACCCGGCGGCCCTCCCGACTTTTGCCCGCGCGCCTTATCTGCAATCATCCTCCACCAATTCCATTTACGTGGTCTGGCGCTGGCCCGGGCCCATGACGCCCGTGGTGCGATTTGGCCAGAGCCTGACCGCACTCAACCGCGAGCTTTCCTACCTCAGTCCTGACTCCGGCACCGGCATCCTGGTGCGCACCTCGCTCGGCACGAACACACAATCCATCCAGAGCCGATGGCAGCGCTTCCGGACGGAGGAAAATTTGAAGCTCCGCAAGCTGCACACCGCGCCCTTGGGCACGTTCCAATACGAGGCCCGACTGATGGGTCTCGCCCCGGCCACCAAATACTATTACGCCGTGTATGACGGCCAGCGCCGACTGACCCCCGAGGATGCCAGCTACTCCTTCACCACCCCTCCGATGATTGGCAAGCGCCAGCCGGTGCGCTTCTGGGCGCTGGGTGATGGCGGCACGGGCCGCCAGGAACAGGCCGATGTGTTCGACGCGATGACCGCCTGCACGGTGCGGGAGAAGCATCCGCTCGATTTCTGGCTGCACCTCGGGGACATGGCCTACGGCACGGGACGGGACACAGAATTTCAAAGCCGCTTCTTTGAATCCTACGATCCCGCGCTGCGCAGTTCGGTCTGCTGGCCCACGATGGGCAATCACGAAGGCTTCACCTCCAAGGGCGACACCGGCGTCGGCCCTTATTACGACGCGTATGTGATGCCGAGGCGGGCCGAGGCGGGCGGACTGGCCTCGGGCACGGAAGCGTATTACTCGTTCAACTGGGCGAACATTCATTTCATCTGCCTCAACTCGCATGACGCCGAGCGCAAGCCGGGCGGGCCGATGGCCAAGTGGTTGAAGGCCGACCTGGAGAAAGCCAAGGCCGACTGGCTGATCGCCTTCTGGCATCACCCGCCGTACACCAAAGGCTCCCACGATTCCGACAAGGAGAAAGACCTGGCGGAGATGCGCCAGCACATCATGCCCATCATCGAGTCGGGCGGCGTCGATCTCGTGCTCGGCGGGCATTCGCATATCTATGAGCGTTCCATGCTCATAGATGGCGCTTACGGGGCCACCAATTCGCCGGCCGAAAACAATGTCCTCGATGACGGTGACGGCGATCCCGACGGTGACGGCGCTTACCGCAAGAGCGCCGGTATTCACCCCCATCAAGGCACGGTCGCCATCGTGTCCGGCAACGCCGGCGCGGCTATCAGCCGCAAAGGCACCATCCCGCTGATGAAACGAACCATGGCCGAATACGGCTCGGTGATCGTGGATGTGGACGGCGACACGCTGACTGGCCGGATGATCAACCGGGCCGGCAAAGTGCGCGACCTGTTCAGCCTGGTGAAGAAAGGCAAGGTGGAACCCGTGCGCCTCGCCCTGCCCTGGCAGCCCGAGGAATACAAAAAGCCGACCAACGAGGTGAAGACCGCGGATTACACCGTCATGGCCACGGCCCCGGTGGATTTCAAACTGCTCATCGCCAAGAACGCCGAGTGGCAATACCTCGCGGGCAAAGACCCGCTCGGCCTCGAGTGGACGAAGAAAGACTTCGACGCCTCCTCGTGGAAGCGTGGCCCGGCCGGGTTCGGCTTTGGCAACGGCGAGGCGCGCACCGAAGTGCCGCGCGAACGCGGCCAGGCCGCCTCCGTTTACCTGCGCAAAGAGTTCACCCTCGAACAGGCCGATCGCGTCACGGAGATTGGGTTGATGGTGGATTACCGGGACGGATTCATCGCCTACCTCAATGGGCGCGAAGTGGCGCGGCAAAACATCGGGCGCAGCAGCGGACGCAACGTCCAGAAGATCAAGCCGCGCGAATCCGGCGGTGCCCATTACGTGGTGCTGAAGGATCTGGCGCGCAGTTTGAAAGACGGCGTGAACCTCCTGGCCATCGAAGCCCACAGCGCCTCCGACAGCTTGGATTTGTTGATTGATCCGGCCTTGCTGCTGGAAGACTAAGGCTCTTATGAAAACCCTTCCTACCCTGCTCGCCCTGTGCGGCAGCCTGCTCTCGCCCGCCCTGGCTCTCGCGCATGACGGGCCGGAACACGAGATCGATGAACTCAACGAACGCATCAAAGCCGAAGGCGAATCCGCCGACCTGCTGCTGCAACGCGCCATCGAATACAACGTGCTGGGCAAGGCGAACGAAGCCTTCAAGGATCTCGAACGCGCGCTCTATTTCGATGTCCACTCCCCGCTCATCCTCCGCGAACTGAGCCGCGCCCATCTGGGTTTTGGCCGGACCAACGAAGCGCTCGATGCCGTCAACAGCGGACTCAAACACTCGGCCGCCGGCGTGGAACACGCCTCCCTGCTCATGGTCCGCGCCGAAGTGCTCCGCGCGCGCAAAGAACCGCAGAAGGCCCTCGAAGACGCTGACCACGCCATCCGCGAGCATCCCGACAACGCCGGCTGGTACCTCGCGCGCAGCCAGATTCACCAGTCGCTCGGACTTAAAAAAGAGCGCATCAAGGGACTCGAAGACGGCGTCCGCGAAACCGGCAGCGGATTGATCGACGCGGAGTGGATTGACGCGCTCATCGACGGCGGCAAAGGCCAGCAGGCGCTGGCCCGCATCGAAACCGAACTCCAGGACGCCCGGCTGCAAAGCACCTGGCTCATCCGCCGGGCCAAGGTGCGCCTCGCACAAAACAAGAAAGACGAGGCCAAGTCCGACCTCGAAGCAGCCCTCACAGAATTAAACCAACGCCTCGGTCGCTCCTCCTCCGATCCATTGCTCCTCATGGACCGCGGACACGCCTATGAACTGCTCGGCCGCAAGGATGACGCCAAGAAGGACTACGAATCCGCCCGCAACAAAGGCGTGGTGGACGAATGGCTGCGCGAGCACCTCAAGGCCGTCGGAGGAGACGACAAAAAGGATGACCGCCGGCCCGGTTCAAGAAGAGGCCGGAGCGATGAAAAGAAGCCCGAGGACACGAAAGATGAGTCGAAGGACGAAAAACCTGCCGACGGCGACGAGTCCAAGTAGCGGGGATTAAAGAGCCAGCCTTGGAACAGCAACTCCTCGGGAACGACCCTCCCCTACCATCGGAAACAAAGTGAAGGCGGGACATAAACGCCAGTCGCAATCCCCGGCTAAACATGGTGGTGCCTTTATCCCCAATCTGAGCATTCGGCATGCATGTGCCGACGCGTGACCAAGCAACGCCAAATTAGAAACGACTGCCGTTTGTGTTTCACGGCCCCCGGCATTCGCGGCCTGAAGTAGACAAATTGCCGCTGGCCGACCTGATCGCGGTGAACCTCGATCACTACCGGCTCAACGCCGACTTCAAGCATGGCGTTCACTTCACCGCGCTGCCGACGGCGTGGGTGAGCGGCTTCGACAAATCCGCTTCGCTTCGCATCGGCTCCAGCACCGCCTGGGTGACTGAGCAGACGGGCGCGACCGCCGGCTATCTGGAGTTCACCGGCCACGGGTTGAACACGTTCGAGAAGGCGATGGATCGCGATGAGCGATTGATGGCCGTGCTCGGCTCGCGGTTGCTGGAGAGCAACAAGAAGGTGGGCGAGACGGCGGACGCCATCGAACTGCGCCAGACGGGCGAGCACAGCATCCTGAGCAACATCGCCACCAGCGTGAGCGAATCCCTCTCGCAAGTGGTGCGCTGGGCTTATTGGTGGAACTCGACAGTGGTTTCGCCCGAGGACGTGACGACGGAGCAAGTCACGTTTGAGTTGAACACCGACTTCAGCACCAAGGGACTTTCCGCGCAGGAGATTCAATCCATCGTCTCGGCCTGGCAGGCCGGCGCGATCAGCCGCGACACGATGAGCGATCTATTCCGTCGCGGTGAAGTTCTGCCGGAGGGGCGGACGAACGAAGAAGAAGCGAAGATGGTCGGCGCGCAGGGCGGTCCTGCCGTCGCGCCGTCCGCCGCTAAAACTTCACCTTGAAGCCGGCGGCTTTGGCGAATTCGGCCTGGCGCGTGTCAAAGGTCAGGAACTCTTTCAGGCCGAGCGTCCGGGCGACGCCGACATGGAGCAAGTCCACGCCGCGCACTCCCATCACCTCCGTGTGATCGTTCCCCAACTGCTCGGCTTCGCGAAAAGCATTGGTCCACGCGATCGGCACATGCGCGAGGATGCCATCCTCCAAGTCGGATTCGATGTCCAGAAAAGCGGCCTTGCGGCGCTCGGCGTCGATCTCCTTGCGGAAGACGGCGAGCCGAAGGGCGTTGCGCAGCTCGTGCCGGTGCAGTGGCGTGAAGGGCAGAGGGTCGCGAAAGTCGCGCATGAAGGCGAGAGCCTTCTGCGAGTCGGACTGCGTGAGGTACAGGCGCACCAGAAAGCTGGTGTCAGCGTAGGCTTTCAATGCACGCCCTTGTTGTCGTCGAGGATATCTTTCATGGCGCGGGCTGCGATGACGTGGCCGCCGTCGCGCAGTTTCAAACGCGCCGCGAGGTCCGGGCGCGTGCGGGCGCGGGGCGGCTTGACGGCCAGCGGGGGCGAAAGCAGCGCGACAATCTTGCCGCGCTTGCTGATCTCGACCTGTTCACCGTCGCCGACCCAATCAAGGACGGTGCTGAAGTCGTGCCGCACCTGCCGGATGGTGGCTGTTTTCATGTGACACAATCATGTGACACAATGACCGATCTGTCAACACGGAGGGCGAAAGAAGATTGGTCAACCGTAAGTCAACCTGTTGGTCAACAAGATCGAAGGGCCGGGCGGCAAGCCTCGCTGATCCTCGTCAAATCTTTTTCAAAAAATCTTTACCCCTTCGTGCCTGAACCTCGGTTCTCGCTCCCCGCATAGTCCCGAAATGTTTGGCCGCTTGCTCCCGCGCCAAGGCTCTGCGCAAAAACTTCATGCAAAATGGTGGGTGCGCAAAACGCACAAACCAGCATGGCACTGAAATTCAAAACCAAGTCGAAGGACGAGGTTCCGGCGGAGCATCTGTCCCTTTACACCGAACGCGACGGCGCGTGGCTTTTCGATGTCGAGGGTGCCGTCGAGAAGGCGAAGCTCGATGAGTTTCGCACCAGCAACGTGGCGCTGCTCAAAGAGCGTGATGAGTTGAAGCAACGCTACGACGGTCTCGAACCTGATCAAGTGCGCACCTCGCGGCGGAGAAGCAGAAGCTCGAAGAGGCCGCGCTGTTGAATGGTTCAGCTCACCCCGGCCCTCTCCCCAACGCAGAGAGGGAGAAAACCGAGAAGGTGCTGGAGAGTCGCGCGAAGGCGCTCAAGGGCGATTTCGACAAACAGCTTTCCGCCGTCACCACTGAGCGCGATGCACTCAATACGCGGCTCGTTGCCATTCAAATCAACCACGGCGTGATCACTGTCGCGAGCAAGCGCGGCCTACGCGCGGTGGATCGGAACACGGCTGCACTCGGAGACTGCACGCACGAAATTCGCAGCATCCGCGAGGCGCGCGGATCAGAAAAACCGTCCTTCCACTCACCGCTCACAGGCTTTCAGCTACTCTGCGGTTGGTGTTGGTTGGTTGGTGGTTTGGTTGGTTTTTGCCCCCCGTTTTTCACGATGTCCGCCTTGTTTCAGAAAAAAGGCTGCGGAAGGGTAGATGTGCAAATAGCCCAACAAAAACGGCCCTGAAACCTTCGTCTCAGGGCCGTAAATTGGTTGCGGGGGCTGGATTTGAACCAACGACCTTCAGGTTATGAGCCTGACGAGCTACCGGGCTGCTCCACCCCGCGATACGGAGCGAAAATTAGGCGTCGTTCTCCGCTGACACAAGAACTGTTTTCATTTTCCACCGCGAGCGTGGAAGGAACTGCAGGTGTGAACGGTCCGGCTGACATCATGCCCGCCGACCCTTGGTTTGGATCAGAAGAACGGATTGTGCGCCTTTTCCTCGGCCACGCTGGTGAGCGGGCCGTGCCCGGGACAGAGGAGCGTGTCCGAAGGCAGGGAGAAAATCTCTGAACGCACCTTTTGCTTCAGCATGTCCCAGGAAATTTTGCCCGTGGCCAGCGAGCCGGAGAAAATGGTGTCGCCGATGATGGCCACATGGGGCACGTCTTCGGGGAAATTTCCGATCAGGTAGATGACGTGATCGTCTGCATGTCCGCACGTCTCGCGATTGGTGATGCGCAGGCTGCCGAGATGGATGCAGTCATTGCGGCGGTTCTTGTGCTGCGGCGGCGAGGACTTGGCGTCGGTGTGAATAAAAATTTTCGGATAGCGCTCCCGAATCGCCCCCATTGCTGCGATGTGATCCTCGTGGGTGTGGGTGATAAAGAGGTGCTTCAACTGTAGCTTCTCCTCGTCGATGATTTTGAAAATCGGTTCTGCGTCCCAACCGGTGTCGAAGAGCGCGGCCTCTCGCGAAACCTCGTCCCAGACCAGATAACAATTCACGGCCATGCCCTTGTCGGTGGTGACCATTCGGAACTCGCGCCAGACGCTCGTGTCCTTGGGCGCGGGGCACCAGCCCTTGGCGATGGCTTCGAGTTTGAGTGCGCTGAGGGCGAGGGCCTGGGCCAGTGCAGGATAGTTGGTCTTGGGATTGGGCGTGCCGGACTGTTCGATGGCGGAAAGTTCGTCCACAGAAAGGCCCGCGGCCTTGGCCGCTGCTTCCGGCGTTACATTCGAGGCCATGCGAGCCTTGCGGATGACGTCGCCCAGATTGTCTTCAAGATTCATGCGGCGCGGAAAGTAAAAGCATTCATGCGGGGCGAAAAGCGTTTTGTTGGCTCGCCGGGCAAGCGAGTATCACCCTGATCAGAGCAGGCCGCGTTCATCCAACTCGTCCTCGTCCAGTCCGAGGTAATGGCCGAGTTCGTGGATGAAGGTGATATGAACTTCGTCGAGGAACCCATCCTCGTCGCCCTCGACCATGTCCCAGATATTCTGGAGGTAGAGGATAATCTGCGCCGGCATGGGGACGTGTTCTTCGTGAACGAAGTCGCCGCCGACAAACAGGCCGAGCGTGTCCGGTTCGATGCCATCGTCCATCAGCGCGCGATTGGGCACACGCTCATAAGTCACAGGCAGCGCCGCCGCGCGCGTGCGCAAGTCTGCCGGCAGCTCGGCAACGGTCTGCGCGACCTCGGCCTGCGCCAGTTCCAGTATTCGTTTCCAGTTCATGATTTTCGTCGGAGCAGGCTGGCCCTTTGCCAGGCTGCGGAGCAAGTGGGGAGAGTCGCAAAATGCGGGCGCATTCTGGCCGGCCCACGACGTCGAGACTGGAAAGTCTCGCCACCTGCCGACAAGAATGTCGGCGCCACTTGTGCGCCCGGCCCGCCATTACCTCGCCACGCTTTCCAGCCGGCAGGTCACGACACTTTCAGCGTCGCTGTGTCAGACTGAACCACGGTGGTGCTTCCCAGATGCGTCCGAGACTGTCGATCCGGCCGTTTCCCGCTTGAGCGCATCATCCACGCTCGGCACAGTCCCGCCCGCATGAAATCACGGCATCGCATTGGAATCATTGGTGGGAGCGGGCTTTATCATATCGAAGGTTTCACCAATCAGAAGTGGGTCACGGTCAAGACGCCTTTTGGCGCGCCTTCCGACCAGTTGCTCACCGGCCGGCTCGGCGGACGCGAGGTTGTGTTCCTGCCGCGGCACGCGCGCGGTCATCGCATCACTCCCAGCGAGTTGAATCACCGCGCCAACATTTGGGCCATGAAGAAGCTCGGGGTGCAGTGGATCATCAGCGTCAGCGCCGTCGGCTCCCTCCAGGCGAAATACAAACCGTGCGACATCGTGCTGCCCAACCAGTTCCTCGACCGCACCAAGCGTTCCTTCGAGCACACCTTCTTCGGACGCGGGATTGTGGCGCATGTGGCGTTCGCCGACCCAATTTGCGAGGAGTTGCGGCAATTGCTGCGGCGCAACGGACGCAAACTGGGCGCGAAGGTTCACGACGGCGGCACCTACGTGAATATGGAAGGCCCCGCCTTCAGCACGCGCGCCGAGTCGCTGGCGAATCACCAGGGCGGCTTCGACGTGATCGGCATGACCAACCTCGGCGAGGCCAAATGCGCGCGCGAAGCCGAGATCGCCTACTCGAACATGGCGATGATCACCGACTACGATTGCTGGAAGACAGATGAAGCGCATGTGACTGTCGAGATCGTGCTCGACTGTCTGCGCCGCAATGCCGAGATGGCGAAGAAAATTGTCGCCGCGACGGTGCCGCTCATTCCCAGCGAACCAAACTGGCCGTGCCATTCCGCGCTGCACCACAGCATCATGACCGACAAGAAGCTGTGGCCGGCGAAGACGAAGAAGGAACTCGCGCCATTGCTGGCGAAGTATCTGTAGCGTGCCCCCGGCATCCTGCCGGGTCTTCGCGTGCTCAAGCCAGGAAGCCGGCCAGATGCCGGGGGCACGTTATGGCGACAGCCGCTCGATGCGCCACGAACCGTCAGGTTGCTTCAAGTATTGAAAGCGGTCATGGAGGCGATTCGGGCGTCCCTGCCAAAACTCGATGCGCGTCGGAGTGAGCAGATAGCCGCCCCAGTAAGGCGGCGTCTCCACGTCGCGGTTGGCGAACTGCTTTTCCACATCCGCCAGCCGCGTCTCGAGGAAAGCCCGATCCGGCACCACGGTGCTTTGCTTCGAGACCCACGCGCCGAGTTGCGCGCCGCGCGGCCGCATGGCGAAGTATTTATCCGAGTCGGCGCGAGTGGTCTTGCTTACGGTGCCGGCGATGCAGATTTCGCGCTCCAACTCGGGCCAGAAGAGGGTGAGCGCGGCGCGCGGATTCCCGGCCAGTTCGCGGCCTTTGCGGCTCTCGTAGTTGGTGAAGAACATGAAGCCGCGCTCCTCCGCGCCCTTGAGCAGCACGATGCGCGAGGAGGGAGCGCCATCCGCGTCCGCCGTGGCGAGGGTCATGGCGCTGGGTTCGATGAGTTCGGCCTTCAACGCCTCGTCGAACCATTTCTGGAACTGAGCGATGGGATTCGGATTCAGGTCCGCGCGGCGCAGCCCGCCCGCGGTGTATTCACGGCGAAGGTCAGCAAAATTCATGGAATTTCAAATTTCGGATTGCAGATTGGAAATCAGCCTCGCATTCCAGCGAGCTTCATCAGCTTCGTCGTCTCGCGATACGCTTCCTCGACCCATTCGACGATCTTCTTCGGGTCCGGCGCGTATTCGAGTTCGATGGAAACAACGCCGTCCGGGATCTTCAGTTCCTTGATGGCCTGAAGGAAGGGCGCGAACTTCACCACGCCGCGACCGGGCGGCAGATCGCCATGAACTTTACCGTCGCAATCGCTCAGATGGACGTGAATGGCCCGGCCTTTGAGCTTTCGCACCTCGGCAGGCGAAGTGTCGGAGAGCACGAGATGGCTTATGTCGATGTTGGCCCGGACCTGCGGGTGGTCACATTCATCGACGAATCGAACCATCGCATCGACGCTGTTCAGGAGGCTGAGGCGGAACGGCTCCAGTTCGAGCGCGATATCGATCTTCTTCTTCGCGGCGTAATCGCCTAATCGCCGGCAGGTTTCCAAACCCCACTGCCATTGCGCCTGCGGCGGAATCACTTCTCGTTGCCAGATGTATTCGCCGAGGACGAGCAGCACATTCTTCGCGCTCCACTGGGTGGCGAGGTCGATGAATTTCTTCGTGCGTTCGATATGAAACTCGCGCACCGGCTCGCTGAAATCGACGAGGCCGACGGACACCACCGGCAGCGAGACGATGGGCAGGCCGAGCTTTTCCGAGGTGCGGCCGACGAGGCTGACTTCCTTCTTCGAGATGTTCACCGCCTCGGTGAACACATCCACACAATCGAAGCCGATGCGCGCGACGTGCTTCAGGCCGGTGGCGGTGTCGATGCCGACCTGCTGGAAGGCGGAGTTGATGATGCCGAGCTTCATGCCCGGCGAGATTACGCGAGCGCCCGGCTTCGTGAAGAAGAAACGTGGAGAGCGGAGTGAACGGCCAGCATCACAAGAGTGTGTTGCCCAGCCCCAGGCGTGGCGGACCGCCGAGTCCGCCGTCCGCCCAAGGCGGGATTGCCCGCAACCTTGGTGGAGATGGAAACAGCGGACTTGGCGGTCCGCTCCTCCGAGCCCTTTGGCGACACGTCCTCGAACTGTGCCCCCATGATCGTCCGCGCCGCACTCCGCTCTTCCGCCCGCCTTATTCATCCAATAGTGTCGCCATGTCATGGCTGAAGAGCGTAATCCGCACGAAGTGCCGCGCTGGGTGTTCCCGGTCGCGGTGGCTGGCATTTTAATCGTCATCACGTTGAGCACCATCTTCTGGATGGGCCGTGACAACCGGCCGCGTCGCCGGCCCGCGCTGCTCGGCGCCCCCGACCCGGTGATTCGGCGCGATGCAAACAATCCATCCGCTGCCCCGAGTTGGACCAACGGCATGGTTTGGATTCCTGCGGGCAAGTTCATCATGGGCTCAACGGAGGGGCAGCCTGATGAGCAGCCGCCGCACGAGGTCAGCGTGGACGGATTCTGGATCGACGCCACGGAGGTCACCAACGAGCAGTTCGAGAAATTCGTCCGCGAGACGCGATACGTCACCATTGCCGAGCGCAAGCCCGACCCGAAGGATTTTCCCGGTGCTCCGCCGGAGATGCTGGTTCCCGGCTCAGTCTGTTTCAACCCACCTCGCGATCCGGTGTCATTGGAGAATCATTTTATCTGGTGGAAGTGGACGCCGGGCGCGAACTGGCGTCACCCCGAAGGTCCCGGTTCCGATGTCGCGGGCCGCGAGAAGCATCCGGTGGTGCATGTCGGCTGGGATGACGCCATCGCCTACTGCCAGTGGGCGCGGAAGCGTTTGCCCACGGAGGCGGAGTGGGAATGGGCGGCGCGCGGCGGCGCGGACAAACTGCCCAAGGTCGAGGCGGACATCGTGGACGCGAGCAAATGGCGCGCGAACATCTGGCAGGGGGAATTTCCGGTGATCAATTCCAGCGCCGATGGTTTTCGCGTCACCGCACCGGTGGCCTCCTATCCAGCGAACGGCTACGGTCTCCACGACACGGCGGGCAACGTCTGGGAATGGTGCGCCGACTGGTATCGCGCCGACTATTACATCCAAAGCCCGAAGCAGAATCCCGTCGGGCCGGAATCGAGCCTCGATCCAAACGAGCCGCAGACGCCGAAGAAGGTGCAGCGCGGCGGCTCCTTTCTGTGCGCCGACGTTTACTGCAAAGGCTACCGTCCGAGCGCGCGCGGCAAGGGCGCGCTGGACACCGGTCTTTCGCACCTGGGCTTCCGCTGCGCGCGCTCGAAATGATTGTCTTCCTCAACGGAGCTTTCATCCCGGAAGCACAGGCGGTCGTGTCCGTCTTCGACCGCAGCTTTCGTTATGGCGACGGATTGTTTGAAACCATCCTCGTCGCGAACGGCAAGATGTTCCGCTGGGCGGAACACGCGGCGCGGCTGGAACGCAGCGCCGCGTGGCTGCAACTCCGGCTGCCGTATTCCCGCGAGGAGATGTTCCGCGCCGCGCAGGAACTCATCGCGAGGAATGGCCTTACTGACGCGGTGCTGCGCCTCCAGGTCTCGCGAGGGGTCGGGCCGCGCGGTTACGCACCGACCGGCGAGGAGAATCCCCTCATCGTGATGACGCTGCATCCGGCACCGGTCCGCCGCGCGCTCGCAGCGGTTCGCTGGAAGCTGACCGTGTGCTCGGCGCGCGTCGCGGCGAATGATCCCCTGGCCGGACACAAGTCGTGCAGCCGGCTTCTGCAAGTTCTGGCCGCCTCCGAGGCGCGGGCGCGTCAGGCCGATGAAGCCCTGCTGGTGAACACCGACGGCCATGTGACCGAGGGCAGCACGAGCAATGTGTTCTGGATCGAAGGCGTGGCGGTTTGCACGCCTCCGTTCTCGACGGGCGCGCTGCCCGGCGTGACACGCGGAGTGATTCGGGAAATTTGCGATTCGATCGGCCTGCCGTGGCGGGAAAAAAACATCCGGCCGGATCAATTGAAGGAAACCGACGGCGTGTTCCTCTCCCTCAGCACGCGCGGAGTCGTGGAGGCGGAATCCATCGATGGGCAGGCTCTGCACGGCTCGCCCGTGACGGAGCGGTTGCGGGAGAAGCTGGAAGAACTGATCACGCGCGAGTGCCGCTAACGCTTTCGCCACTCGACCTTTGGCGGCTCGGGCAATCCTTGGGCCCGGAGTGCGGTGCGGAAGTGCATCTTCGCCACCTTGGACAGATTTTCCACGCCCTGTTGGGCAATAAAATCCTTCGCGGCAGCATCGACGGCGGCGGACGCGCCCTTGGGCAGCTTCATCCCGAACTCCTTCTCCAAGGCAGCGAGGCGTGACACGAATTCATGCCGGGCCAGGATGGAAGCCGCGGCCACGGCGATGTCTTCTTCCGCCTTGTGGCGCTGCACCAGTTCGATTTCACGTCCCAGCGCCATGAGTGACTTCGCCACCACGTCCTTGCTCGAGGCAAACTGATCGCTGATGGCGCGGACGGGCGCGGGCTTCATGCGATGCTTTTGCAGCATCAGGTTTTCAATGACACGCGCGTGGCCCCAGGCCAGCAATGTGTTCACGCTTTTCATCTTCGCGTAGAGCCGGTTGTAGGCTTCGTTGCCGATGGGCACCACGCTGGTCACGCAGCCCGGCGTGTCGCGAATCAGTTCAGCCAACTCGGCCATTTTCTTGTCGCTGGAAATGTTCTTCGAGTCGCGGATGCCGGAATTTTTCCACGCGCGCACCACGGATTCATTGACGTACACGCCCGCGACGCAGAGCGGGCCGAAGAAGTCGCCCTTGCCTGATTCGTCCACGCCGAAGCGGGCCAGCAGCAGGTCGGGATTCAACACCTCCTCGTAGCCCAGTTTCGCCTGCTGAAGAATCTGCGGCTCCAGGACGAACTCGACGAACTCCTGCGTGCCCTTGCCTTGTACGACCAGTTTACCGCTCTCGTAGAAGACGACGTTGAGCTTGTCCTTCGCCCCGGCGAAGCGCGCATAAGGCACCGCGCGAAACTCGAAGCCGCACTCCTTGAGTTGGGTGTGCAACGCGTCGGCCTGCGCGGCGGTCAGCTTGCAGGTGTGGCTCGTCAGCGGCGGCTTTTCCATTGGATGTTCGGTGATTGAAACTTCACGGCTGGCGCGAGCCTAGAACGAGCCTGTAACCTCGGCAACTGTGCGCGGGAAAAAAGTCCAAAGTCCAAGGTCCAAAGTCCAAGGTCGCGACGGAGCGCGGCGTTCACGCCGCTTCGACGAGTTGCCCGCGGGAGGATCAGGCCCAATGCAGCCAGCCCGGAAATTACGGGCGGTGAAGCGGCCTGAAGGCCGCGCTCCGGGGAAACTGGTTGCACCTTTGTTGACGTGGTTTCTTGCCCACGCCCGCGATCTGCCCTGGCGGCGCACGCTCGATCCGTACGCGGTGTGGGTCTCGGAAATCATGCTGCAACAGACGCAGGTGAAGACGGTCATTCCTTACTACGAGCGTTGGATGAAGGAGTTGCCCTGCGTCGCCGCGCTGGCCCGCGCTTCCTCGGAGAAGATTCACAAGCTCTGGGAGGGGTTGGGCTACTACACCCGCGTGCGCAACATGCAGAAGGCTGCGCAGTTCATCGCGGCAAACCACGGCGGCAAATTTCCTATGAACTTTGAGGACGTGCTCGCTTTGCCTGGCATCGGCCGCTACACGGCGGGCGCGGTGTGCAGCATCGCGTTCAACCAGCCCGTGCCCATCCTTGATGGCAACGTTATTCGCGTGCTGGCGCGCGTGTTCGGCCTGCGCGAGAACGTGCGGGAGAAGGAGACGAATGCGCGGCTGTGGAAGCTGGCCGAGGATTTGGTCACGGCTGCGGCTCCGGCTTCCCTCTCCCCTCAACGGGGAGAGGGATTGAGGGTGAGGGGTGGTGCGGTCGAAAGACTTTCGCGATTGCGGGAGTTCCGCCTCGGTTCCACCCCTCACCCCGGCCCTCTCCCCGTTGAGGGGAGAGGGAGAATCGTCAGCCAGTCTCCAGGACGTTTGCCAGCGCTCGTGCTGAGCGGCCCTTGCTCCGCGCTGAATCAATCTCTCATGGAACTCGGCGCTCTCGTCTGCACCCCGCGCCAGGCGCGCTGCGATGTTTGCGCGCTCGCCGCGCAGTGCGTGGCGCGGCGGGATGAACTCACGGAAGAACTTCCTAATCTCGGCCCACGCGCCCCGGCCACGGCACGGCGCTTTCTCGCCTGCGTGCTGGAACGGGATGGGCAGTTTCTCGTGCGCCAGCGTCCGGCCGGAGTCGTGAACGCGCACTTGTGGGAATTTCCGAACGTGGAGGTGCCGCTCAAGGCTGGCGAGGCACAGGCTCGCAGCCTGTTGGAGTCCGAACTCGGCAGCGTGCTGACCGATCCCGTCCGGCTCGCGACCGTGAAGCACACCATTACGCGCTATCGCATCACGCTCGAAGTGTTTCGTGGAGGGAACCGAGGTGGTTCGCTTCCGGCCCGGTCTGGGCAATGGATTTCCCGGATCGCCTGCGACCAGCTTCCCTTCACCAGCGCCCACCGCCGAGTGTTGCTGACTGCCCTGGCTGCAAGCCAGGGATGAACCGTGGAGTCGGTATATTTCTGCCGGAAAATTTTCCTGCCATGAATCCGTCCGTCCCCGACAGGATGCGTCAGCGCCAGCCGCGCAGGAGAATTCACAGCGCTCCGGAGATTATGGCAGAAAGATTTACCGGCAGAAAAATAGCACGGCCACGGAAGTCATGCTGCGTCGCTGAGATCGCCAAGCCCTTGCTCCCGGCTCCCGCTCGTGTGCTATTCTCCGTCCATGCAAAACACCACTTCGCGTCGTGAATTTCTTGGCCGCACGGCTGCTGCCGCCGCCGCCGCTTGCGCACCGATGGTTTTCGGCATTGAGCCGATTCCGCGTTCCGGCCAGCCCAAGCTGATGTCCAGCCTCGCCGCATATTCCTTCCGGCAGTACTTCAAGGAAGGGAAGGGCATCGATCCCAAGTCCGACCCGGCCAGGCGTATCGACATGATGCAGTTCATCGACTACTGCGCCGCGCAATCCTGCGCCGCCGAAGTGACCAGCTATTTCTTCCCGGCCAAGGTCACCGGCAATTACCTGCTCCAGCTCAAGCGCCACGCCTTCCTGCGCGGCGTGCCGATCAGCGGAACCGCCGTGGGCAACACGTTCACTCATCCGGCCGGGACCAAGCGCGACGCGGAGATTCAGTCAGTGAAAGATTGGATCAACCACGCCGCCATTATGGGCACGCCGCACATCCGCGTCTTCGCTGGTGAGGTGCAGAAGGGTTCCACCAAAGGTGAGGCGAAGAAACTTTGCATTGAGGCATTTGAAGAGTGCTGCGACTACGCCGGCAAGAAGGGCGTCATCCTTGGCCTGGAGAATCACGGCGGCATCGTGGCCGAGGCCGCGGACCTGCTCGAAATTGTGCGCGCGGTGAAAAGCCTATGGTTCGGCATCAACTTCGACTCGGGCAATTTCCACACCGATGATCCTTATCGCGATCTCGAACTCATCGCGCCTTACGCCGTGAACGTGCAATGGAAGGCCGAGGTCCAGCCGCGCGGCGTGAAAGAGAAGCAGCCCGTCGATTTGCCGCGCATCGTGAAGATTCTCCGCGCCGCGAATTACCAGGGCTACGTCGCGCTCGAATACGAAGCGGCGGAAGACCCGTGGGTTGCCGTGCCGCGACTACTCAAGGAGATGCGCGGGTTCATTGGCTAAATAGAGTGCCCCCGGCGTCCCGCCGGGTTCCGGGTGGATCACGACGAGTGTGCCTCGGCGCGGAAGCAGACGATCTGACTTTCGGTACCCCGACCCGGCGGGACGCCGGGGGCACGCTTAAAGACTCGGCTTCTCCTTGTGCCACTCGGTTGATTGCTCGTAGGCGTGCGCGATTTTCAGAATGGTTGATTCACCAAACGGCTTGCCCAGCAGTTGCAGGCCAATGGGCAGCTTGGGATTCGCGCTGAAGCCGCAGGGCAGGCTCAGGCCGCAGATGCCGGCGAGGTTGCACGAGATGGTGAACACGTCGGAGAGATACATCTGGATCGGGTCATCGCTCTTCTCGCCGATCTTGAACGCCGGCGTCGGCGTGGTGGGCGTGACGATGGCATCGACCTGCTCGAAAGCCTTGATGAAATCCTGCCGGATGAGCGTGCGAACTTTTTGCGCGCGCAGGTAGAACGCGTCGTAGTAACCGCTGCTGAGAACATAGGTGCCGAGTATGATGCGGCGCTTCACTTCGGGACCGAAGCCCTGGCCGCGCGTCTTGCTGTAAAGCTCGAGGGGGTCCGCGCCGGCCACACGCGCGCCGTAGCGGATGCCGTCGAAGCGCGCCAAATTCGCCGAGGCCTCAGCGGGCGCGATAATGTAATAAGTCGCGGCGGCGTATTCGGTGTGCGGCAGGGAAATCTCCACGACCTCCGCGCCCAACTCAGTGAGCTTCTTCACGGCGGCGTTCACCGCGTCGCTCACGTCCTTGCTCAAGCCGGATATGAAATACTCCTTGGGCAAACCAATCTTCAGCCCGCGAATATTTCCGTCGAGCGCGGCGGCGTAATCGGGCACTGGCTCGGGAATGCTGGTGGAATCCTTGTCGTCGTAGCCGCTGATGGCGCGGAGCAGGAGCGCGGAGTCGCGCACGTCCTTGGTGAACGGGCCGATTTGATCGAGCGACGAAGCGAACGCCACGAGTCCATAGCGCGAGACGCGCCCGTAGGTCGGCTTCAAGCCCACGCAGCCGCACAATGCAGCCGGCTGGCGAATGGAGCCGCCCGTGTCGGAGCCGAGCGAGGCGGCGCATTCATCCGCCGCCACCGCCGCCGCCGAGCCGCCTGACGAACCGCCTGGAATGCGCGTGGTGTCCCAGGGATTGCGCGTGGTGAAGAACGCCGAGTTCTCCGTCGAGCTGCCCATGGCGAATTCATCCATGTTCAAGCGCCCGAACACGATGGCCCCGGCGGCGCGAAGTTTCTCGATCACCGTCGCGTCGTAAGGCGAGATGAAGTTGCCCAGAATCTTCGAGGCGCAATTGAGCGGATGGCCCTTCACCGCCAGCACGTCTTTCACCCCGATGGGCGCGCCGAGCAGGGGATGCGTCGCGGGCGTCGCGCCGCCCGCGATGAGTTTGTCCACGGCATCCGCCGCGCTCAAGGCGTCGGCTTCGTCGTAGCTGAGGAAGGCTTTGACCTGGCCATCGACGCGCTTGATCTGCTCAAGGCAGGACTGCACGGCCTGACGGGCGGAGACTTCGCGCGAGACGAGGCGCTGTTGGAGTTCGGAGATGGTGAGTTGGTTGAGCATCGGGGCTAAAAACTTGATGGGTGAAGCGTGAACGGCAGGCGTGGCTCACTCGACGATCTTTGGCACCTGGAACAATCCACCAACCTGCGAGGGCGCGTTGCGCATGGCTTCGTCGTGCGGCAGCGAGGGGCGAATCTCGTCGGCGCGGGTCACGTTCACGAGCGGCACGGCGTGGGCGGTCGGCTCGACGTTGCTCACGTCGAGTTCGTTCAGCTTGGCGATGTAGCCGAGGATGTTCCCGAGCTGCGCCTGAAACTTTTGCTCCTCCTCGGGCGTGAGCGCGAGGCGTGCGAGATGAGCGACATATTTGACATCAAAACCCTGAGCTGACATGCGCGTGAGGCTAGGGAGTGCGTCGCGAAGTTCAAGGTTCAAACTGGGGAGGCGACTTGCCAGGACGGAAGCGCGGAACTGCCGGTCCGGGTGAACTTGCCGCCCCTGAATCAGAGCCTGTGGCCTGGAGGCGCCCGCGCGCCACGGGAGAAACTCACACCTTCAACAATTCCCGCGCTTCCGCCAGGCCGGCGGCAGGCCGACCGAACTCGCTGGCCGTGACGCGGGCGAGGGCCGTGAGCTGCCGCCAGCGATAAGCCGGGCGGGTGGCGGCAAATTCCTCGGTGACGGTGCGGTAATACTTCTCTGCGTGCAGCGCGCCATCCTCGCTCACTGCGTAGAGCAGCATCAGATCAAAGACAGGCCGCGCGGCATGACCCAGTTCGCCGTAGCGATGAATGATGGCGGCGGCACGGGACTGGAGATTCTGGCGGATGGCTTCATCGGCTTCGCGTAGCAGAGCTTCGGCCTCGGTCGTCTTGAGGCCATCGAGCTGCCACTTCACCGGCAAGGGCTGCCAGTTCAGGAAGTCGCCCCCGCGATTGCCGCGGTCGAGCGCGACTTGATATGCGCCGAGGATGAGACAGGCGAAAGTGTTCCGGGACTTGGTCACGCGCGCCATGTTGCGCCAGGCGTTGGCGCTGTCGCAGGCATGCACGCCGATGCTGTCGCCGTGGACGCTGCCCACGGGCTTGCCCGCCTGTTCGTCGCGCGGGGTGCGGCCCATGTCGCGGAGGATGAGTTGATTGGCCGCGAGCGAGATGGCCTCGCCGACATCGGCGGGGGCGAATCCTTCTTCGAGCGAGGCCGCCGCGGCTTCGGCCGCTTGCGCGGGCGTGGATTTGAAAATGGTCTGGCTGAGTTGGTCCACCCAGGCGTCATCGCCCGCGCGCGTGCCGGGTTTGCGGTCGAGCAGGCGGTGTTGTTCGAGCAGCTTCGGCAGCAAGTTGCGCGGCTCGTCCATGCTGGCGTTGCGCGGCCAGGATTCAGCCTTCACGCAGTAACGCACCGACTGGCGCAGCATGGTCTGCGCGTGCTCGCGCCCGATCAGGTCGAGCAAATCCCAGGCGCGATACGGCAGCACGACACGATGGACCTCGGTCTGGTCCTGCACCGTGTACAGCAGGTCGTTGAACGCCTGGTCGGCGGACTCCTGCACGCTGGCGGCCAAAACTTTCTCGGCCAGCGCGGCGTCCCGTGCATGGACGGCCTCGTGCAAGGCCTTCGTGGTGCCGCCGGGAGAGCGGGGCAGGCTGGATGCAGTCACGGGATGAAGCACTTCGTCCTTGCGACCGCCCTTTTCCTGAATGCGGTTGGTGTTGCGATAAAGAACTTTGAACACCGGCAACGGCTGCTGCGCGGCGGGCAGCTCACGGGCGAGGTGGAGCGATGGGGACAGTGCCATCATGGTGTGGAACCCCACATAATCTTCGCCGCCAAAGGTGCGGGCGTTGGCCAGCGCGGCGGCCGTCACAAGCTGTGTCAGGTCAGTGCCGCCTTTCAATTTCCCGGCGAGCTTGGGCAACAACTTGTTTGCGGGCGTCTCCTGCATGAGACAGACGAGTGGTTCCAGCGCGCCGAAATGCAGCGCCTCGGGCGGGTCTGCGGCGAAGGCCGTGGCCAGGCCCAGTTCTGAGGCCAGCGAGTAACCGACGCTGGCCACCACCATCCCACGGCCGACTTCACCGAGGAATTCCCGACGAGTATGTATGGTCTTCATAAATTGCCTCCGCAAACTTTTGGGGTGTCATGGCGTGATAGTCCCGCGCCGTGGGCGCGTCAAGCTGAGTTAAGGGCGAAACTGCGGGACGGGTGCATCCGTACACCGTTCTTAATTAGGCGGGTTGCCAGAGTTGATCCCAATGGTGGTTGCGGCGGGCTTCGTCGAGGGCGAGCAGAGCGCGCAAGCCGGGCCGCGTCCAAAATTGTCCGGCCCGCTTGAAGCGGC
>JANOQV010000247.1:0-3376 GCA_031414955.1 Pedosphaera sp. | reverse complement strand
CCGGCAGCATGGTCGCCAGGAGCGGATCAGGATAGAGCGCGATGGACGCGACGAGTTTCTCCAGTTCGGCCGCGCTGCGTTTGGGCGGGGCTGAGGGCGGGGCGGCCGGGGTGGCCGGGGCGGCGGCTTGGGAAGAGGGTTGAGCCGGGGGAGTCGCCTGATAGACCGGAGGAGGCGGTTCCGCAGCGGCGGCCACGAAGGCGGCGTTCAGCAGGCACAAGAGCAGTTTTATTTTCATAGTGGCAGTGGTTGGTTTCAAAATCCGCAATCGCCCGTTTTCTTCAAGGTTGAAAGTTATCTATCGCGTCCGCGACGGTGGTGAACCGGTTGACCCCGCCCAATCGATCTTCCACGCCTTCCGCCCGCAGCCGGTCACGCACGGACGAGCGCGCCTCGACCACCTGCAAACGAACCCCCGCCGCCCGGAATTCCTCGGCTAAACCCGCGACGGTATGGGCGCTCTGCATGTCCACATAGGGCGCGGCGGAAAGGTCCAAGATTACGAGTTTCGGCGCCGGGGTCACAGCACGAACGCGATCCTGAATGCTGTCACAGACATGCTCAACATTGAAATAGAGCAGGCTCGCCTCCGGTCGGAAAATCAGGACGCCAGGAATCAGCTCGTTGTCCGTATGCCGCTCGTGATCGGAAAAACGGCGTGTGCCAGCAATGCGCCCGAGCGAGGCGACATGCGGTCGCGACGCGCGACGGATCAGCAGGACCAGGGAGATGATCGCGCCGATGATCACGCCGCGCAGCAGGCCCTGCCCCAGCACGCCGACGAGCGCCGCCATCGCCACGACGAATTCGGGGCGATCACCCCGCCAGAGTTGCTGGAGTGTTGAAAACTTGAACAGTCCCGCCACTGCCACCAACACGATGGCGGCCAACACGGGCTGGGGCAGCGCGGCCAGCAGGTGCGAGAAGAACAGCACCACCACGAGAATGAGCCCGGCAGAAATGGCCCCTGAGAGCGGGGTGCGCGCACCCCCTCCTTCGTTGACCAGCGATTGCGACATGCCCCCGCTGACTGGAAAACCTCGGCCCAATCCGGCGGCGAGGTTGGAGGCGGCGAGCGCGAGGAATTCCTGATTCGCATCCAAGCGCCCGCCGTGCTTGGCGGCAAAAGTGCGGCCGATGGCCGCCGTCTCCACCGCAGCGAGCAGGAAACACGCGAAGGCCAGCGGCAGCAGTTCGTTCAAATCCGCCCAGTGAATCGCCGGCAGACCGAGGGCCGGGAGTCCTTGCGGCACTTTGCCCAGCAGCTTGACCCCGCGCGCGTGGAGGCCGAGCCACCCCGAGGCCACAATGCCACCGATCACGACGAACAAAGCCACGGGTTTGTTCTTGAGAAAAACCTTCCCGGCTACCAGCACGGCCAGGGCGATTCCGCCCACGCTCAACGAGGCGGGATTCGTTTCGCCCAGATGCTTCAGGAAGGTGCCGCTGTTCTCCCAGAAATTGCCGTGGGCGCCGTGGATGCCAAACAACTTGGGCAACTGCGTGCTGGCGAGGAACAGGGCCACGCCGCACTTGAATCCGACCATCACACTTTCCGAGATGAAGTTGACAATCGCTCCTGCCTTGACCAGCCAAGCGATGAAGGCGATGAGCGCGACCAGCAGAGCCGTACCCGCCGCGAGGGCGCCGAACCGCGTTGTGTCGCCGCCCGCAATCTCGCCCAGAGACGCGCCGACCAGCAGGGAGATCGCGGACGTCACCGTGATGGCCGTGTGGCGCGAACTGCAAAACAACCAGAAGACCAGCCCGCCAAACAAGCACGCGTAAAGCCCCGCCTGGGGAGGCAGACCGGCCAGCGAAGCATCGCCCAAACCGGCCGGCAGGAGGTAGGCCGCAAGCGTGACGCCGGCGACGACGTCCCCGCGCAGCCAGCTTTTGTCGTAGTGGCGCAGCCAGCCGAGGACAGGCAGCCAGCGGGAAACGCCCGGCAAGTTGCGCGCAGCCGGGCTCATCTCAGTATTTCTCCGGCACGAACTTTCTGCCCTTGAGCGACGCCTGATCATCGTAAGCGCCCTTCATCGAGCGGTCGGGAAGTTTCACCTTCTCGCGCGGCACTTTCTTGTAGGGGATGAGATTCAGGATGTGGTGAAGGCAGTTCAGCCGGGCGCGCTTCTTGTCGTCCGACCGCTGGATGTGCCACGGGGCCCACTTGGTGTAGGTGGCCTTGAGCATCTGGTCGCGCGCGCGCGAATACTCGAACCACTTGGTGCGCGACGGCAGGTCCATCGGGCTGAGCTTCCATTGGCGGAGCGGATCGTCGATGCGCGCCTCGAAGCGGCGCTTCTGTTCCTGATCGCTGGACTCCAGCCAGATCTTGATGAGCTGAATGCCGCCCTCGACCAGGTATTTCTCCATCTCTGGGCAGTTCTCGAGGAAACGGGCGTGCTGTTCCTCCGTGCAAAAGCCCATTACGTACTCGACCCCGAGACGGTTGTACCAGCTCCGGTCAAAAATCACGACCTCACCCTTGGCCGGGAAATACTGCATGTAGCGCTGCAAGTACAGTTGCGACTTCTCGCGGTCGGACGGCGCCGGCAGCGCCACGACGCGGAACACGCGGGGGCTGACCCGCTCGGTCAGGGCGCGAATGGTGCCGCCCTTGCCGGCGGCGTCGCGCCCCTCGAAGACGATGATGACGCGCAGGCCCTTGTGCTTGACCCATTCCTGAAGGTGACACAACTGGGCCTGGAGCTTGCGCAGTTCCTTCTCGTATTTTTTCTTCGGCAACTTTTCGTTTTCCTTGGCCGGTGATTCTTTGTTCATAACTTCATGGGTTAGGATTGGTGGTTGGAAGTATGGTTGGCGTGGGCTCAGAGTCCGCAACTTCAGCCGGAGTGTCCGACACAACTAGGGCCTCGGCGCTGGCGGGTTTTTTTCTCGGGGCTCGTTTGGGCCGCACGGACTCACGAGGCGCGGCTGCCCGGGGCCGACGCACGACGGGCTTCGGTTTTTTCAAAGGGCGGGCGTCATGTTTGGCGACCAGCCTGGCCTTGGCTGTCTTTCTGGCCAGCGCGCGCCCACCCGCCCGGAAGAGTTTCAACTCGGCCTTGGCCAGGGCCTGTTTGAGTTCCGCGAGATTGGCTTTGAACCGTTTGAATTGTTTCCGGGCCCGCTGGGCCAGTCGCTTCGCCTCTTTGCGACGTTGCCGGGCCTGACCGTAATGTTCGCGCAGCAGCTTCAGCTTGGATTCAGCAGTCGCCACGCGAATGCGGAAGACCTGTACTTCGCCGACCATTCGCTGTGTTCCATTCTTGGTGTGCATGATGAAAATTGGCAAGGAACCCGATTGCGGTCTCACCCTCCCTTGAGGATTGGTGACCCAAATTTATAGTGCCGAAAAGGAGGCGCGCCACGC
>JANOQV010000246.1:0-1823 GCA_031414955.1 Pedosphaera sp. | reverse complement strand
AATTCTATTCCGCGCTCAATGAGCAGGGCCGCGCCGGCTTCGTCATGGCCAACTCCGCCTCCGACGCCCGCTCCTCCGAGCAGGACATCCGCCAAAAGCTCATCGAATCCCGCGCCGTGGACGTCATGGTCGCCGTCGGCCCGAACATGTTTTATACGGTGACGCTGCCCTGCACGCTGTGGTTCTTCGATAAATCAAAATCGGTGGGGCGAGGCTCCAGCCGAGCCGACTCTATTCTGTTCCTCGACGCCCGCCACATCTACCGGCAGGTGGACCGCGCCCACCGCGAATGGACGCCCGCTCAGATCGGCTTCCTCGCCAACATCGTCCGCCTCTATCGCGGCGAGTCCCCCGACTTCACCCTCGGCGGCGACGAAGCCCGCGCGAAGCTGGAAGAAATCTTCGGCGGAGCCGGTTCCACCAATCTCAAATCGGGCATCTCAAATCTCAAATACAAAGACCTACCTGGTCTTTGTCGGGCCGCCACGCTCAAGGAAATCGAAGCCCAGGGCTGGTCCCTCAACCCCGGCCGCTACGTGGGGGTGGCCGCTGGCGAAGCCGTGAGCGACGAGGATTTCAAGGAACAACTCGAAACGCTGAACGAGGAACTCGAAACCCTCAACGCCCAGGCGCGCGACCTCGAACAAACCATCGCCCGCAACGTGGCGGAGATTCTGGAGGCGTGACGATGGAAACGGCTGAATGGAAACCCGCCAAGCTGGACGAACTCGGTTTCGTTGGGCGCGGCAAATCGAGGCATCGTCCGCGTAACGCGGCGTTCCTCTACGGCGGTCCATATCCATTCTTCCAGACGGGCGACATCAAGGCCGCCAATTTCCATCTCACCGAATACTCGCAGACATACAGCGAGGAAGGACTGGCGCAGAGCAAACTGTGGAAGCCGGGAACTCTTTGCATCACGATTGCCGCGAACATCGCCGAGAGTGCGATTCTCGGCATCGAAGGATGTTTCCCTGACAGCGTCGTTGGTTTCGTCGCCGACCCCGACAAGGCCGATGTCCGCTTCGTCAAATACTACATGGAGATTCTCAAGCTCCAGATGCAGAGCGTGTCTCGCGGCACGACACAGGACAATCTCAGCCTCGACAAGTTGCTCACCTTCGACTTCCGCGTTCCCGCGTTGCCGGTGCAACGGCGGATAGCGGGCATCCTGTCGGCCTACGACGAGCTGATGGAGAACAGTCAGCGGCGCATCCGGCTCTTGGAGGCGATGGCCCGCGCCCTCTACCGCGAGTGGTTCGTCCACTTCCGCTTCCCCGGCCATGAAAAGCACCCGCGCGTCGCCTCCCCCCTCGGCGACATCCCCCAAGGCTGGGAGGTGACAACGCTCCGGGTAGTCACGACCAAGATTGGCAGCGGCGCGACTCCGCGAGGAGGGAAGGATGCTTACAAAACTGAGGGGATCCATCTCATCCGAAGCCTGAACATTTACGACTACAGCTTTGAGTTCGATAACCTCGCGTTCATTGACAAGCGACAAGCCGCTGAACTCGATAACGTCGTCGTCGAAGAGAACGACGTCCTGCTGAACATCACCGGTGCCTCCGTCGCCCGCTGCGCGTTGGTGCCTTCCTATTTGCTCCCGGCGCGAGTCAACCAGGGCGTCGCCATCGTCCGCGCCAATCCAGCAAAAGCGAGTCCCTTCTATCTCCTCGACGCCATCAACAGCGACCAGCGCAAGCAACAGTTGCTGACCCTTGCTCAAGGCGGCGCGACCCGCGAGGCGCTGACCAAAGACACGGTCAGCAATTTTGAGATTGTCCTGCCGCCTCGTCCGCTGATGGAACGTTACGACGCCATCG
>JANOQV010000245.1:0-3662 GCA_031414955.1 Pedosphaera sp. | reverse complement strand
GGGTTCAAACCTTAGTACGAGAGGACCGGGTTTGACGCACTTCTGGTGTGGCAATTGTTCCGTCAGGGGCATCGTTGCGTAGCCATGTGCGGAAGAGATAAGCGCTGAAAGCATCTAAGTGCCAAGCTCATCCCAAGATATGGTTTCCCGGAGCGCAAGCTCCCTAAAGACCCCATGTAGACTACGTGGTTGATAGGTCAGGCGTGCAAGCAGAGTAATCTGTTTAGCGGACTGATACTAATCGGTCGTGCGGCTTGATCGCTTTTTTCTTCAACTTCGGTTGTGGAATAAGCGATTTTAACTCGCGAATTGTAAAAGTCCTGGTCCCCCAAAGCCTGTGTGTAGTTTTCAGCGAACGGCCGGTTTTTAGCCTGCTCTTTTCAAATTTTAGTGTTGGATGAGTTTGTGGCCCTAGCCGCAACGCCGCTGTCAAAATGCAGTGGCCGTCCCCAAAACACTTTGGTGGTCATAAAGCTGCGGTCCGACCCGTTCCCATTCCGAACACGGCCGTCAAACGCAGCCTTGCCGATGGTAGTGGTTTTATAGATTCCGCGAGAGTAGGTTGCCGCCAATTTTTGAACAAGGTCGCAGAATATCTAATGTCTGCGGCCTTTTTTTATAGATTACCCCCTTGATATGACTTGCTAACCCTACTTGGCGGATTGGGGATGGGGTGGGTGGGTGGGATTGGCTTGGGTTTCCGGGGTGGATGACCTCGGAGTCTCCACTACACGGCCAGCCCCGCGGCGGCGGTGATCTTGGGCGGGCGTTGCGCGGGCAGGCTCAGGTGGAGTTGCGCCAGGAGCACTTGCAGTTCTTTTTCCGGCTGAGTGTGCCGGGTCAGGATCACCGTCCGGCCGTCGGTCGTCGGCAGATGCACATCGACCATCTGCACGGCGCAAAACTTCGCCAGCACCGCGCGTGCGGTCAGTCCGCCGGCCACTGCTTTCAGGCGTTGGCGCAGACAGACGTGCAGGGTGTAGGCCAGGAACGCCACCAGGATGTGCGCCTCGATCCGTTCCAGCTTCTGGTATACACGGGACGCACGCGCAAATCGCCTTTCAAGTTCTTGAAGGCTTCTTCCACTTGCGCCAACTGCATGTAGAAGGTCCACAGCTGGGCGGGGGTCCGCCCGGTGAGGTTGCGGCGCAGCAAATACCTCCCTTCGCGTCGGCGCACCACGCGCAGTCGCGGGCGGTGGCAGCGGAAGGAAAAAATCTCCGCACGCACGGCCTGGTCCACCGCGGGCACGGTGATGTGCAACAGTGCATAAAATCTTCCCGCCTCCTTCTTGGCCGCGCCCAAGGCCATGAGCAGTTGGTCGCGCGCGGGAAGTTGCCGCCGCAGTTCGGGCAGGCGCGCGAGCAGGCGGCGCAGTTTCTTGCGGCGGAGGGCGCGTTCCTTGTCTACGCGTCCGGCGCTGTGGGCCAGCTGGGGCAGGAGCTTGACTTGCACGCCCGCGCGCACGGTTTCCCACGGGCGGTCGAGCAGGTCTTTTTCCAGCACGGTCAACGCGCCTTTGGGGGTGCCGACCAGATAGCTCACGGGCGGAACACTGGCGCGCATCTGCTCCAGCACGGCCTCGGTGGGGATGCCCCAATCCATCAGCCAGACGCGCTGGGCTGGGCCGTAACGTGCTTCGATCTGGGCGAGAAAGCCCTTGAGCTTGGTGTTGTCCGCCGTGTTCCTCGGCAGGATTTCGTAAGCAAGGGGCAAGCCCTCGGGCGTGACCACCAGCGCGATGACCACTTGCGGACAATCGGGCCGGTGATCGCGGCTGTAACCGTGGCGGCGCGGATCGTCGGGATCGTCGGGCGTGTCGGTCTCGAAGTAAGTGCTGGTCAGATCGCAGAGGAGCACTTCGTACTTCGCGCCGAAGAGATCGCGCCATTGGTTGCGCCGGTGATCGAAGAGTTTTTCCTTGAGCGGCAGAACTTGATCCAGCGTTGCGTAGAGCTTGTGGATCTCGGCCAGGCTGAAATCGCCGCCGAGCAGGAGGCCAGCGCGGTGCGCTCGAACCAGTCGCGATGCAGATGCCATTCCGAACCCGGCGCGAGCAAACGCTGGGTGACGAGCACCTGGAGGATTTGATCCCAGCGCGTGCCCTTGCGCGAGGCGGGCAGATGTTCGGCGAAGAAGGTGTCGAGGCCGAACTGGCGATAGAGTTCGAGCGCCAGCCAGCAGCCGCCCTATTGGCGCGGACGCTGGAGCGAAAGTTCATCCAGACGGATGCGGACCACGCGCGCGTCGTCGGTGGGCGCGGGGCGGTCGTGCGGGAAAAGGGCGATCTGGGTGGGCGCGTCCGAGCCGGTGGTGTGGGCGTCGAAGGTCTTGCGCCAGGCGGCGCGCTGGGAGTCATTGACCTCGCCGAGGTAGAGCACCTGGCGCTGCACGACGCGCCCGTCGTGGAGGCATTTGTTTTCCACCACACTCCAGTAGGTGTGTTCCTTGCCATCCTTCTTCCGGAGTTGTGAACGCAGAAACATGCTGACCGAGGATCATGTACAAGCGGAGCGGCTCGGGAAGGAGGCGAGTCTTCACTACCGGCACTTTTGCGGGAAGAGAGTGGTCATTCATTGGAGAATCCGCACGCGCCACCCCTGAAAATAGTCGAAACAAGGGTCGAATCCGCCAAGTAGGGCTAGTCCGAGGTGTCAGCGGCGGAATTGAGTCTGCCCAGATTCCACGCTTTGCCTTCGAGAAATTCCCGCAGGCCGACCCTGCGCTCACCACGCCGATAAAAAGCGTGGGCGAAGCGATGGCCATCGGCCGCACGTTCAAGGAACGCCTGCAAAATGCCTGCGCTCGATGGAGATCGGCCGCAGTGGACTGGGCGGCGACGGCAAACCCTGGCGCATCGGCACTGAATTCTATGGTGCCTCAACATGAACCTGCCATCCCTCGACGTCGCGGAGCACGGGGTCGAATCGCACGGCGGGCGGAGTCGCTGACTTCTCGCCGGTTTTTCCTTGGTCTGCTGACCGGAGAGGCGAGGAGTCGTGGCCCACAGGAGAATTGCGATCATGGCGGCGGACAGAAAGAGGATTTTAATTGGCAAAGAAAACTACTTGGTCGGCGTGGAGGCTAGAATGAGCACATCACAGAACGTCAGCGCAGCGAGGCCGTTCGCGCCGTTGAGCAGGGTGTCCTGCTTCCACGCGATCTCCTTGAGGTAGGTGATCTTTGTCGCAGAGGAAGGCTCCTTCAATTTCAGCGTGAGCACATTTCCGGTGAAGCTGCCGGACGCCACCTTGTCCTTCTCGCCGTCGAGGTAGAACTGCCCGACCAGCCTGTCGTTCCATAGCACTGGCTGATCAAACTCCAGTGTGATCGTGTCCTTCGCGCTGCCGGCATACGAGGCTTGCCGGAGATTTGGCGCAGTGACGGAAGCGGCGGGCACCTTGCCGTAGTGATCGCGCTCGATGACCGGTTGAATCAGGTGCGCGAATTCCGCCCAGCCGGTCAGTGGAAAATGGCAGCCGCCGGGCGGGCGGATGCCGAGCGTGGACAGGATGCTCATATTGGAAAACAACTGCGGCAAGGTGCGCTGCTTTTCGCGCAGCATGTCGCCCGAGCCTTCCCGTCCGCCCATCGCGCACGAGTCCGGCCAGATTTGGTAAACGTAGTAGTGCTGCACGTTCGGGAAGTCCTGTTTCCAGGCG
>JANOQV010000244.1:0-13055 GCA_031414955.1 Pedosphaera sp. | reverse complement strand
AGCACCTAAGAACTGTGGGACTGGGGGGGGGGGGGTGTCATCACGGCGGGGGGTTGTGGCGCACCCTGGTCTTGCGGGGTGTGGAACCCGCGCCCTACCCATCGCTGGAGCAACCAGGATGTGCCAGAAAGCCCGGCAATCAACGCCAGCGAACCTGCGCCGAAGAAGAAACCGGCGTTCGATGTTTCGCCGCTGATGAAAGCCCACACGACAATGACGACGGCCAAAGCGAGCGAGGCGCAGGCGACGACGGAAGCGCGGAAGCAGCCCAGAAGCGCGAAGGAGCGCGGACCGCGGAGTCCGCGTGTCTCTGAATCATTCACGTTCGCGCGGAAATGGCTGTCCGCGCTCCAATCGCCCACCAGCAGCGCGCGCGCGGGCTGCCGCGCCTGCTTGCGCAGCACGAACCAAATCGTAATCACCGCCACCAACGTCCCGCTGACCAAGCCAGTCAAAATCGTGACGGGCGAGGCATGGAACGTGAGCGCGCTCGTGTTCGTGGCACTGCGCCAAATGGTCGTGAGTCCATGCAGCATGGCGCGCGCATAAAAAACTCCTCCTGCCACGCCGATGACACTGCCAATGAACGCCAGCGCCGCGCCTTCGAGCAGGAACAGCTTCCGCACCCGCCGCGCCGGGAAGCCCAGCGCCAGCAGCGTGCCGATTTCCGCCGCGCGCTGCTCGAGGCCGAACTGAAACAACAGCGCCATCAAGATCAGCGCCGCGCCGATGAGGAAGAAGCTGAACCCGATGAACAGCCCGCCGAAGTCCTGCGACTGCGACGCAGCCAGCAACGCCTGTTCGCGCACGCGCTCGAAGCGCAGGCCGAGCGATTCGGGATCGAGATTCGCGCTCAGGGTGTTTTCCAGCTTCGTCTGAAAGGCCGCAGCCTCCTCGCCCGGCGGCACCGGGAAGCGGATGGCCGTCAGATTGCCGAAGCGGTTGCCCCACATGGCCTGCCCGGCGCGCAGGGTCACGAACGCCTTCGGCGTGCCGCGATGCTGCTTCCAGTATTGATCATCCTTCTCGCGAATCTTGTGCGTGAGCGGGAAGCCCGCGTCCCACTCGTGCGTGCTCTCGGCCTTGGCCAGCCCAGGAAAATCCGGCATCAGCGTTTGATCGGCGTGGAGGCCCGCCAGCGGCACGATGGAGCGCACGCGGAAACGGTTGGTGCGCTCGACGAGTTGCGCGCCGGACTCGGCGAGGAAGTAGGTGAGGTCAAGCGTGTCGCCGGGCTTGAGTTGCAGATCGTCGGCGAGCCAGTCGTTCACCACGATCTCGTCGTCGCGCAGGGCAGCTGCCGTCCACGGCGATCCGGCGGCCGTGACCATCGAGTAGGGAGCACTGAGTTCACCGGCGCGGAGTTGGTTGACGAGGTAAGTCATTACCGGCCGGCCAAGCGAAGCGACGAGTTCGTTGCCGGCGAAGTTGGTGAGATGCGGCCAGGGGGAAATCCAGGAGGCGGCCCAGTAGGGGGTACGATCCGCGGAAGCGCGGTTCGTTGGCGGCGCGAAGACGGCGGCGGTTACGGCGGGTTCGAGGAAGATGCGGTCACTGCGGAGTTCCAGCATCGAGTGGTTGGTGATGACGCGAAGTTGAAGTGAGAGATCACCGATCCGGGGACGCCAGGCGATGCGCCAGTCCGCCAGCGGCACCGAGGTCTGCGGGACGGGTCTCGACACCGGCTTGTATCCCGGCAAGTGCGGCTCGATACGGTGCCACCATTGGACCCACGGTTTCTCGGCGTTGCGGTAAGTCCTGAAGTCGCCATTTAGAATCAGGTTCGCCTTGCCCTCCAGTCCGACGGCGGGCGCGAGGGTGTTGATGAGAAGAAAGGCGTTCAGCGGCGGCGTCTGGCTGGAGCGCAAATCGAAGTTGCCCATGTACTGCGCGGTCGCGATGCCGAAGACTTTGAGCCGCAGCGCCACGGTGTTGTCGCTCTGCGGCGTGATCGGCACGTCGCGGGAGAGGGCGGTGGGCTTGTGCAGGCGGAGGATGATTTCGTCCCCGATCTGGGCGTGAAGCTGCGCAGCGAGCGCTTCGTTGAGAACGACGCTTCCGTTCGGGATGGCCGCGAAGGAGGGCTTCGCGTTGGTGATGCGCGAACTCTGCCAGAAGCTCCAGAAGCCGACGCCGAGGACGTTCACCTGATTGGCGCGCGCGGTGCCGTCCTGCCGGCTGGCGGTGCCGGGGAGTTTCAACACGGGATCGAAATTCCACGAGTTCATCGCCTCCGGCATGGCGCGATTGATGGGCACGATGCGCTCGGCCAGTTTGTGCGGGAAGAAGCGGTCGCCGCCGTCCAGCGCCGACTCGATCCAGCCGAGCCGTTCCAGCGCCCGCTCGCGCAAGCTCTCCCGCACCGAGTCGCCCACGATGAGCGCGCCAATGAGCGCGGCGCTGCCCACGGCCGCGCCGAGCACCACACCGAGATGCGCGCGCCAGTGGAAGCGCAGGCTGCGGGTGATGAGAGTGCGTGGGGTCATTTGGAAAAGACCCAAGATCCAAGATCCAAGATCCAGAGAAGCTCCAAGATCCAATGTCCAATGCAGCGCGTCATTTGGTGTTTGCAGTTTGGATCTTCTCTGGAGCTTGGATCTTGGAGCTTGGATCTTCGACCAGTGCTCCTTCCCGAATCTCAAACACCCGCCCCATCTGCCGCGCCAGATCAAGCGCGTGGGTGACGACGATCAGCGTGACGTTCTCCTCGCGGTTCAATTCGCCGAGCAGCTTGGCCAGTTCATCGGCGGAAGCGCGGTCGAGGGAACCAGTCGGCTCGTCGGCGAGCAGGAGCTTGGGCTGATTGATGAGCGCGCGCACCACGGCCACCCGCTGGCGTTCACCGCCGGAGAGTTGGCCGGGGCGGTGATGAATGCGGTCGCTGAGGCCCACGCGTTTGAGCAGGCGCTCGGCGCGTTGCTCGGCACCGTTGGCTGTCGGAGAGTTTTTTTCCGCCAGCGTCGGCACCAGAATGTTCTCCCAGACGGTGCAATGCGGGAGCAGATGGTGCGCCTGGAAGATGAAGCCGATCTCGCGGTTCCGGATCGTGGCGAGCGATTGCTCATTCTGCGCGCTGAGATCCTTGTCGCCGAACCACACGCGGCCGGAGTCGGCGTGGTCGAGCGTGCCAATGATATTGAGCAAGGTGCTCTTGCCGCAGCCGCTCGGTCCGACGATGGAAAGCGATTCGCCAGCTTCGATGGTAAGCGAGACATCGCGCAGAACGGTGACCGGCGCGCTGCCTTCGGCGGCGCGGTAGCTCTTGCTGACGTTCTCAAGTTTCAACAACGGGGCGGACATGCGGTAACTGGTGACATAACGGGAAAAAAGCTCCAAGCACCAAGCTCCAGAGAAACACCCAGCTCCAAATCGCAACCACGACCGTTGGTTGGTGCTTGGTGCTTGGTGCTTGGTGTTTTGAATAAAAGGCTTCGTCGCCTCAACTGCTAAAGAGAATCCACTTCGCTCTTCGTTGCGGGATGACTGAACGGTTCCAGCGGCAGCGGCGAGTCGTGGCTGAGGTAACGCTCGCAGACGCGGAAGAACCCGGCCTTGTCCTCGACGCGGCGGATGTCGTGGAGGAACTGTCCGCTCGGTTCCGCGCCCACGGCCACGTAGTTCAAATACTTCTTCATCTTCTGCACCTGCGCGGATTCCTTCACCTCGGGCGAGCAGACGGCGTCGTAGAGGGCGCGGATGTATTCCAGCACGTCGCAGCCGCGCGGGAGGAAGATGGGTTCGCCCCGTCGATGCTGGCGAATCTGGTGGAAGAGCCAGGGGTTACGAATGGCACCCCGGCCGATCATCAGTCCCGCCGCGCCGGTGAGGCGCAGAATCTCTGCGGCTTTGGCGGCGGAGTGAACATTCCCGTTGGCCAGCACCGGGCAGGACATCGCCTCCACGGCGCGGGCGATGAAGTCGTAATGCACTTCACTGCGATACATCTCGTAAACCGTGCGGCCATGCACCGTGAGCAGGTCGATCGAGTGCTTGGCGAAGATGGGCAGCAGTTCCTCGAAGACCTCCGGCGAGTCGAACCCAAGCCGCGTCTTCACCGTGAAACGGCAGGGTGGCTGAACAGCCTCGCGCAACGCGCCAAGGATCGCATCGACGCGCTTGGGCTCGCGCAGCAAACCGCCGCCCGCGCACTTGCGGTAAACCACCGGCGCGGGACAGCCAAGATTCAGGTCCACGGCCGCGATGGGCAGTTGTTGCAACTCCTTCGCCGTTCGCACCAGCGCCTGGATGTCGTTGCCAATCATCTGCGCGATGATGGGTTTGCCCGTAGGATTCTCTTCGATGGAGCGTAGAATGAACTTCTCCAGGTGGGACGTGGCGTGAACGCGGAAGTATTCCGTGTAATAGACATCCGCCCCGCCATACCGCGCCATCAAGCGCAGGAACGGCAGGTCGGTCACGTCCTGCATCGGGGCCAGGGCCAGAACAGGCTGGCCCGGCGCGGTGGGAATCCACGGCAACATCAACGGGAAGATGCGTAAAGCTGGGGGTGTTGGCGAACGCGAACTGCGGCGCGATCGGGAAACCGCGTTCCGGCCAAACAATTCCTTGCGCGCCTCGCCGGGCTTTGGCTTGATCGCCCTGCGTCACATCAGCCAATGAACCGCCAACGGATGACCGTCCTTTATTCTGGCCGGGTGCAGGGAGTCGGGTTTCGCTACACGGTGAAATCGATCACCACTGGGTTTGAAGTCACGGGTGCGGTGCGCAATCTGGACGATGGCCGGGTGGAGTTGCAGGCGGAGGGTGCGCGGGAGGAACTGGAAGCTTTCCGCGTGGCGGTGCGCGAGTCAGGCCTGGGCGGGCTGATCCAACGCGAGGAAGAAAACTTTTCCGCAGCCACGGGACAATTTCGCGGATTTGAAATCGTACGGTAGAGTTTTGTCAGAATGAAATACGCGGTCATAGCAGACATCCACGGCAACCTTGATGCTTTAGAGGTGGTGCTGGCGGATGCGCGCGAGCAGAAGTGTACCCACTACTGCTGCGTGGGCGACGTGGTCGGCTACGGCGCCTATCCCAAGCAATGCCTCGACATCGTGCGCAGCATGAACATGCCGTGCGTGAAGGGGAACCACGACGAATACTGCTCGAGCGAAGAGGATCTCGAGGGCTTCAACCCCCACGCCGCCGAGGCCGTCATCTGGACCCGCAAGCAACTCACCGAGGACGACCGCCGATGGTTGCGAGAGTTGAAATACATCCGCCTCGTGGCCAGTTTCTCCATGGTCCATGCCACGCTCGATCAGCCGGAACGCTGGGGTTACGTGTTCGACAAGCTGATGGCGGCCGCGAGCTTCACCTACCAGAACACGAGCGTCTGCTTCTTCGGTCACACCCATGTGCCGGTGGCTTTCATCCGCGACTCGATGGTCCGGGGTGGCACCTACTCGAAATTCAAGGTCGAGCCGGGCCGGAAGTATTTCGTCAACGTGGGCAGTGTCGGACAGCCGCGCGACAACAATCCCAAGGCCGCCTACGTCATCTACGATCTGAACGAAGGCTCCATCGAAATCCGCCGGCTCGACTACGACATCGCCAAAGCGCAGAAAAAAATTCTCGAGGCCGGCCTGCCGCCGCGCCTGGCGGAACGGTTGAGCTACGGGAAGTGAGCGGAGCCAGTCGCAACGGCGATTCGTCAGCCCGCCGCAGAGTGACTCCGGACGACAATTTTCCGGGCCGAAGCAACACAGTCACAGTTGAAGATTCTCATTCTCAAACCCAGTTCGCTCGGTGATGTCGTGCAGGCTCTGCCCGTGCTGCGGCTGCTCAAGCAACACCATCCGGGCGCGGAGATTTACTGGTGGGTCGAGACGCGCAACGCGCCCTTGCTGGAAGGCGATCCGGATCTCGCCGGGCTGTTTCGCTTCGAGCGTGACCGCTGGGCCAGGCCGTGGAACTGGGCCGAGATGGGCAAATCCATCCTTGAGTTGCGCCGGCACCGCTTCGATCTCGTCCTCGATCTCCAGGCCCTCGCCCGCACCGGCGCCATCGGCTGGCTCGCCAATGGCGGGTGCTTCGTCGGCCTGCACGACCCGCGCGAACTCGCCCACGGTTACTACGACCTCAGCGTGCCGCGCCCCTCGGCGGAAACCCACGCGGTCGATTGGTATCTGGAAACGCTGCGGGCGCTGCGCATCCCTGTGCATCAGAACTTTGACTGGCTTCCGCGGCGCGATGCGTTGGCCGAGGAAGTTCGATCCCTCTGGTCGCTCGATGACCGCCCGATGATTGCCTTGCTGCCGGGCGCACGCTGGGAGAACAAACGCTGGCCCGTGGAACATTTCGCGCAAATGGTTCGCGAGTTGCACGCGACGCGACGCGAATTGCGGTTCGCCATCCTCGGCGGCAAATCTGATTCAGCTTTAGCTCACGACATTTCCGCAGCGGCTCCCGACGCCTGCCTCGACCTCACCGGCCGCACCTCTCTGCTTCAAATGGTGGAAGTGATTCGCCATTGCCAAGTCGTGGTGACGAACGACACCGGCCCGATGCATGTGGCCGCCGCGCTGCGCAAGCCCGTCGTCGGCATCTTCGGCCCGACGAATCCCGCGCGCACCGGCCCTTATCATCAGACTGACCGCGCGCTGCAACGGAACGATTTGCCCTGCGTGCCGTGCATGAAAGCCACTTGCGCGTACCGTGAACCGCTCGCCTGTGTGCGGGGCATTCCGCCCGCCGGTGTCGCTCAGGAGGTTCTGAGGCATCTGAAGCCAGCCACAGCCTAACCAGATCGCCGCAGGGCCGAAAACCAGCGAGGCGCTTGCCCCGCTCTTCCGCCTCCCCTAGCCTGCATCTCATTCTTATGCGCACTTACCAAAATTTTATCGGCGGCGAATGGGTTTCAGCCGCCTCGGGCACGACCTACCAGAACCAGAACCCGGCGGACACGCGCGAAGCGGTCGCCAGCTATCAGCAGAGCGGCCAAGCTGAGGCCGCCGCTGCGGTCGCTGCCGCACAGTCGGCGTCCGCCGGTTGGGCAGCGATGACGCCAGTGGCGCGCGGCAGGGTGTTGAGCAAAGCGTCGCAGCTGCTCGAAACAAAGAAGGCCGAACTCGCCGAACTCCTCACGCGCGAGGAAGGCAAGACATTCGCCGAAGCGACCGGCGAAGTGCAGCGCGCCTGCGACATCTTCCGCTTCTTCGGCGGACTCAGCTACACCATCGGTGGCCAGACTATTCCACACGACCTGCCGCAGAATCTTTTGTTCACGCGCCGTGAACCGCTCGGCGTCGTCGGCCTCATCACGCCGTGGAATTTCCCCATTGCCATCCCGGCGTGGAAGCTCGCGCCCGCGCTGGTCAGCGGAAATGCCGTGGTGCTCAAGCCCGCGTCGCAAGCACCAGCCATGTCGATTGAACTGGCGAAGGTTCTCGCCGAAGCCGGCCTGCCCAAGGGCGTGCTCAACGTCGTGACTGGCGATGGCCGCGCCGTCGGCGGTGAACTCGCCACGAACGCCAACGTCGCCGCGCTCTCCTTCACCGGATCGCTCAAGGTCGGCGCGCAGGTCTATCAGCAGCTCGCCCAGCGCATGGCCCGCGCGCAGATGGAAATGGGCGGCAAGAACCCGACCATCGTCCTCGCCGATGCCGACCTCGATCTCGCTGCGCGCCTCGTCGCCATCGCGGGCTTCGGGCTGACCGGCCAGGCTTGCACCGCCACCAGCCGCGTCATTGTCGAGAAGTCAGTGGCGGCGCAGTTCACCGAGAAGCTGATCGAGAAAGCCAAGGCCATCGTCGTCGGCAACGGCTTGAAGCCGGGCGTGACGATGGGGCCGGCGGTCAACGAGCAGGAGTTCAAGGGCAACTTCGACTACATCGAAATCGCGAAGAACGAGGGCGGCACGGTGGCCTATGGCGGCGCGCGCCTGAGCGACGGCGAACTCGCGCACGGCTTCTTCATGCAGCCGACCATCATCACCGGCGTCACGCCGCAGATGCGCATCGCGCGCGAGGAAGTCTTTGGCCCCGTCATCGCCATCATCGCCGTGGAGAATTTCGACGAGGCCATCGCCGTGGCCAACGGCGTCGATGTCGGCCTCTCCGCGTCCATCGTCACGCGCGACCTCAAGAAGGCGATGCTCTACTCCGAGCGCATCCAGGCCGGCGTGGTGAAGATCAATCAAATCTCCACCGGCCTCGCGCTCCAGGCCCCGTTCGGCGGCGTGAAGAAAAGCAGCACCGACTCCTTCAAGGAACAAGGCGCGGGCGCGATTGATTTCTACACCCGCATCAAGACCGTCTATCTGGATTACTCGGCGTGAAGAGGAGCGCCGAGCATCGCTCGGCTTGGGCTGAATGTTTGTGTTCGAGCCGAGCCATGCTCGGCGCTCCGTAGAAGACCAACGCGTCCGACTTCGTGGTCAAGGCAGCCGGTCGTGCGGCTCCGGCTCCACGTCGGGGACTTTCGCCAGGACGCGCTCGAATTTTTCGCGGCTCCCGCGCGCGGCGCGCTGGCGGATGTAGCTGTCTGCGTCCAGCACCGCGACTTTTTCCGCCAGGGCCGTGGCGATGAACTGGTCGATGGAAACACCGTCGTCCTGCGCCAGCGTTTGCGCGCGGCGGCGGAGCGATTCTGGAATCGTGACGTTCAACGTGCTCATGACGCCGCCAAGATACGCAGGAATTCAGCCGGTGTCACCGCTCGAATTCCGAACTTGTCCACGCCGCGAAAATCCCGCCCGTTGAAAGTGATGATGAAGGCCGCGTCGCCCGCCAGGGCCAGTTCCAGCAACAGGTCATCCTTCGCGTCGGGCAGTTGCGGACGCCACAGAAAATAAATTGGGCATTCCACGCTTACGGAGAGGAAGTAATCCAGAAAGTCGTCGATGTCCTGGGCCGAGAGCCTGGGCAGCAGGCCGGGACGGCGCAACACGTCCTCGTACTCCAGGCAAAGCGGCGTTGAAACGACGGGCTGGAATTGCGGCGAACCCAGCTTCTCCACCAGACGAAAAGCCGCACCGCGCTGGGAACGGAGCGCGGACAAAAGCACGTTCGTGTCGATGACCACCCGCACGCCGCGATGCTATCCGCCAGATGTTCGATGGCAAGCAATGGGGCGCGGTCTCCAGAAGGCCATGCTCTATTCCACCGTTGCTGGTAGGGCGTCGGCGCTCCGCGCGCGCCGGGGTACGGCGAGATGGGACGCGAGGGTGTTCACGTCTCGCCCCGACCGTGTTGCTGGATTTCCGCACGACCTTCTCGCGGCGGCGGCGCGCGCGGAGCGACGCGCCCCACCTTTCACATGAACGGGCGTTGCGCGGCGACAGGTGCCCGGCTACGCTTTCGCCATGAAACGCGAGCCGTCCGTGAACATCTTGGGGCGATTGCTGGAGCCGGTCAGCCGTTCGCTCAACCCAGCCAGTGCCAAGGCCCTTGTTGCCATGAAGCCTGATCCAGTCGCGGCGAAACGCGTGTCGGTGCTGGCTGACAAATGCAACGAAGGCGCGCTGACCGCAGCGGAACAACGTGAGTACGAAACCTGTGTCCGCGTCTCAAAATTCGTCGCCATCCTCAAGGCCAAAGCCCGTTTGTATCTCAGGCAACACGCCGCTCCCTGATGCGCCCGGCTCTCCGCAAGCAAGTGCGGCAGCGCGCCGGGAATCGTTGTGAGTATTGCCGGCTCCGGCAGGAACACGACGACTCACATCCTTTCCACGTCGAGCACATCAACCCGCGCAAACATGGCGGTGCGGACGCGCTCGAAAATCTGGCCCTCGCCTGTCACCAGTGCAATCTGCACAAGGGCGCAAACCTGACCGGACGCGATCCCGACACGAACAAAATCGTCCGGCTCTTTGACCCGCGCCACGACCGATGGCGCGAACACTTCAAACCCGACCGCAGCCGCATCGTCGGGCTGACGGACGTGGGCCGCACCACCGCCTGGGTATTGCAAATGAATGCCGACGACCGTGTGGAGTTGCGTGCCATCTTGATCGAGTTGGGCGAATGGGACTGACGATGAAACCCGCGACACTCGAAACGGCCCCGTTCGGCGGCGTGAAGAAAAGCAGCACCGACTCCTTCAAGGAACAAGGCGCAGGCGCGATTGATTTCTACACGCGCATCAAGACGGTCTATCTGGATTATTCGGCGTGAACTACGCGACCTGTTAGCAAGGCTTGCTCGACAGTCCGTGTTCCCTGTTTACAATCCCGCAAATGGCCACCCTCCAGCCAGTCAAAGGCACCGACGCCGGACTATCCGGCGACGATCAAGTTCGCATCGCGCTCGGCGCGATTGCGGAGCGAGGTGGTGTCGCCCAAATGAGCGACATCTACAACGCAGTGGATGCAGTTCTCAAACTAAAGGGATTCACTCTCTCTGAGCCGGGAAGAGCGAGCCTTCGATTCTTTGTCAACAAGGTTGCAGTTGAGGCAGGCTATCTCCATCCATACGATAAGGAGTCGCCAGGATGGCGACTCACATCGCAGGGACGGGAGTTCCTTGCCGCCAGCACAGACCCCGCCGAAACCACCATCAACGTTGACACTGGAAACGAGCAAAGCGTGCCGTCGGAGACGGCACGCGGCGATGCATTCGAGCAGTATTTCATCCGTGTCTTGAGAGCGGCGTATCCCAACTACGCTTGGTACCACCAAGGCCGCGACAAGCGACGTGAGCGCGGCGTGGACTTCGTAGGGAACCGGCTTGGCGACGCCCGTGGGGAGCCGAGCAGCATCGGTGTTCAAGTAAAGTTCCACAGCCCGAACAACGCGCCCACAGAACGCGAATGGCTGAAGTTCCTTGCCGGCTGCTTCTCACGGCGGCTCGACGCGGCTGTTTTCGTCACAACTGGCAAACTTACCGGCGAGCAACGTCGAGAAGCACAAGAGGCGCGCGTTATTGTGATCGAGGGCCGAGACGAGGTAACGCGTCTTGCATCACAGCACGGCATCAGCAAATTCGAGCTCTTCGACAATGAATCAGATGCCTAAACAAGCGCTCTCCACAGAAACGGTCGCAAACCTTTTTCTCTATGTGGAAAGCGACGTCATCAAGAGCCTCGGTGCTGTCGCGTATGATCGTGGCGGCGATGAACATGAGATCGCGGCATTCCTCCAGAGTCGAGCGGGTGCCGATGCTGGCCGATCGGTTCGCTATCCGCTCCCTGTCGCGAGCATCAAGTCATGGCTCGGAATTGATGCCGAGCAAGGGTTGTCGCTTGAAGAGTTCTCGTATCTTGCGAGAACTGGAAAGGCTATCTGGCTTTTTGAAGTCCCGCTTCAGGATCTCAAGGCACCTGCGAGGCCGCTCGTCTGCATCACGCCGATTGTGGACGGAAAACCACGAATCGATCTCCTCAGTCATGTAGATCCTACGACCTGCCCAGCCACGCTCTCAGAGGAATTCGACGGGATCGTGAAGCGGACCGATTGGCTGGCTGCGTACGTCACGCCTTCAGGCTTGAATGTGCATGATCTACTCGGGGATGACTTTACCGAGGCCATCAAACTCCTTTACGCGCACAAACACTACGTATCGGCAATGAAGCTCATCGTATCCTTTGTTGACACCGTAGCGTATCTGGACCTTGGAGATGTCGCAGGCAATTATGAGACGTGGCTCTCCAAACATGCTGTGCTTACCCCGGTCGGCGTCACGCCATCTGAATTGTGGGCATTCAGGAATGCCATTCTGCACATGACCAATTCGCTCTCTCGGAGTGTGCTGTCTGGCAAGTTGCTTCCTCTCCATTTCTTCATCGATCCGACCGCCAAGAGTGTTCGCATCGACCAAGACAGCGGCACGAAGATGTTCTCTTTCGAGGCGCTTTACGAGGCCATCATCGAGGCTGTTGACAAGTGGACGAAATCTTACTCTGGAGACCTCTCCAAACAATTGGAGTTTATCCAACGCTACGACACGATTCTGTCGGAAGGGCGAATTGGAAAATTGAAACCAAAGCGGGTCGATACCGGAGATTAAGAAAATTGCGCTCCAAACTGATACATATGGTCGCGAAGTCGCGGTTGCCCGTCAGCGGGCGGCGGTGATACGGTTCCGGCATGAATGGCAATGGCAGCAGCGTTTCGCTCGACCCTTCCACGCTGGCCGTGGTGGAGCAACTGGCGCGCGCGTGGGGCGTGTCCAAAGAGGAAGCGGTGCGGCGCGCTGTGACCCAGGCGGAGTCCGTCCCGGTCGCCGCGCAGAACCCGGATCGTTTGCAGGCGTTCAAACAGTTGCAGAGCCGTTTGCAACTCACGCCGGAAAAAGCGGCGGCCTGGCAGTCGTCCGTGCGCGAGGGGCGGCGTTGATCGGCGAGCGATGATTCATCTCGACACGAACTTTCTCATACAAGCCCTGGTCGCCGGTTCCGCCGCCGAAGGAAAACTGCTGGCCTGGTTGACGGCGGGAGAAGATTTCGCGGTCTGCACGATTGCGTGGAGCGAATTTCTTTCGGGACCGTTGACTCCGCAGGATGAGCTGCTGGCCCAATTGCTTTTGTCCGCGCCTGAACCTTTCCTTGCCATCGACGCCCGCAAGGCCGCCGACTTGTTCAACCTCACTGGTCGCCGCTCGCGCAGCATGGCCGACTGCCAGATTGCTGCCGTGGCGGTGCGGTGCGGTGTCAGTCTCGCCACCGGGAACACGGCGGATTTTGCCCCGATGCAAAGCCACGGATTGACGCTCGCCTGAACCATGAAACGCAGCATCGAACTGCTCCTGCTGAAACTCGCCGATGGCGGGCGCATCCTGCGCCTGCAAGAGCCGGCCTCGGGCCTGTGTCTGGAGAAGCGCCTCGAACCGGATCAATCCGTCGCGCGCCAGAAAGAACGCTGGCGGCAGGTCTTCGAGGTGATGCTGGAGCGCGAACTGGGCGCGGCGGGTTGAAGCGGCCAATCACGGTTGCAGCCGTGTGGACGGTGGGGTGAGACTCCGTCGAACCCCATTTCGAGCGCAGCGAGGCGAGCAGAGCGAGCATCCCCTCCTGCCGCGCGTTTCACCGGAGATGGTCGCGGCGCGCGCGCCCCCAGCGGCGGCAGTTAGGGGTAGACGGAGTCTAACCCCACCCGCATTGGTCACGGTAGAAAA
>JANOQV010000243.1:0-13343 GCA_031414955.1 Pedosphaera sp. | reverse complement strand
CGGCAGCGGCGGATGGCGCGCACCGCCGCGCGCTGCTCGTCGGGGATCGCCGCGCCGAACTGCGCCACGTACTCCGGCCAGTGCGCGACCAGAATGTCGGCCAGCCGGATCACGCCACGGCGCGGTGCAACACCTCGAGCGCGGCCCGGGTCCGGGCCTCGTTCAGTGGCGTGAGGTGGGTGTAAATCACCGTGGTCTCGAGCGAGGCGTGACCGAGGTATTGGGAGATGAGCCGCAGCGAGACGCCTTCCTCCAGCAAGTGCGTGGCGTAGCAATGACGCAGGGTGTGGACCGTGGCCTCGACGGGCAGACCGCTCTGCGCGCGCGCGAGGCGGAAGGTGTTTTGCACGGCGGAGACCGAGAGGTGCGAGGCCGCGCGTGCGGCGGCGTCGGCCGGTTGCGCGCGCTCGCGCCAGCCGCTGGTCGGGCCGGGGAAAAGCCATTGCGGATGGCGGTGCGTCTGCCACCAGGCGCGCAGTTGCGTCACCATCGCGGGGGCGAGCGGCACGAAGCGATCCTTGCCGCCCTTGCCGCAGCGCACATGCAGACGCGGATGTTCACCGTGCGTGTCCCTGAGATCGCGCAGCTCGATCCGCACCGCCTCGCCCACGCGCAACCCGGTGTGATAGATGAGCGTGAGCGCCGCGCGGTAGCGGGGTTCGCGCAAGGTGCCGAGCAACGCGGCGACCTGTTCGCGCGTGAGCACGAGCGGGAGCGTCTGCGGCGGGGCCACGCGCACCTCCTCGAAGACCGTCCAGCCGGTGACGTGGAGGCAGTCGCGGAAGAAGGCGCGCAGGGCGCAGCGGGCCAGCTTCATGGCCGAGCCACCAAACTTTTTTTCCTGGCGGAGAAAGAGGAAGTAGGCGCGCAACTGATCCTCGGAGAGCGCGGCTGGATCGCAGGCGTAATGTTCGCCGAGCTTGCGCAGGTAGCGGAGGTATTCTTTTTTGGTGGGCGGCCGGAAGTCTTTGAGTTCGACAAAGGCGGCAAACTTGGCGAGAGAGGGCGAGTTAATCATAGGCGGCGAGCGTGCCCACGCGTGCGGGCCACGACCACCGCCGGAAAAAACTCACGACCGCCCGGCGCGATGAAAACGAGAGGACGAAACGAAAACCGTCAGGTCCGCCGCAGAGCGGCTGGGTTCAACCCACCAGTTGGGGAGTATCGTGAAACCTCTGCCAAGATGGGGGTAACGACATGGCTTGAAGGTCGCGCTTTAAGAACAGGGTCAAAATGCACCCGCTCCTGGCTCGGGACGGGATTTGGCATTGAGCCGCATGGCCAGCTCTGGCACGGTCCCGGTCAACTTATGGAACCAACCGACAAGAATGCCGCCGGCGCTCCCGCGCTGCAGCCTGTGACCCTGGCCGCCACCGACCCGAGCCTGCACCACCGCATCAAAGGCGGCGCGAGTTGGTTCTATTGGATCGCTGCGTTTTCAATCATCAACTCCATCCTGGTCTATGCCAATGCCAGCTTCAGTTTCGCCCTGGGGCTGGCGGTCACGGTGATTCGCGACGCAGCAGCCAAAGAGGTCGGAGGCTCGGCGATGCTCATGCACATCGCCATCAACATCGCTCTCGCCGGTTTGATCGCAGGGTTTGGCTATTTCGCTGGCAAGCGCCACGGCTGGGCCTTCCTGGTCGGGATGCTTCTCCTCGGACTCGACACGATTCTGACCGCACTGCTCTCCATGTGGCTGAACCTGGCCCTGCACGCCTGGGCGATGGTTTCGATCTTCCTCGGCTACCGGGCCTGCCGCGCGGCGTGCCGCTGACTCAAGGCGTCTTGGGTCAGGGCTGGGGCACGTCGAAGACAAAACTCACGGGCGGAAGGCTGCCGCCGCCCACGGTGATCGGCTGGGCGAGTTCGCCGGACTTCAGATGCACTGCGGCCAGGGTGTACTGACCGGCTGGCAATCCCACTGGCAGCGTAAAATTACCGCCCATATCAGTGACCGCGAACCACGGATGATCCACCACGCCGAGGTAGGCAAACATCCACGGATGCACATCGCATTTCACTTTTACGAAGACCTCCGGCTGATCGAACACTCGGGTGACGGCCATGTTCTGGAGCGGCAGGCCAATGTTCGACTCCCGATTACCACCGCCCGGTTTGGGCATGAGGTGAGCATTATGCAGCACCGGATCGGAGTTGCGTATGTTGAACGGCTGGCCGACGCGTACGCCCAGCACGTAGGGTTGGAACTCGCATTTCACATTGTCCAAAACCGGCACGGCGTCCTGCGGTCCCGCCTTGATCGCTCCGGTCTTGATGTAAACGAACACATTGGCCAGACCGCCCTCCGGATTGACGACGTAATGTCGGGTCGTGATCGGCGCGGTCGTCAGGCGACCACAAGCTGCGTCGAGCGGGATGCTTTTCTCCGGTGGCGGCACGCCGCGCAACGTGGCCCGGCCGTAAACGGAAGTGCCCGGCGAGCCAGGCGTGGCGCCCGACGCGTAGGCAACCGGCACCACAACCGCGCCGGGGAAAATACCCCGAACCGGCCCGCCCGGAGTTTCAGTCTCCGTCACCGCCGGCAAATTCGTTCGCAACACCACTGGCACGCGGTTGGTCACCACGCGCACGAGATTGGTTTCGACGCGTGGGCGCAGCGGAGCGTAGGTCGGACGGGCCGGGGATGTGGTCGGCGCTTCGGTCGAGCCGGGCGGATTCATCGGGCCGGCCGCCGGAGCGGTGGCTTCGTGGAACTCGGCGGGGCCTGGTTCGCTGCGGTTATGCTCGCGCATCACCAGGTAGGCGAGGCAACCCAGAACAAGCAGCAGCACGATAAAAATGGCTTTCTGCAAGGCGGACCCGGATTCGCTTTTCATAGGATTCTGGAATGAACACCGGTTCGACTGGGCGGTTGCGGTTGGGATTCAGGCGAAACGCAGGGGAAGTAAACAGTGCGTCAGGAATCAGTCGGCTCGGTGGGTTAATCGCAGCCACCGTTTACTGGTTACTTCCCGAATTCTGCGACTGGTTCGGGCAATTCGCGTTTCATCTCCATCAACCGATAGCCAAAACCCGGGCCACGCAAGGTCGAGAAATCCACCATCCCACGGCGACGCCTATAGAGTCCGGGATGCACGAGCTCTTCCGCCTGGGACGCATCTGGATAGAACTGCATGGCGTTGGTTTCGACGCCGGCGATGGTGCCGACGTGGGCGGCGAGCAGCACATGGGGAATCTGCGCCAGCATCGGATTTGTTAGATCTTGCACCATCAATTGCATGCCGTGCGCCTTGGCCCAGCAGGCGGTGAGAATCGCGCCGGTCTGCGTCTTGCAAGTCTTGAGCGCCACCCCGGTCCAGCCGAGTTCGCGCCCGCGGCGCACGAGCTTCCAGTTGTGCGCGCTCTCGTCGAGGAAGAGCGGTTTGCGGCGGGAGACGCTGTGGACATCAATGGGGAATTCCTCCAATTCGTACGGAAAGGGCTGCTCCACGTAGAGCAGGCGGTCGAAGGTGTCGGGCGCTTCGTGCTGAAGCCGGTCAAGAATCTCGTTCACGTAGGCCGGCTCGGTGACGGTGCAATTAAAGTCCGCCGTCAGCCTGGGCACGTCTTCCGCACGGGCGATGTCGCCCACCCGGCTGAGCCGGTCGTAATCCCACGCGTGGTCGTTGCCGCGCAGCTTGACCTTGAGACACTTCAGGCCATCGCGCCGAATCCAGTCGCCCAGCAGCACGGGATAGCCGTCGTCCGGCTCGTCCCCCGTGAGCGCAGAGGCGTCCATCGGATCGAGACCGCCGACCAGATGCCAGGCGAGAAGCTGCTGGGGCGGATCGGCGATCAGAAAGTCAGACGGGAATCGATTCTTAAAATCAAACACCACGTCCGCCTCCTGGGCTGGCACCAGATACGCCGCGAGATCACGCGACATGAATTCTCCCGTGTAAGTCGAATAGACCGGACGCTCATGCAGTTGCCCAAAGGCGTCATGCAGCGCGAGGTCGAAGAGCGAGAGGCAGACCAGCGCGGCCAGCCACGGCATCGGTTCCGCCGCGCCCTCGTTGCTCTGCCGGAGCAGCTTCTCCAGTTCGTGTTCCTGAAAGTCCGCGCCGACTTCAAAGGCGTGACCAACCGAATCGAACTGCACCCACGCGCGCGCCAGCCGCACGCAAAACTGTTTCAGCCGCTCGTGGCGCTCGGCGTAAGTGAGCTTCGAAGGCCAGACCCATTGCACGCTGAGTGGTGTTTCGCCCCAGCCCTCGGCTCGACGGCCTTCGTGGCCCTCGACCGTGAGGCACACTCGGGCGCAGGTCACCGCAGTGGTGGTCTCGGTGCCGAACTTCAACGGCACCCGCGTGACGACCGGGAGAAAGTGCAGCCGCGCCGCGACCACCCGCATGTCGGTGGGTCGGCTCATTGGCGCGGGGCGAAAAAACTCTGGCGCAAATCACCACGCGGCGTGCGCAGCAAAGTGCCTGGGGCGATACTGTGCCGCTGGAACCAACCCTGCGGCACTTCGAGAACGTACTGGATGTTGTCCGCCTGTGAGGGCGTCGAGTTCTCGTTGAGCGGGTGCAAGTCGTGCAGTTCCTGGATCACACCGTCCGGGCTGATGTAGGCCAGCGAGAGTGGCACGTAGGTATTGCGCATGTAGAAGGAACGCGGTTCGGCGCTGGGAAAAACGAAGAGCATGGCCTCGTGCTCCGGCAGGTTCGTGCGCCACATCATGCCGGTGTAAATCTCGACCGGCCGCACGGCCAGTTCCGTGGTCAATTCCTTCCCGCCGACGAAGAGCTTGATCGTTTGGAGGCGCGGCTGGGCCTGGGGGAGATAAGGCGGCGCGAGGCTTGGCGGAGCCACGTTTGCGTTGGTCTGATTGGTCGTGGTCGATTTCGGATCATGGCATCCGGCCAGCGCGACGGCCAGGGTTGCGAGCAGGAGCGGAACAGTTTTCACGCGCGGAAACTGCGGGAACAAGCCGGGAAGATCAAGCGACGCTCGCTTGACGCCGGGCGGACCGTCTCTCCATTCTGTCGGCCATGACCACCCGATTCCTCCGTTCCGCCGCCGGGCTTTTCCTAGCGCAAAGCCTGCTCGCCTCCGTCGCGGTGGCGGCCGCGCCGCGTGTCCTGCCCGAGGGCCAACGGCCGAACGATCTCCGTCTGGAGCCGCTCAAGGATCTGGACGGCTATTTTCCATTCACTCCCCCGAAGTCGAAGGCCGAGTGGACGAAGCGGGCCGACCGTGTGCGCCGGCAGATTCTCGTTTCGCAGGGACTGTGGCCGATGCCGACCAAGACCCCGCTCAAGGCGGTGATGCACGGCAGAATTGATCGCGGCGATCACACGGTGGAGAAAGTGTATTTCGAGAGCGCGCCGGGCTTCTTCGTGACGGGCAACCTCTATCGTCCGAAGAACGTCAAGGGCCAGGCGCCGGGAGTTTTGTTTGCGCATGGCCATTGGGCCAACGCGCGGCTGTCGGAGTCCACCGATGTGGAATTGCGACGCGAACTGGCCGAAGGCGAGGAGCGGTTTGAGCAAGGCGGTCGCAGCCGCTTCCAGTCGATGTGTGTCCAGCTCGCGCGCATGGGCTGTGTCGTCTGGCAATGGGACATGCTGAGTGATTCCGACGCGGTGCAATTCTCCCGGCAGATCGTCCATGGCTTCGCCAAGCAACGCCCCGAAATGAACACGGTGGAAAACTGGGGCCTCTACAGCCCGCAAGCCGAGGCCCACCTGCAAAGCATCATGGGTTTGCAGACGTTGAACGCCATCCGCTCGCTCGACTTCCTGCTCGGCTTGCCCGAGGTCGATCCCGACCGCGTCGCCATCACGGGCGCGAGCGGTGGCGGCACGCAGACGATGCTTCTGGCCGGTATTGATCCGCGCGTGACGCTCTCATTCCCAGCCGTGATGGTGAGCACTGCGATGCAGGGTGGTTGCACCTGCGAGAACTCCAGCCTGTTGCGCGTGAACACCGGCAACATCGAGTTCGCCGCTCTGTTCGCGCCCAAACCGCAAGGTTTGACGACCGCGAACGACTGGACGAAGGAGATGTCCACGAAGGGATTTCCCGAACTCAAGCAGCTTTACACGATGCTCGGCACGCCCAACAACGTCATGCTCAAACGAGGTGAACATTTTCCCCACAACTACAACGCCGTTTCGCGCGGTGCATTCTACACCTGGCTCAATCGCCATTTCAAACTGGGCCAGAAGGAGCCGGTGATTGAACGCGACTACGTGCCGCTTCCGCGCGAGCAACTGACGGTCTGGAACGACCAGCATCCCGCACCCAAGGCCGCCGACCCGGATGTTGAGCGGCAGTTGTTGCGTCAACTCCACGCCGACGCTCAACAGCAACTCGCCGCCGATCAGGCCACGCCCGCCCGCTTCCGCATGACGTACGGCCGCGCGTTCGACATCGTGCTCGACGGCGGCCTGGATGAGGTCGGCGAGGTGGAGTGGGCGGAGAGCAAGAAAACCGACCGTGATTTGTGGAGCGAATCGAGCGGCCTGTTGCGGAACAAAACTTACCGGGAAGAACTGCCCGCCGTCATCTGCGCTCCAAAAAACGCGAACGGCCACACCGTGGTCTGGTTGAGCGGTGAGGGGAAATCCGCGCTCTACGCCCCGGACGGTTCCCTGCAACCGGATGTCGCCAAGCTGGTGAACTCCGGCGTGACGGTCATCGGCGTGGACTTGCTCCATCAGGGCGAGTTCCTCGCCGACGCCAAACCATTGACCAAGACGCCGCGGGTGAAAAACCCGCGCGAATCCGGCGCCTACACCTTTGGTTACAATTCCGCCCTGTTTGTTCACCGCGTGCACGACGTGCTGGCCGTGGTGAAGTTCGCCAGGAGGAATAAACGTCCCGCGCAGCGGTTGACGGTGGTGGGTCTCGACGGTGCAGGCCCGTGGGTCGCCGCCGCCCGGGCGCAAGGCGGCGAAGCCATCGACCAGGCCGTCATCGATACGGGTGGGTTCCGCTTTGGCCAGGTCCTTGATCTCCACGATCCGAACTTTCTTCCCGGTGGAGCGAAGTATGGTGATCTGCCGGCGCTGCTCGCGCTTGGTGCGCCGGGCCGGACCTGGGTGGCCCATGAAACCACCGAAGCCCTGGCGCTGGCGCAAGCTCAATACCTGGCGCTGAACGCGGGCCAGAACCTCACGCGCTTTGCCGGCCAACCCGGACAAGTCCGTTCCGCCGCGCTGGAGTGGTTGCTGACGGAAGCGGGGAAGTGATTCCCAACGGGATTCCAGCACTTGGAGCCTGTCTGAAAAGTCGTTTGGGCGGCGCAGGCCACTGGCCCCGGAGTGCGCCCGTCCCCGGGCGCAGCCACGTGGCAAAGGAGGTCGGTGTGGATTTTTCCAACGCGCTCGGCCTCATCACCTTGCTGCGCCCGAGGACGGGCGCACTCCGGGGCCAAATTTTCAGACCGGCTCTTAGCCCAGCGGTTGCGAGTTGGTGAGCTACCCTTGGGTCGGTGCCGTAAATCATTTTCAATTCCAACCGGGTGGTGTCGCCTTCGCCGAGAAAGCAGTTCGCTGAGGCGGCCGGTGCCGGCCATCGCCGCAGAGGTGTTGCGGATCAACTCGCTTACATGCAGTGGCTCTGCAACCGATCGCATTGAGTCAGGAAACGCGTCTAGCCAACGCGCGGCGGGCGAAGCGCGCGGCGTAGGTGGTGACGATGACGGCGAGCACGAAGATGGTCCACTTCACCCAGGGCGGCGACTTGATGCCTTTCTCCAGTCCCGCCAGATCGCCGACCAGTGTGCCGAAGTAGATGTACATCAACGTGCCGGGAATCATGGCGAAGGTGGCCGCGAAGTAATGCCAGAACGGAACGCGCGTGATGCCAAAGCCGTAGCTCATCAGGCCGAAGGGGAACACGGGCGCGATCCGGACCAGGGCGACAATCTTCCAGCCTTCGCGCGCCGCCGCCTCGTCGAGCAGCTTGAACTTTTGATTGTTGCCCAACTTGCGCTCGACCCAGTCGCGGGCGAAGTGGCGCCCGATGAGGAAGGCGAAAGTGGAAGCTGCCGTCGCCGCCACCATCACGTAGATGGATCCGTAAGCCATTCCGAACACGATGCCCGCACCGAAGGTCAGGATGGAAGCGGGCACGAGCAGCACGGCCACGACGATGTACATGAGAATAAACATGATCGGTCCCCACGGGCCGAGGGAACTGATCCAGGCCAGGGCGCGCGGCAGGAGTCCCGATTGCCTCACCCAGAGCAACGCGAGCACGAAAGCCGCGAGCAGAAGGAGGATCAGCAGGCCGCGCAGGATTTTTTGCGCCCAAGGTTTTGCCGGAACGGGTTCAGCCATGTCAGTGAGCAGGCGGACGGCGAGGTCTTATCTCCCGCGCGCGAACTCGGGCGCGACGTTAGCGGAGACGGTGGCGAAGACAATGGGATTCAAGACGGGAGCCGGCGGACGGAGAGCGGTGACATGGCCTGGAAGTGGCGCCTGATTTGATCGAGCCAAGCCGGACCGGAGCTGGGCTGGAGAAACCGAATGCTGGCTCGCACCGTGTGCCTGAATCCGATCCAGACCCAAGCTGTCGTGAAGTTGGTGCACGCACCAGGAGTTGAACCTGGAACCTTCTGATCCGTAGTCAGATGCTCTATCCAATTGAGCTATGCGTGCCCCGAAATGGAGGCGCAATTTAATGAGCACCCCAGAGCGGCGCAAGCGGTTATTTGACGTGGCCAATCATCCGCCGCCTCCCGTCCTTCAAACCGCATTTGTCATCCGGTGCGGCTTGGCTCATATTCGCCGCGAGGTTTCCATGGCGTTCAAATCATTGAAAGGGAAGTTGCTGCTGGATAACGGACGGCTGCATGGTTCGTTCTTCCATCGCAGCGTCCTGCTCATCTGCCAGCACGACCCGGACGGCGCATTCGGCCTCGTGCTCAACCGCCAGACCGGACGCACGGTGGGCGATGGCCTCACGGCCAATCTTTCCGAAACGATCAAGGCCCAGGAACTTTTTCTGGGCGGCCCGGTCCAACCACAGGCGATGAGCTACCTGCATGGCGATGAGTTTTTGCCGGACGCGAACGTGATGCCCCATCTCAACCTCAATCATTCGATCGAGGAACTGGTTGATCTGGGCGATGCTTTTTCGAGCACCCAACGCCTCAAGGTCTTTGCCGGCTATTCGGGATGGAGTCCGGGCCAGCTTGAGGATGAAATGAAACGCGACACTTGGCTCACGCATCCGGCCTCCCTGGAACTGGTGTTTTGCCAAAGGCCGGAGGAGTTGTGGGCGATGATTCTCAAGCTCAAAGGCTGGAAGTACCGGCTCATCTCCCAACAGCCGGGCGATCTTTCGGCCAATTGATTTCACGGCGTGCTCACATGATGCATCCCCACTCCGCCCGACTTCAGCTTTTTGGTGGCAGGGCATTTCACTGTGGTTAAAGTCTCTTCACAATGAATCGGCGTGCGCGCTCCCTCGGACTGGCTGGGACCATTGTCGTCGCCATCTGGCTTCTGACCTGGGCCGGGTTTGTCCTGGCCCGCCATTCGCGGATGACGGCAGAGAAGTTTCGCGCATACGTCCAATCGGTCGATCTCGGCCAGCTCCAGGGCGCGGAACGGAACCGTGCGCTGCGCAAGCTGGCCGACAAGATGAACGCTTTGCCACCCGAGGAGCGGCGCGCGGCGCGCGGCAGCCGCGATTGGGAATCCTGGTTCACGGTGATGAGTGAGGCTGAGAAGGAAGCCTTCATTGAGGCGACGTTCCCCACGGGCGTGAAGCAAATGATCACAGCGTTCGAGAAACTGCCCGAAGACAAACGCAAGCGCACCATCGACGAGGCGATGAAGAGAATGCGCGAGGATCAGGCTTCGGGGGAGGGCAGGACTGGAGAGGAAGGACGTGACCCGGCGGTTAGTCCGGAACTGGAGACGAAGATTCGCACGGTCGGGTTGAAGACTTTTTTCGCGGAGAGTTCCGCGCAGACTAAGGCGGAGGTCGCGCCGCTGCTCGAGGAAATGCAGCGCGTGCTCGAATCCGGCGGGAGGCCGGGACGCCGGTGAACGTGCGCGGGGAAGTCGAATTTGAGTCGGTGAGTGGCGCGCGGCCTCCATCTCTCAACCCTCAACCTCCAACTCTCGACTCTGATGCCGCCTTCACCCTCATCGAACTGCTCGTGGTCATCGCCATCATCGCCATTCTCGCCGCGCTCCTGCTGCCGGTCGTGAATCGCGCGCAGGAGCGCGGCCGCTCGACCGCGTGTTTGAGCAACTTGCGGCAGCTCGGGTTGGCGGTGCAGATGCATGTGCATGATAACGAGAACAAGCTGCCCAGGATCTACGATGCCGTGCTGGCTGGCGGGATGGTGACCAATGCCGAGTTCACGATGAACGTGGTTCTCTCCAATTACCTGGGCAATCCCAACGTGCTCCGCTGTCCGTCCGATCGCCCTCAGTTGTTTGAGCAAACGGGTTCAAGCTACGGGTGGAACATTCTGATCAACGGTCAGGATGCCGACCGCTTGACGGTTCTCGCCATCAACTTTGATCCGCACAACATCCCCATCGCGTTCGACAAGGAGGCATTCCACGCCGCGATCGGGAACGGGCGCGGCGTGAACTACCTCTACGCCGACGGCCACATCAAAAACCTGCTGGCCATCGAGGGAACCAAGTGAGGATGAAACGCGCGATGGCGAATCAGAGCATGGGGACCGCTCCGGCCGGGCAAAGCGGCACCGGTGCTTTCGAGCGGACGGACTGGGCCAGCACGCTGACTTGCATCCTGCCTGAAGCGGTGTCGCGTTACGCCTGCCTCCGCCGTCCAAACTCGGCCAGGGTTTCAAGGGGGCTTGATTTGTGAGCGCCCTCATCGAACTCCGTTCTCTGCGCAAAGTCTTTGGCGGGCGCGTCGCACTGGATGGTCTCGATCTCACGGTGCCGCGCGGGGAAATCTTCGGCCTGCTCGGGCATAACGGGGCGGGGAAAAGCACGGCCATCGGCATGATGCTCGGCCAGGTCTGGCCCACCTCGGGCGAGGTGCTGGTCTGCGGCCACGATGTCACCCGCGCACGCCAACCGGCCTTGCAGCGGGTCGGCGCAATTTTTGAGGCGCCCGTCTTTTACGACTACCTGAGCGGCTATCGGAACCTGGAAGTGCTGGCGCAATACTCCGCACCGGTCTCGCGGGCACGATTGTTCGAAGTCATCGAATGGGTCGGTCTGAGCGGGCGCGAATTATCGAAAGTGAAGACCTACTCGCACGGCATGAGGACGAGACTGGCGCTGGCCCAGGCGCTCCTGCCCAATCCCGAGTTGCTCATCCTCGACGAGCCGGCCGATGGACTCGACCCCGAGGGCATTCACGAATTGCGCCACACCATTCAGCGGCTCAACAGCGAGTTAAACCTCACCATTCTGCTCTCGTCGCATCTGCTTAACGAAGTCGAGCAACTCTGCACGCGCATCGCCGTGCTGCGGCAGGGTCGGAAAGTTTTTGAGGGCACGGTGGGGCAGGCGACCGGCCACGGCCACTGGCTGCGTTTGCGCGTGAATGACTTTCCCGCCGCCGTGCGCGTGCTGGAAAGCGCGCGACTCATTACTCAAGCCCGGGAGGCCGAAGCGGTGGCCTTGCGCCCCGGGGCGGACGCGGCCGATGTGGTCAGCGCGCTGGTCGGGGCTGGTTTGCGTGTGCAGGAAATCACGCCGGAGGGCAAGACCCTCGAAGCCTTTTATCTCTCGCTGGGCGGCGCGAGCGGCGTGCCCCCGCTCACCCCGGCCTTGAAGTAAAGCCGGGGATCGATCCGGGCCACACGCGGCCGCGAGGCACCGGTTCCGCAACCGCCACTCAGACGAGTCTCTTCAGGCGCGGATCTTCGGCCAGTTTCTTCACCAACTCCTTCACCTTTTGCGACTGGCTCTTGTGCGCGAGCAGCACGGCATCGTCGGTCTGCACAAGAATCGAGTCGCGTAATCCCACCACGGCGATGGGCGTGCGGCGGTCCTTGCGGCGCGCGTCGTAGATGATGTTGCGCGCGGCATCGACGTGGATGAAATCGCCCACGGCGCAGTTCCCTTCGGGGTCGGCCTTGAGATGCCGGGCCAGCGCGTTCCAGGAGCCGAGGTCGTCCCATTCGAAGGCGCCGTCGGCCACGACCACATTCTGCGCGTGCTCCATCAGGGCGTAGTCGATGGAGACTTTCTTGATCTCGGGATACTCCTTGGCCAGCACCTTGGCCAGCTTGGCCGGACTTTTGGCGGCCGCGAACCAACGCTGGCACGCGGCGTACATTTCCGGCTGATGTTTCTGCAAACCTTCCGTCACGGTCACGAAGGACCAGATGAACATGCCGGCGTTCCATCGATAATGACCGCTGTTCAAATACTCCAGCGCGCGATCCAGGTTCGGCTTCTCCACGAAACGCTCGGCGCGGAAGAACGTGGTCTTGTAGGGCTTCGCGCCCTGCGGCGGCGGCAACGGCTCGCCCACCTGAATGTAGCCGTAGCCCGTGGCTGGCTCGGTGGGCTTGATGCCGATGGTGACGATGGCCTGGCCGCGCGCCGCGAGGTCGAAGGCATCGGCCAGCACTTGTTGAAATTTTTTCTGCTCGGGAATGACGTGGTCCGCCGGCAACACCGCCATCACACCCGTTGTGGAACGCGCCCCGACCAGTGCCGCGCCCAGTGTGACCGCCGCGCAGGTGTCGCGCCCGATCGGCTCCGCCACCACGTTGTCCTTGGGCAGCTTGGGCAGTTGCTTCCGGACTGCGGCGGCCTGCGCCTCGTTGGTGATGACGAAGATGTTTTTGATCGGGACCAACGGCAGCACCCGCTCCACAGCTTCCTGGAGGAAGGACTGCTTGCTGAGCAGCGTGAGCAACTGCTTGGGCGTCTTCTCGCGGCTGACCGGCCAGAAGCGCTCGCCCCGCCCGCCGGCCATGATGATGACAAAACGCTCGTTGGGATTATCAGTTTTCTTCTTCATGGTTTCACGCCTTTCGCGAGCGCACGAACAAAGTCAGAGACGATGGGCACGAGATCCGCCGAGTGCCCGTGTTCGGCGATTTGGTTCACGATGGCGCTGCCCACCACCACGGCCTCGCCAAATTGCGCCACCGTCCGCGCCTGCTCGGGATTAGACACGCCGAAACCGACGGCAATCGGTAGCGTGGTGTGCGCGCGAATCTTCGCCGTCATGTCGGCGATGGTGTCGGAGACCTTGGATTGCATCCCCGTCACGCCTTCGCGCGAGACGTAGTAGATGAATCCCCGGGCGCGCTTGGCGATCAGTTCCATCCGCTCCTCCGGCGTGGTGGGCGCGATGAGGTAGATGTTGCACAAGCCGGCGGCGGCCATGATCGCTTCGTAGTTCTCCGATTCCTCGGGCGGCAGATC